>NZ_QSOX01000016.1:862-106141 GCF_003466325.1 Bacteroides sp. 4_1_36
ACCTAATCAAAGGACTGACCTTGACTTCAGCCAACCAGTTGTGGGTCAGCGACATTACTTATATACCACTTGCCAATGGTGAAGTCTGTTATCTGCATCTGATTACGGATGCCTACACCGCTTGATGCTTCCTGCCCGCAAGACCCGGCATACGACGAACTCCAACCATCGCTATCACAAGTGGAAGAACTTAATCAAAGGAGTGACCTTGACTTCAGCCAACCACTTGTGGGTCAGTGACATTACTTATATACCACTTACCAATGGTGAAGTCTGTTATCTGCATCTGATTACGGATGCTTACTCCCATAAGATACAGGGATGGGTGCTTACCGACACCTTATGGGTATCGGCAACCATCAATGCATTGCAACAGGCTATAGAGCAGGCTGTTGAAATGAAAGGAAGTGAAATCTTATAGGCCTGATACATCACTCAGACCGTGGCGTACAATACTGTTGCGACCCATATGTGGCACTTCTTCAGAAACATGGCATTGCCGTCAGTATGACGGAAGACTACAAACCCACCGACAATGCCGTTGCGGAACGTATCAACGGGATTATTAAGGCGGAAAGCAGCCATCCTCGAGGCCGGTTCAACGACATCGGGCATGCAAGAAATGTCATAGCTCGCTACATACATTTCTATAACCATCGCAGACCGCATATGAGTATCGGGTATAAAATACCTGCTGTGGCGCATCTGGAGAAGGGAATACAGAAGAAAATGTGGAAGAAGAAAAAATATCCTTCCACAAGTAGCAATGAAAAGAAGGATGCAATATCTTTGCAAAGCCGGACAAGCAAGTACGGGTTCTGCAAATCCAGCAAGATGACTGTCAACAGAATCAGGACAACTCACTTTGCTGTGTCTACTATATCAGCAGGGCTTGGGAAGAAGTGGCTACTAAACCAGTACAACATTCCAAGAACCGTCTACTGATATCGGTTATAAAAAGAAAAAGCGTCTAGCTAAATCAGGAAAAGACAAGCTTGTTT
Source organism: Bacteroides sp. 4_1_36 (assembly GCF_003466325.1). Lineage (NCBI taxonomy): Bacteria > Pseudomonadati > Bacteroidota > Bacteroidia > Bacteroidales > Bacteroidaceae > Bacteroides > Bacteroides sp. 4_1_36. The sequence continues at coordinate 1,864 of NZ_QSOX01000016.1, forward strand.
TGACTGGTCTTGTTTGTGTTATTAGCCATGGTATTTTATCACCATATCATTCCTTTATACCTTTAAGAGTTAAATCCTATTTTTTATTAAATAGGTATGGTGTTACAAGAATAAAAATATTATTTTTGCGATAAGATTTTGAGATAAATTAGCCTATAAAAGCTTTATGATTTTTAAAAGGTATAGTTTGTACTCCTTTATGAAGAGTGTTGAGTTAGTGGCGATTGGTGTAGTTCCTTTCGTACAGAAAGTTGTAATGATTTTAATTTTAATTCTATGAGAACAAGATATAATCTGGTTATCCATGTTTCTGTTATCTTTCTGTTATTTCTGTTTAATAATTATTCTTCGGCTTATAATTTGCGGCAGTATTCCAGCAAGAATGGACTTTCCAATAGTGCAGTATTATCTATTTGTCAGGATGGGGATGGTTTTATGTGGTTTGGTTCTTGTGAGGGGGTCAACTTTTTTGATGGGCTGAACTTTCAGTTGTACAACCCCATTGATAAGAAAAAGATATTGTCTGGGAATATAGTAGAGAGTATATTGGAAGCTGAGAATAATATTTTGTGGATTCAGACCAATTATGGTCTTGATCGTTTGGAGAAGTATTCTCAAACGGTACATTCATTCAGGCAGTTTAAGGGGAAAAACTGGGTAGTGAATAGTACGGATAATAGAATCTTTGTCGTTAATAGTGATAATTACATTTATTATTATGTGCCTGAGGAACAGCAATTTCGTGGAATACAAGTAGATAACCTCATAGCAGATGACATCCTCGAGGTTGCTATTGACAAAAGAAATATATTGTGGATATTTATGAAAAGCGGAAACAATCTTAGTTTTTCAATCAATTCTAATCCTGATGGAAGTATCTCTTTAGAACCTAAAAAACTGTTTGATGATGAGGAGAAGGTCATGTGGTGTTTTTATGATGACGATACCTTTTATATTGTGGATAATAAATATGCCCTTTATGAATATGACCCTGCTAGTTGCAATAAGTATTATATCTATGATTTGTCTGATGAAGTAAAACGGTACGGAGAAATTTCAGCTATAATTCAGCATAAAGGTGAATATTTTATTGGTTTTAAATCAAGTGGACTGATTGTTTTGCAGCATATTCCAGAATCTAAAGATAGATATTCTATTCACGATATAAATATCAAATCCGGTATCTTTTGTATAGAAAAAGATAAATTTCAGGATATTATATGGGTGGGTACTGATGGGCAGGGGGTGTATATGTATTACAATGATTCCTATACTCTCAGGACGACGTTGTTGAGAGATTTGCCATACAATCTAAATACGCCGATAAGAACATTTTATATTGATGAATACGGTACTTTTTGGTTTGGAACAAAAGGGAATGGCATTGTGAAAATTGAAAATTATGACGCGGCTGTTAATGAAGGAGAAAAATCAGTGCAGTTTCTTACGAATAATAGCTTGTTAAAAAGTAACTCTGTCTATACAATAGTACCTGGTAAGAAAGATATTTTATGGATAGGCAGTGAAAATGGTCTGAATTATTATTCATATAAAAGTAGTAGTATAAAGAATATAGATATTTTAGGCGGTAACAAACCTTTAAGATATGTATATTCTGTTTGTGAATTTAATGATTCTACTCTTTGGATTGCTACGGTGGGTGAAGGGATTGTAAAGGCTAAGCTTGGCGAAAAAGACGGCAATCCGGTATTGAAGAAAGATACGACCTTTTTGTTTGATAATGGTGTAATTCCTTCCAACTATTTTTTCACCTCTTATAAGGAGAACGATTCGATTATCTGGTTTGGCAATAGAGGATATGGAGCCTATAAAATTAATAATCGTACCAATAAAATAGAAGTTTACAGTTTAAATGAAGGAAGCGAAAGCCAGACATTGAACGATGTGTTTTCTATTTTAAAGAGTGACAAAAGCTATTGGTTTGCTACAAGTTATGGGCTTGCCCGAATTTATTATGATAGAGATAGATATGTATTTGACAAGACAAATGTTTTGCCGAAGAATGTGATACATGGAATGTTGCAGGATGAATACAATAATTTGTGGTTGAGCACTAATCGAGGATTGATAAAGTATAATGTTTCGGAGAATACCTTCCAGACATATTGGAAGCAGAACGATCTTCAGGTAACAGAGTTCAGTGATGGGGCATACTTCAAGCATATACCTTCCGGCACTTTGTTTTTTGGAGGGATAAACGGTTTTGTCACTGTTTCGGTCAATGGATTTCCTAAACTGGATTATAATCCGGAAATTCAATTTAGCAACTTATCTATATTCGGTAAAGAGTATAATATAAATGATTTTGTAAGTATTGAAAATAGTAGGAAAAATATAACTTTGAATTATGAACAAAATTTTTTCTCTTTATCGTTTACTGCTATAGATTATATAAATGGGAATGATTATACTTATTTTTATAAACTTGCAGAACTTAGTGATATTTGGATTGACAATGGAGGCTCCAATTCCGCATCATTCACCAATATTTCTCCGGGCAGATATACTTTGTTGGTGAAGTATAGGAATAATATTACAGGTAAGGAAAGTGCGGTTCAGTCACTTGTGATAAACATATCATACCCGTGGTATCAGACTACTTTGGCATATGTGGTCTATACTTTATTGTTGTTATTGGTTGGTTACTGTATTGTACGGCTGAGTATTAAATGGTATAGAATGAAAAAAGAGAATATCGTAGAAAAGCTGACAAGAAAACAACGCGAAGATGTTTATGAATCAAAATTACGATTCTTTACTAATATAACTCACGAACTGTGTACTCCCTTGACGTTAATATATGGTCCTTGCGAAAAGATTATTTCATACGACAAATCAGATAGCCTCATTATTAAATATGCCAAATTGATTAAGCATAATGCGGAGGAACTGAATAGTCTGATTGCAGAACTAATTGAATTCAGACGTTTGGAGACGGGACATAAAAAAGTAGAGATAAAATCCTGTCCCATATCAGAATTAGCCCGTAATATAGCTGAACCTTTTTCAGAATTGACAAGTAATAAGCTGCTTGATTATAGAATAAATATAGTCGACAATATATATTGGAACTCTGATTCGGGATGCTTGAATAAGATAATTACTAATCTTATATCCAATGCTTTTAAATATGCATCAGTCAAAGGAAAAATAAGTGTAGATGTGTATGTTGAAGACAAAAAGCTGTATATTGTTGTAGCTAATACAGGCAAAGGGATTAAAGAAGATGATCTTTCTAAGATTTTTGATAGATATACCGTACTTGATAATTTTGAAGACCAGAATAAAGCACATGAAACGTCGCGAAATGGATTGGGTTTGGCTATATGCAATAATATGGTGAAATTGTTAGAGGGAGAAATAACCGTAACCAGTGTGCTTAATGATATAACGACTTTTACTGTAATTCTCCCTGAATTGTCAATAGAGCAAGCTACGGAGGGTGATGAGTTTTTTGGTAATGCAAGTGTGACTGTTATAGAGAACGTTTCCCGAAAAATGGAGGAAACCAGTTCTGTTCCTGAGATTGTCATTCCTGAATATGACAAGAATAAGCAGACAATAATGATTATAGATGATGATTCGGCCATGCTATGGTTTGTTACAGAAATATTTATTGATAAATATAATGTAATTCCCATTAATAATTCAACAGAGGTGATGTCTTGTTTGGAGCAGAGTTCACCGGACATAATCATATCGGATATTATGATGCCGGACATTGACGGTATCTCTCTTACTACATTGATAAAGGGAGATAAATTGCGCAAACATATACCAATGATTCTTTTATCTGCCAAGAATACGGTGGAGGATCAGGTAAGGGGTATTGATTCCGGAGCAGAGGTTTATATAACCAAGCCTTTCAGTGTGAGATATTTGGAAAAAGTAGTGGAACGGCTCATCAAGAGAAAAGAAGACTTGAAGCAATATTTCTCTTCGGCTGTGAGCTCATTTGAGATAAATGAGGGTAAGCTGGTGCACGAGGAAGATAAGAAATTCATGGAAAAAGTATATCAGGTAATCGATTCGAATATTACTAATCCGGAGCTTTCTATTGAAACCATTAGCTCTTCTTTAGGATACAGTACGCGTCAGTTTTATCGGAGAATAAAAGAAATAACTCCTAAGAAGCCGAATGATATAATCAGAGAGTATAAGCTGGATATTGTGAAGAAACTATTAATTAATACAAACTTGTCTGTTGAAGAGATTATGGATAGGACCGGCTTTATCAACCGGGGAAACTTCTTCAAAATATTTTCTCAGAAATTTGAAATGACCCCTAAAAAATATAGAGAGCAGATGCGTAAAGACATCACAAAAACAAATTTGGAAAATTCTTAAGAAGCTTTCTGTCTTTCAGACCATATTCGTACATCTTTGTCGCGTTTGAGTACTCTTATTAAGGAAGGGATGCACTAATTTTGCTATCAAATAATCTAATACGGACTTAAAAATTGGATGTATGAATTGGAATATTGTAAAAGGTGCATGTCTTGCACTACTGCCTGTTGCCGGTACCTTAAAAGCACAGGAGAAACCGAACATTGTAGTAATCTTGGCAGATGATCTTGCTTCGAATGAGATTAGTTGCTATGGAGGGAAGAACCTCAAGACTCCGAATATTGATCGGATAGCTGAAGAAGGAATCAGATTCACTAATAACTTTGCCTCTTGTGCAATGAGTGTGCCTATTCGGGCTTCCTTATATACCGGACTCTATCCTGCTCGGCACGGCTCTTATCAAAATCATAAAATATCCTATTCTGATATAAAGAGCGTCACGTATTATCTGCCCCAGGCGGGTTATCGGGTAGGGCGTGCAGGAAAAACGCATACTGTTCCTAAAAGTGTTTTCAATTTTGAGAAGGTTCCGGGGTTTGAGGAGAACTGTATTGCTGTGACTGCTGACTATACAGTGGATGGCATTCGTGACTTTATGCGACAGGACAGTCCGTTTTGCTTATTTGTTTGCAGTACGCTTTCCCACGCTCCGTGGACATGCGGAAATAAGGATGAATTTGATGCAGATAAGGTTATACTGCCTCCTAACTGCGTTGATAATAAAGGAACGCGTGAACTTTTCAGACGTCTTTTGGCTGAAATCCGGGCTTTGGATAATCAGGTTGGTGATGTATTGAAAACTATTGAAGAGGTTGGCAAACTGGATAATACTTTAGTTGTATTTCTTGGAGAACAAGGTCCACAGTTGCCGGGAGGAAAATGGACTTGCTGGAACTACGGTCAAAGCAGTGCATTGGTGGCTCGCTATCCTGCAAAAATAAAGGCCAAATCGACCAGTGATGCTATCGTTCAGTATGAAGATATTCTACCTACTTTAATGGAATTTGTCGGTGGAGATGAAATAGAGGGCATTGATGGGAAAAGTTTCCTGAAGGCATTGTTCGGCAAAGAGAAAGAACACCGTCGCTTTGCTTACGGTATACATAATAATATCCCGGAAGGGACAGCCTATCCGATACGTAGCATCAGGGACAAGAGATATAAACTGATATTGAACTTGACTCCTGAAGTAGAGTATTTTGAAAAACATCTGATGAATCTTAAGAATGAAAGAAGCGTTTGGGCAAGCTGGATTGAGAGTACAAAAACAGATAAACGGGCAAGATATTTTGTTGACAGATATGTAAAACGTCCTGCAATAGAGTTTTATGATATGCAGAAAGATCCTTGGGAGTTGAATAATTTGGCAGAAGAAAAGAAGTATGCGAAACGTATTGCTATGATGAAAGGGGAACTTGAGGCGTGGATGCGGCAGCAGGGTGATACGGGAGCTCAAATGGACGTGAAAATAAAGAAGCAATGATGAAAAAGGAAAAAATGTGTTTACTGGGACTATTGCCTGCCCTGACAGTCCCTATGACATTGCCTTGTCTGGCAGGGAATAACGCTGAGTTGCCTCCTAATATTATAGTTGTGCTTACGGATGATATGGGTTATGGTGATATTGGTATATATGGTGGTAAATTTATACCTACTCCCAATATTGACCGTATGGCAGAAGAAGGTTCACGGTTCAATCAATATTATAGTGCATCTCCTATCAGTTCTCCTTCGCGTTGTGGCCTACTGACCGGGATGTACCCGGGCAAGTGGCATATAACCACTTATTTACAAGGAAAGGCTGGAAACAAAGCTGCGGAAATGGCCGACTATTTGGACCCTTCGGCTCCCACCTTGCCCAAAGTGATGAAGAATGCCGGATATAAAACCGGTCATTTCGGGAAATGGCATTTGGGAGGGGGACGGGATGTCCGGAATGCTCCCCCTTTTGTCGCTTATGGATATGACGAATATTGCAGCACCTATGAAAGCCCTCAACCGGATTCGTTACTTACGGCAACGGATTGGATTTGGTCTCCGCAGGATAGTGTAAAGCGATGGAATAGAACAGCCTATTTCGTTGATAAAACGCTGGCTTTTTTAGAACGTCACAGAGGAGAAGCTTGTTTTGTGAACTTATGGCCGGATGACATGCATACTCCGTGGGTTGGAAACTTTGAGCAACAGCAGGTCTTTCCGGACGGGCAGGAATCGGAAAAGAACTTTCGGGTGGTGCTTGCCGAATATGATAGGCAAATAGGACGTTTGCTGCGTGAAATTAAAAATATGAATCTTGAAAACAATACCATTGTCATTTTTACCAGTGACAACGGGCCTGCACCCAGTTTCAAGGGAAGCCGGGCCGGTAATATGAGAGGATGTAAAGCTTCATTGTTCGAGGGAGGTATACATATGCCCTTTATAATATGGGATACAAAAGGCGAAATTCCTTCGGGGAAAACGGACGATACTACGGTGGTCAGCGCTCTGGATTTGTACAAGAGTTTGAGTTCACTTGCTGGAATCAAATTGCCTGCTGATTGTAAAAGTGATGGCATGGACATGAGTGCGGCTTTGAAAGGGGTTCCGCAGGAAAGGAGAGAACCTCTCTTTTGGGAATATAGAAGAAATGAAAGCAAAGCATTCCCCCGGCCTGCAGACAAAGATGTCAGTCCGGCTATTGCGGTGCGGTATGGCAAGTGGAAACTGTTGGTTGATAAAGACAGTACAAATGTCTTATTGTATGATTTGGAGGATAATTTGAGGGAAAACGTTGATTTAAGCAAGAAACATCCTCAGGTGGCAAGTCGGTTGAGTAAATTGGCTCTTGAGTGGTGGAATTCTTTACCGGAATTTTGACCTTATATAATAGTATGTAATACTAATTGAAATACAAAAAATGAGAAAGAGTTATTTCTTGTGCGGAACATCCGCCTTGTCGATGTTGTCTGCTATGCCGTGTATGGCAGACGAAACAATACGAACCAGCAAAGAAACTGATGAAAGACCTAATATTGTACTTATTATGGCAGATGACATGGGATATTCGGATGTTGGGTGTTATGGCGGTGAGATTCCGACTCCCAATATTGACCGGTTGGCACAAAAGGGAGTACGATATACGCAGTTTTATAATTCTGGACGTTCTTGTCCTACCCGTGCCAGCTTGCTGACCGGACTTTATCCGCAGCAGGCCGGCATCGGAGCTATGTCTGAAGATCCCGGCATCAAGAAAGGAGAAAAACATCCGGAAAATAGAGGAGTCCATGGTTATATGGGTTTTCTCAACCGTAATTGTGTGACAATTGCTGAGGTGCTGAAAGAGGCTGGCTATCATACATACATGACAGGCAAATGGCATGTTGGGATGCATGGCAAGGAAAAGTGGCCGTTGCAGAGGGGATTTGAGCATTTTTATGGAATACTGGCCGGTGCTTCCAGCTATTTGAAACCTCAGGGCGGACGGGGCTTGACTCTGGATAATACGAATTTGCCTGCTCCTCAATCCCCCTATTATACAACGGATGCTTTTACTGATTATGCCATTCGGTTTATAGATGAACAGACGGATGATAATCCGTTCTTTCTTTACTTGGCGTACAATGCTCCCCATTGGCCGCTACATGCCAAAGACAAGGATTTGGAAAAGTTTGCAGGCAAATATGACAAGGGATGGGAAGCCGTTCGTGAAGAGCGTTACCGGAAAATGGTTGAATTGGGTATAGTCAATCCTGATTGGAAATTGGCCGAATGGGAATCTCGTGCCTGGAATGAGCTTACGGAAGCAGAACGTGATAGTTCGTCCTTGCGGATGTCTGTTTATGCCGCCCAAGTTTACTGCATGGATTATAACATTGGAAAGTTGATTGATTATCTGGAAGAAGAAGGTAAGCTTGACAATACTCTTATACTTTTTCTCTCGGATAATGGGGCATGTGCAGAACCTTATTCGGAAAAAGGTTTCGGAAGCACAAGTGAGATTAATAAGCTTGACAGCTGGGTTCATCCTTCTTATGGACTGCCTTGGGCACAGGTTAGCAATACACCGTACCGGAAATATAAAGTACGGGCCTATGAAGGAGGCATTGCTACCCCATTGATTATTTCCTGGCCGGAAGTGCTTGGAAAGTATAGCAACCAGATAAGAAGAAACGTAGGTTTTGTTCCTGATATCATGGCTACATTTGTAGAGGTTGCCAGAGCAGAATATCCGACAACTTATCATGACGGAAATTCGATTATTCCTATGGCAGGAACTAGCTTGATGTCAACGGTTCATAATCCTGATAAACAAATACATGAATATATCTTCGGTGAACACTTCAATAATTGTTTTGTACGGTGGAAAAATTGGAAAGCTGTAAAGGATGAAAAAATGAAGGAGTGGGAACTGTATGATATTGAAAAAGACAGAACTGAGTGGAATAATGTAGCTGCTGAGTATCCGGATGTGCTGAAGAAGATGGTCCGGAAATGGGAGGAGTGGGCGAACGAATGCTACATCTTCCCTAAAAGGCTGAACTAAACCATCGTTTCCAACAAAGTTTAGTTGTTCTATCCCCATTTGCTTGCACTTTTTTGATAGTTTGATAATAATCAATCTGTTATGTGTGTAAGCAGGATTTTTTACTTCCATATTATTTCTACTAATTCAGTGAGTATAAGTGTATTACAGGTGGAGGTAACTGTGGAAGTAATAGTGTAAGCAGATTTATCTTCCACTTCTTTTATATAACTGTTCCGTTGTATGGTAAAAGTATAATGTATTAGTTCATAGTATTGAACACTTTGTTTCATACCTATAGAACAAAGTGTTTTCTATAAGGAAACAAGTTGTTCCTAATAGTGAAACGAACTGTTTCAAGGTATGGAACACTTTGTTTCATCAAGACAAACAGACCATTTGACGGTTACAACGGGTTTCCGGTTATAGATTGGGGGCTGTCATTAGTAGATTTAGTCATTAAATAAAAAACATTATGAATTTGAAAGTGAAAAACAAAACCTTGTTTTTATGCCTTCCGGCATTATTGAACATGCCTTTTTTCGGACTCTCTGCATTCGGAGCGAATACGGAGAAAGGTAATGATAAGGGGAACGGGCCGAAGCGTCCTAATATTCTTGTCCTGCTGACGGACGACCAGACTTTCAGCACTATCCATGCTTGGGGTAACGGTACAATCCAGACCCCGAATATGGACCGGCTTGTCAGCCGTGGTATATCATTCACCCAAACTCACGTAATGGGAGGTTTCAATGGTGCTATTTCGCAGCCCAGCCGTGCAATGCTTCTTACCGGGCGTGGTTTGATGGATATACATCGCAATGGCGGCGTTATTCCGGAAAATGAAAGAACTTTTCCGGAACTATTCCGTGAGAATGGCTACACGACTTTTGCAACTGGTAAATGGCACAGTGACAATGCCTCGTTTACCCGTTCGTTTTCTACAGGTGCAAACCTTTTTTTCGGTGGAATGCATCCTTACGGGAAATACAATGAACTGGGACATCGGTGCCCTTACCTGCATCAGTACGATCCGGCAGGGAAGTACAATAATACCAACGGTAAATGGGTGGATGCGTCACTCAATACCTTTTCGTCCGAATTATATGCCGATGCTGCTATCAGATTTCTTGAAGCTAAGGCGTCGGACGACACTCCTTTTTTGATGTATGTTGCATTTACTTCGCCTCATGATCCGCGCAATGTGTTGCCTCACTACGGACATAAATACGCTAGTACTGAGGTTCCGATGCCCGAGAATTTTGTTGCACAACACCCATTTGACAACGGTGACCTTAATGAACGCGATGAAAAGTTGCTTTCCACTCCTCGCATTTCGGCTCAGGTACTTACTGAAAGGGCTAATTATTATGGCATGGTGAGCGAAGTGGATTTTCAGATAGGACGTATCCTTGATGTACTTGAAAGCAGTGGCAAGGTTGATAATACCATCATTGTTTTTACGTCGGACAACGGTCTTTGTGTCGGGGAACATGGGCTGCTGGGCAAGCAGAACTTGTATGAAGCAGCAGTGAGAGTACCTTTGGTAATATGCGGTCCCGGCATTCCACAGAATGCGATGTGTGATGCTTATTGTTATCTTTATGATATTTATCCCACTCTTTGTGAGCTTGCGGATATAGAAGTGCCGCCTACTGTTAAAGGCCTTTCATTGGCACAAACCATACAGAACCCCATGGTAAAAAAACGCGAGGACATACTATTGGCATACATCAACCTCCAGCGTGCCATTAAAAAGGATAACTTTAAACTTATACTCTACAATGTTGGAGGGCAACGTCATCCTCAGCTTTTCGACCTTGAGGCCGACCCGATGGAGATGAACAACCTTTATGATGATCCTAACTACAGCAAAAAGCGCGACGAACTTACCGCATTGCTTTATGCCCGGATGAAAGCTGTCGGTGACTTTTGTGATCCAGCAAAACCGGATTGGGGATATCCAGTAAAACTGAAATGGAATCAGGTTATTCAAGTTAATCCGTGAAGCCAGTGCTTGGGAGAAGTTATAAAAATGCCTTAACACGCTCTTTTATAGATGGGGAGTACGGTATTGGTACAGAAAAGTACGAATTCCTACTTTTCCCTATAGTGATGCTTTTATGGCTGGAATCCGTACTCAGGATGTACTTATTCAGTCTATATTTGCACCATCAAATCATGATGAGAAACACATATCGCGAATATGAGTAGTTAATTAAATCTTAAGTATTATGAAAGTAATAACCGGTTCTTTTAGTTTCTGAATTTTAGAATTAATAAGTTTAATCATTAAATCAAGACTTGTATGATTTTTGAAAAGTATAAACCACTGATTTTAGGTTTATGGGCTTTGTTTTCCTTCTCTGTATATAGTGGAAATATATATGCCAAACAAACCGAAAATACTACTGTTCCTCAGCCGGTACAAAATGCAACGGTAAAAGGTGTGGTAAAAGATGCGACAGGAGAACCTCTGATTGGGGTGAGTGTAGTTGTCAAAGGAACCACCAATGGTGCCGTAACAGATGTAAATGGTAATTTCTCGATTGCATGTAGTGCAAATGATATTTTGGTATTTTCATATATTGGTTATGATAAAATAGAGGTGAAGGCAGGAAATGCTTCTTTCCATACAATTACTATGAAAGAAGATAGTGAATTGCTGGATGAAGTAATTGTCATTGGTTACGGTACGACTACCCGTAAACATGTAATTGGCGCAGTAGACCAGATTCGTGATGATGTGATAAAGGATCGTCCTGTAGCCAATATAACTCAAGCATTACAAGGTGCGACGCCAAGTCTATCTATACAACAACGCAACATGAATCCTAATAATAATAATATTAATATTAATATCCGTGGAGTCAGTTCTATGAATAACAATGATCCCTTGGTTGTGATTGATGGCATGGCAGCAAATGATATTAATGCAATGAATCTGCTTAATCCGAATGATATAGAGTCCGTTTCTGTTTTGAAGGATGCGGGTACGGCGGCCATCTATGGCTCTCGTTCGGCAAATGGAGTTATCTTAATTACAACTAAGCAGGGACGAACTGATATGAAACCGGTTGTTACGTTTACTGCATCTGTAGGAAATCAAAATCCTGATATATTATTAAAACCTGTATCAGGATATCAGAATGCATTGTTACGGAATGATTCATATGTGAATGCTGGGAAAGATCCTATTTATACTCCAGAACAGATTCATGAGTTTGCAAAAGGAGATAGTGAATGGGGATATAAAGCCATTATGAAGAATGCATTGCAGCAGAACTATAATATTAATGTGCAAGGTGGCTCGAAAGTGACAACATATAATGTGTCTTTTGGCTACTATGATCAGGAAAGCAACTTTAAAGGACAAGATTTTGGTATCAAGAAATATAATTTCCGAAGTAATCTGACTTCTGAAATCCAGCGTTTAAAGTTAAAGGTTCTTCTTGCTTATGATAGAAATGAGGGACGCTCGGATAGAGGAGATATGCAGTTGGCAGACGTTATGCGTGTTCCAACCTATAATACTTATTCACTGTATCCAGATGAGGATGGCAAGTATTATAATAATGAAATAACGACCGGTGGTAATTATTTGGCTAGATTGAGGCATGGTGGACTGACAACTAATGACAAAGACCATTTTCAGGGAATTGTTTCTGGTGATCTGAAAATCTGGCAAGGACTGAAATTGAGAGGTGTTGTTGGTTATGATATTATTTCAGAGCATCGATTGATTAAGAGAAGATATTACCCGGTATATAAATATTTAAATAAAGATCAGATTGCTAATGCTGGACAAAGTAAAAATTATAGTATTCAGGATTATAACAATAAAGCAACAATGCTGAACTTGCAATTTTTCCTTGATTACAATCATACTTATAATGATGTGCATCAAGTGACGGGTTTATTTGGATTTACATCTGAATCTTTCCGTAGTGAAAAAAATGAAATCAGACGTAATTTTGTCGATCCAGACCTTTATCAGGATACAGATGATACAGTTTATGAAACTTCAAGTTACAATACTCCGAATGGTTTCCGTGAACGTGCTTTGCATTCATGGCTGGGAAGATTAGGATATTCCTATAAAGATAAGTATTATGCAGAAGTGAATGCTCGCTATGATGGTTCTTCCCGTTTTGCAAAAGATAATCGTTGGGGCTTTTTTCCATCAATGTCCTTAGGATGGAGAATATCTGAAGAGAACTTTTTGTCATTTTGGAAGGACAAAGTAGGAGATATGAAAATCCGTGGTTCGTATGGTTTGTTAGGTTCACAAACTGTTGATGATTATCAGTACTTGACTACCTATAAAGTAAATTCAGATCAGTATGGTTTTAACAATTCTTCTGTAACAGGTACAGGATTTACATTTGGAAATTCTGAATTGTCTTGGGAGAAAACCAAAACCTTTAATATTGGTTTTGATGCTTCTTTTTTGAAAAATGCATTGAATGTTACTTTTGATGTATTCCAAAAGAATACTTCAGATATTTTATTGACACCATTAAGTCCCGGCACATTAGGAGGGGCTGTCCCAAAAGCTAATATTGGTAAGGTGCGCAATAATGGTTGGGAACTTACTGTTAACTATAGATTCAAGCATAAAGATTTTTCTCATTTGTTCGGCTTCAATATCGGAGATTCCCGTAACAAGGTACTGGAATATGGGGATGAGTCTGTAAAGCTGACTGATGGTGTTGAACGAATCATTAGAGAGGGGGAAGCCATTAATAGTTATTATGGATTCCGGACTGATGGACTGTTCCAGACTGAAGAGGAAATCCAGAATTCTCCGAAATTCGAGGGAGTAAAATTGCAACCGGGAGATGTGAAATACGTTGATATAGATAAGAATGGAGTAATAAATGATGATGACCGGGTTGTACTTGGAAATGCTTTCCCGCGTTATGTCTTTGGGTTTAATTATAATTTCAGTTGGAAAGGTCTTGACTTCAGTATGTTGTGGCAAGGAGTTGGAAAACGTGATATGGCCCTCCGGGGAGAAATGATTGAGGCTTTCCATGGAAGTTATTCATATGTGATATATGAGCACCAACTGGACTATTGGACTCCGGACAATAGGGATGCCAGATATCCTCGGTTGATAAACGTGGCTTCGTCATCTTATCAGCACAACTATAAACATTCATCGGATAGAAACTTATATAATGCTGCTTATCTTCGTTTGAAAGATATACAGATTGGTTATACAATACCTGCTTCCTATACGAAAAAAATAGGAATGAAAAAGGTTAGAGTGTTTTTGAATGGTCAGAATTTATTGACATTTACTAAGAACAAGTTCATTGATCCGGAATCAACTGAATTTGGTAACAGTATGGATACTAGCAGTGCCAATAGTGGACGAAATTATCCGACCTTGAAATATTTTGGTGGTGGAATTGAAATTCAATTTTGAAAATGATTAAATGTAATATAAATTATGAAAGCAATATTATTTAGATATTCATCCTGGTGTCTATCCTTATTTTGCATGCTGTCAATGTTGAGCTGCGTCGAACTGGATGTGATTCCTACTGACAAATATACGGATGAGACTTATTGGACTTCTGAAGCAAATGCATCGGCTTTGCTGAATATGGCTTACAAGCAAATGAATTCGGCAGATTGGCTCTTTCGCGATGAAAGATTGAGTGACAATCTCTATAATGGTTATGGAGGTGATGCTGTGAAGACTATTGGCAATGGACAAGCAACGTCATCTACTGCTCTTTTTGATGATGTGTGGAAAAGTATATATAGCGGCATTAAAACGGCGCATACTCTTTTGGAGAATATAGACCGTGTGCCTATGGACGAAGGTCGTAAAAACCGGATGAAAGCGGAAGCACGATTTGTCAGGGCATTCTTATTCTTTCAAGCAACAAACTGGTACGGAGATGTTCCTTTCTTTACGGAGGATATCGATGAGGCAACTGCAAAGACTATTTCTCCTACAACTCAGTCTGAAATTGTAGCTTGGATACATAAAGAATTGGAGGAAATAGCGGAGATACTTCCTACAAAGGAAGAGTATGACGTTACAGATAGAGGCCGAATTACTGCTGGTGCGGCGATGGCAATGAATGCAAGAATTGCATTGAACTTCAATGAATGGGAAAAGGTTGTGCAATATACAGAAAAGCTTATTAATACAGATAATTACGGTAAGTATGAACTTTTCCCTGATTACCAGAAACTCTTTTTCAAGGAAAATGAATACAACTCAGAAATCATTCTGGATATTCAGTATGTTCCCGAAAAACGAACTTGGGGTAATATTTCTACTTATGTTCCTTTTAGTCTACCGCTGGTACAGTACGTATTGGCAAGCCCGACTCAAAGCTTGGTAGATACTTATTTAATGAAGGATGGCAGTAAATGGGATGAAAGTAAGGGGGATTATGTTGACCGTGACCCACGTTTTGATATGACTATTGTGCATCATGGCAGTGTCATTGAGGATAAAGAAGGCAATGCGATTACTGTAAATGTGGATCCGAATGATCCTAAAAATAATACGTTGGATAAGATCGGACGCGAAAACGGAGGACATACCGGATACTTTTATCGCAAATATTATGATACAAATCAAGAGGCATGGACTACTGGTACCTCATGGCAGTGTAATATCAATCTCATAACATTGCGTTTTGCCGATGTCCTATTGATGTATGCAGAGGCTAAAAATGAACTTGGTGAAATGAATTCAGATATCTGGGACAAGACTATCAAGCGGCTTCGTCAGAGGGCAGGATTTGATAATACTTCGGCGGCAATGGATTATCCTGCTAATGGAGATTTACGCCAGATTATTAGGGATGAACGTCGTGTTGAACTTGCTTTGGAAGGAACCCGCATCTATGATATCCGTCGTTGGAAGATTGCTGAAACTGTGTTGAATGAACCGGTTAGGGGTGCAAAATTTAAATTGAATGAAGGTAAATTGGAGTATTTTACTTATCGTGATAGAAGCTTTAATAAGGATCGTGATTATCTATGGGCTATTCCGAGACAGCAATTGGTGATTAATCCTAATTTGGGGCAAAACCCTGGTTATTGATTTTATTAATTAAATTTTGAAAAGATGAGAAATAGTTTATTGTTTATCCTTATAGCATCGCTTTGGGGAATAATGATGATTTTTGTGGGGTGCGATGATACCAAAGAATTTGAAGATTTGAATGTTACGGCAGTAGAAGCTCTTATAGTACCGATAGATAATAGCCGTATTGATCTGCAATCATCGGGTAATGTCTTGTTTGAATGGGAAGAGGCTGAGGCGCAAGATGGTTATAGCCTTGTGTATTATGATGTGTTGTTTGACAAAGCGGAAGGGAATTTCTCTTCTCCGGTCCATATTCAAGCTTCTGACAACAAGAGTTTGAGTACTGGAGCTACAATTACACCAACTGTGTTGAATAGCATTGCAGAAAAAGCGGGTGCCGCTGCCGGGCAAGAGGTTACGCTAAAGTGGACTGTACGTTCTAATAGAGGAGTTAAAACTGCTTTGGCTACACAGAGCCGTACTATAACTATCATAAGAAAACCATAGTTAATGATTGTGATGCGAACGAACTTCTTCTTGAGACTGTTTTTGGTTTTTAATTTTATCATTGGCGTCAGTTTGGCTGGTTGTAATGTGGAGAATAATGAAAAAAACAGTGGAATGGAGAAAAATGTCTGTTTAGAGAGAGCCCGGATACTTCTGGACTCCCTCTATCAGAACTATTCTATTCCGAATTCGTGCTTGCTGCGGGAAACATTTCCTTTTGACAAAGCTTCTGAAAAGATTTTGTTTGATAAACGGAACAGCATTCCCAAAGACTATTCTTATTTATGGCCTTATTCGGGTACCTTCTCAGCTGTGAATGCTTTATACGAGGCTACACGGGATAAAAAACTTTATAGATTGTTGAAGGAAAAAGTATTGTCCGGTTTAGAAGAATATTATGATATAAAAAGAGAACCACATGCCTATGCGTCGTATGTGACGTTTGTTCATCAATCGGATCGTTATTATGATGATAATATATGGATAGGCATTGAGTTTACAAATCTGTATATGTTAACAAGGGATAAGGAGTACTTGGGCAAAGCCAAGATGATTTGGAGTTTTATTCTTAGTGGCATGGATGATACATTTGATGGAGGCATCTATTGGTGTGAACAAAAGAAGTTTTCAAAGAATACTTGTACCAATGCTCCTGCTTCGGTGCTTGCATTCAAACTTTTTGAAGCAACTCAAGACAGTACTTATTTTTATCAGGGAAAGGAAATGTATAGTTGGACAAAGGAACATCTTCAAGACAAGACTGATTATTTGTATTTTGATCGGATAAATATTGACGGAAGTGTTGGACCGGCAAAGCATGCTTATAATAGCGGACAAATGATGCAGTCTGCGGCGATTCAATATAAGTTGACAAAAGATACGGTATATCTTATCGATGCCCAGAAAATAGCAAAGTCATGTTATGATTATTTTTTTAGAGACTATGTAACGGCAAGTGGAAAGCAGATCCGTTTATTGAAAAAGGGAGATGTATGGTTTTCTGCCGTTATGTTACGAGGTTTTGCAGAGTTATATAGTTTGGATAAAAATGATATGTATGTGACGGAATTTGCTAAAAGTCTGGATTATGCATGGCTTCATGCAAGAGATGAATATGGCTTGTTTGGTGTGGATTATAGTGGAGAATGTTGCGACCCGAAAAAATGGTTGTTGACGCAGGCTGCTATGGTAGAAATGTATGCACGCCTTGCAATCTTAAATTGTAATCTATAAATTATAAAGAAAAAATGAAAAATAGAAGTATTAGTTTTTATATATTGGCCATGGTATTGGCTACTGGAAGCAATGCTCAGGCTTCAGATTATGTATTGTCCAAAGATAATACACATGTAGCTACTACAGCTCTAAAATATAAGACCAAACGCCCTTTACTTCAAGATAGACTATTTGTTTCTCAAGCTGTAGAGGCCGAAATACGCAGAATTAAAAGTGAGTTGACTAATCCTAAACTGGCGTGGATGTTTGAAAATTGTTTCCCGAATACGTTAGATACTACAGTGCGTTATAGGAAAACAGATGGTAAGGATGATACGGTTGTCTATACTGGAGATATACATGCTATGTGGCTTCGTGATTCGGGTGCGCAAGTATGGCCTTATGTACAGCTGGCTAATCAAGATCCAGAGTTGAAGGCGATGCTTGCAGGGGTTATTCGGCGGCAGTTCAAGTGCATTAATATAGATCCCTATGCGAATGCATTTTTGGACCCTTATGACCCCAATCCGGATCATCAGTGGATGCGGGATATGACTGACATGAAAGAGGGGTTGCACGAAAGGAAATGGGAAATAGATTCTCTTTGTTATCCTCTACGATTGGCTTATCATTATTGGAAAACGACTGGTGATATAAGTATATTTGATGAAGAATGGCTACAAGCTATTGAAAATATTCTGAAAACTTTTAAGGAGCAACAACGTAAAAATGGAGTAGGTCCTTATAGATTTCAGCGTAGAACAGAACGGCAATTGGATACAATGAACAATAATGGATTGGGTAATCCAGTGAATCCAGTTGGCTTGATTGTATCTTGTTTCAGACCTTCAGATGATGCGACAACTTATCAATTCTTGATTCCATCTAATTTCTTTGCAGTAACATCTTTGCGTAAGGCTGCTGAGATTTTGGTAACAGTGAATAAGGAAACGGCTATGTCTGAGGAGTGTGTGCATTTGGCACAGGAAGTGGAGGATGCTCTTAGGAGATATGCGGTCTGCAATCATCCCCAGTATGGACAGATATATGCATTTGAAGTCGATGGTTTTGGAAATCAATATTTGATGGATGACTCTAATGCTCCGAGTCTTTTGTCAATGGCATATTTGGGAGATGTGGATGTCAATGATCCTATATATCAGAATACACGGAAGTTTGTGTGGAGTAAGGATAATCCTTATTTCTTCAAGGGAACGGCTGGTGAAGGAATAGGTGGTCCCCATATTGGCTATGATATGATATGGCCCATGAGTATTATGATGAAAGCATTTACGAGCCAGGATGATAAGGAAATTGTATGGTGTGTTAAGACGCTTATGAATACAGATGCAGATACAGGTTTCATACACGAATCTTTTCATAAGGATAATCCTGCTAATTTTACTCGTGCATGGTTTGCATGGCAAAATACACTGTTTGGTGAGTTAATATTGAAACTGGTGAATGAAGGTAAGACTGATTTACTGAACAGTATTCAATAAGGGATTGCTATAGTTATAGACATAATTACTATTATAGAATTTATAAACACTTAATAATATTGGTATCAGATGAAAACTAAATTAATATTTATTGCATTCTTATTTTTAAGTATATCTATGTCGGCTCAGTGGAAACCTGCAGGTGATAAGATTAAGACTGCATGGGCGGAAACGCTTAATCTTGATAATATACTTTCGGAATATCCCCGTCCTATTATGGAACGGGACAGCTGGTTGAACCTTAACGGGTTATGGGAATATGCGATTTTACCCTTCGGACAAAAAGAACCACAAAAATTTGATGGAAAGATACTTGTTCCTTTTGCTGTTGAATCAAGTCTTTCTGGTGTGCAGAAAGAATTGGGTAAAGAGAAAGAATTGTGGTATAAGAGAACTTTCAATATTCCTTCTAGCTGGAGAGGTAAGAATATTCTTTTACATTTTGGAGCAGTTGACTGGAAAGCGGAGATATATTTGAATGATGTGAAAATTGGTACACATACAGGGGGATATGTACCGTTTAAATTTGATATAACTCCTTTTTTGACATCAGGTAGCCAGAAGCTTGTAGTGAAGGTTTGGGATCCTACAAATGAATCGTATATACCTAGAGGGAAACAAGTAAAGAATCCCCATGCTATTTGGTACACTCCGGTTTCTGGTATTTGGCAAACGGTATGGTTAGAGCCGGTAAGTAGCAAATATATATCTAATGTAGTTTCTGTTGCAGATATTGATAATAAGAACTTGAAAGTGAAAGTTGGTACACAAAACACTACATCGTCGGATGTCGTGCAGATTGTATTGAAGGAACAGAATACCATAGTGGCAATGACTAAGGGTGTTGTAGGGGAAACATTGGAACTTGCTCTTGCAGATGTTAAGTTATGGTCTCCGGAATCTCCCTTCTTATATGATTTGGAGGTAACTTTGTTAGATAAGGGGAAGAAGACTGATAAAGTTAAGAGTTATGCTGCAATGCGTAAAATCTCAATGCATAAGGATAAGGATGGTATTATGCGTATGCAGCTCAATAATAAAGACTGTTTCCAGTTTGGTCCCTTGGATCAAGGTTGGTGGCCAGATGGATTATATACAGCTCCGACAGACGAAGCTCTGGCATATGATATTGAGAAAACGAAAGATTGGGGGTTCAATATGATTCGTAAGCATATAAAGGTAGAGCCTGCACGCTGGTATACGCATTGCGATCGTCTAGGTATTCTTGTGTGGCAAGATATGCCGAGTGGTGATAATTCTCCTAAATGGATTCAATATAATTATTTTGATGGTAAGGAGAACGAACGCTCCATTGAATCAGAAGAGAATTTTAAGAAAGAATGGAGAGAAATAATGGACTATCTTATGCCATATCCCTCTATTGTTGTTTGGGTTCCTTTCAATGAGGCTTGGGGACAATTCAAAACAAAAGAAATAGCAGAATGGACAGAGTATTATGACCCTTCCCGATTGGTAAATGCTGCTAGTGGTGGTAATCATTATTATAAGGTGGGTGATATTTTGGATATACATCGGTATCCCCGGCCGGAGTTGATGATGTATGAACCCACTCAGGTAAATGTGGTTGGGGAATATGGTGGTATTGGCTTACCTATGAAGGGGCACCTTTGGCAACCTAATAAGAACTGGGGATATGTGCAGTTTAAAAACACTAAAGAAGTTACTGATGAATATGTAAAGTTTGGGGAAAGCTTGCTTGAACTTGTCCCTAGAGGGGTGTCGGGTGCTGTTTATACACAAACGACCGATGTTGAGGTGGAAGTGAATGGACTGATGACTTATGATCGCAAGGCCATAAAAATAGAGGAAGAAAGAGTTAGAGAAATTAATAAAAAAATATGTAACTCTTTATCTGCAGAATAAAGGTATAATATTGATAATTTAGATATGGATGTTATGAATATCTGTAAAACGCAATTGTTGGTGATGGCTGGTGTAACTCTTTCGAGTATATCCGCGGTAGCCCAGAATACACTTCCCAATATTATTTTGGTTATAGCTGATGATTGCCGTATGGGGGATCTCGGTTGCTATGGGAGTCCGGATGCCGTAACTCCTAATATTGATAGAATTGCATCTGAAGGTTTGAAATTCAACCGATTTTTTCAGGCTACGGCTATGAGCTCCCCTACCAGACATTGTTTGTTGACAGGACTTTATCCAGTGAAGTCGGGTGCATATCCTAATCATACATTTATTGATGAAGGAGTTAAGACGCTTCCGTATTATTTGAAAAAGGCAGGTTATCGGGTAGCCATGCAAGGTAAACGGCATATTGCTCCTTTGGAGGCATTCCCTTTTGAGTATTTGAGTGGTGACTATAAAAATCTGAATATTCCGGATTTAGAGCTTTTTATTGCTGATGTTGCAGTAAAGAAACAAGCTTTCTTTTTGTATCTGGCTTCAAATGATCCACACTCTCCTTGGACAAGAGGCAATCGGTCGCTTTTTGATGCAGAGAAGTTGACGCTTCCTCCAACACTTGTCGATACAAAAGAGACAAGGAAGAATTATGCTAATTATCTTGCCGAAATTAATCAGCTGGATACGGATGTTGGCAAAATTGATGCACTTATTAAGAAATATAATCTGGATGAAAACACAGTGTTTATATTTACAAGTGAACAAGGGCATCAATTTCCGTTTGCCAAATGGACTTGTTATGATGCTGGTTTGCAAACTGGCTTTATTGTACGTTGGAAAGGGGTCACTATGCCTGGAAGTGAAACGGATGCCATGTGTGAATATGTAGATGTCACACCTACCCTGCTTGATATTGCTGGTGCATCAGTGCCCAAAGGTCTTGATGGAAAAAGTTTTCTGCCTGTGATAAAAGGAAAAAAGACAAATAAGGAATATGTATTTGGCATACAAACAACGAGGGGCATTGCGAATGGGGCAGATTATTACGGTATTCGCAGTGTGAGAAATGACAAATTCAGCTATATATTAAATTTAACTCCGGAGGTGCCTTTCCAGAATATAATCACTCGCAAACAAGATCCTGTATGGTTTTCATGGATAAATGAAGCGGAAAATGATATATTTGCAAAACAGCAAATCCATAAATATCAATATCGTCCTAAAGAAGAATTATATGATATAATAAACGACCCTTATCAAATGCATAACTTGATTGATGATGTAAAATATGCATCTGAAGTGAAAAAGTTGCGTCGGCAATTGCAGAGATGGATGGACTCACAAGGTGATAAGGGGCAAGAAACTGAAATGAGAGCTTTGGAGCATAAATGGAATCCCAAGAAACATTAAAAATACAATAAGATGAAACTTGTCAAATATATTATCTTGCTAAATATGCTATGCGTTTTAGTTGGTTGTTCTGTCGCTAAAAAATCGAACCGATTGACTGATTATGTTAATCCCTTTATCGGAACTGCAACTTTGTGGGATAGTACTGAATTAGGGTATAAGCCAACCAGACGGGCGTGGGGAGCTGAAGTCTATCCAGGTGCCTCTTTGCCGAACTCAATGGTACAAGTAACTCCCGTAACAATGTGGCGGAGTGGTTCGGGTTACCAATATGAAGATACTGTTATATATGCTTTTGTACATACTAGTAAGGGACATTGGAATCTCTGTTATGTTCCATTTATTGGTGTTAGTGGAGAAGTGGAACCTAAGACGTATTATTCCAGTTATAGTCATGAACATGAATCGGCCAGTCCCGGTTATTATCAAGTTTACCTTGAAAAATATGATATAAATGCTGAGGTAACTTCTACATTGCGTTGTGCCTATCATAAATATACCTATAAGGACGGTAAGAATAAAAAACTCTTGGCTGATCTTGCTCGTTCGAATGAACATGTAAAAGATTGGAAATTGGAAAAAAGGGATAATAATGTTTTTATAGGATATCAGAAAGCCGGATCTACTTTCTACTTCTATGCGGTAACTAATCATAAAATTCGTAATATAGAATCCTTGAAAGATGATGAAACAGAAGTTAGTGTTGTGAATTTCTTAGATAATGATGATATAGCGGAACCGCTTGAGCTAAAAGTGGGATTTTCTTATGTCAGTGTAGAAAATGCCAAAGAAAATTTAGAAAGTGAAATGTTGGCTAAGAGTTTTAGTCAGGTAAGAACTGAAGCAGAGGAATCATGGGAAAAATTGTTGTCTAAGATACGTGTAATTGGAGGTACGGAAGAAGAAAAAGAGACATTCTATTCTACTTTTTACCGCTCGTTCCTATGGCCCATTCTTCTTAGTGATGCAAATGGAGAATTTGTGGATGCAAATGGAAATACCGTAAATAAAGGTTTTCGCTATTATAGCAATCCATCTTTTTGGGATGATTATCGTAATAAATTGATTTTATTGGGAATGATTTCACCTGATGTGGCAACAGATGTTATAAAATCAATAACGGATAGAGGAAAAATCGGTGGGTTTATGCCTACCTTTTTCCACGGTGATCATGCGTCAACATTTGTAACAGGTAGTTATTTGAGGGGAATACGTGATTTTGATGTACAGGCAGCTTATGAATTATTGCTTAATAATGCTTTTGTGGAAGGTAGTGGTAAAGGTCCAATGGGGGGGAGACGTTTCATTAAAGAATATATGGAGCAAGGATGGATTTCGGAAGATGATATTACGAACCCTAAATTGGAAACTGTAGCTAAAGCTGCTGTAACTAAAACACAAGAGTATGCTTATGATGACTACGCTACTGCACTTTTAGCTAAA
This sequence comes from Bacteroides sp. 4_1_36, assembly GCF_003466325.1. NCBI lineage: Bacteria > Pseudomonadati > Bacteroidota > Bacteroidia > Bacteroidales > Bacteroidaceae > Bacteroides > Bacteroides sp. 4_1_36. Next base: position 25,760 of record NZ_QSOX01000016.1, read on the forward strand.
GAGTTGGGCGATAGCGAAAACTATGAAAAATTAATGAAAAGGACTGATAGTTACAAACATCTTTTCGACCCCTCAACCCAGTTTATGCGCGGACGTTTGAAAGATGGAACATGGATTACACCATTTGATCCTAAAAGACCTTTTTATGAATATATGTACCGTGAAGCGAATGGTTGGCAATCTACATTCTTTGCTCCGCATGATTCGGAGGGATTCATAGCACTTTATCCAAGTAAGAAAGCATTTGAAAACAAGCTTGATTCTTTGTTTATGATCCCATGGGATGGGTATGAGGCTCATAATTTGACAACTTTTATTGGACAATATTGCCATGGAAACCAGCCGGGGCACAGTTCTATATATATGTATTATTTTGTGGATAAGCAGGAAAAAGCGCAGAAACTTTTGAATAGAGTTCTGAATGGTTATTATAGGATGGGACCTAAGAAATTGGCTTATTCTGGTATGGATGATGCTGGTGAGATGTCATCTTGGTATGTTTTGAATGCTATCGGTCTGTATACTTACTCGCCAGCTGATCCAGAATATATTGTGACTGTTCCTTTATTTGAGAAGGTTATTTTTAATCTGGATGGGACGGATTTCATAATAACTAGGAAAGGAGCTGGAGAGAAGATAAATGAGATTAGATATGGAGAGAAAATATTAGATAGTTATTTCATATCTCATAGTCAATTGAAAGAAGGTAAGGAACTGATAATCGTAACCAATTAAATATAAAATATAATGAATAAGTTATTACATACAACAGCTTTCGGGGCTTTAACATTGACTTCCATGTATGCTTATGCCCAGCAGGATAACCGTCCGAATATAATAGTAATTCTTGCCGATGATTTAGGCTACTCTGATATGGGGTGTTATGGAGGAGAAATTCAGACCCCCAACTTGGATAAGTTGGCACAAGAAGGGATAAGATTCAATAGTTTTTATAATGCAAGTCGTAGTTGTCCTACGCGGGCATCTTTACTTACTGGATTGTATCCTCATCAAGCGGGTATCGGACGGATGACATTTAATGATAACTTGCCGGGGTATAGAGGACAATTGACAGAGAATGGAGTTACTATAGCAGAGGTTCTGAAAGAGGCTGGTTACCAAACAGGAATGGTAGGTAAATGGCATATCGCTGAAACTCCATTGAAGTCTGACCAGCGTGAATGGCTTGCTCATCATGTGTACCATGAAGATTTTGCCGATAAGGCATGTTACCCGGTTAATCGTGGATTCGATGATTTTTATGGGATTATTTATGGCGTTGCAAATTATTTTGATCCATTCAGTTTAGTCAATGGTGACATTCCGGTAAGAAATGTACCTAAAGATTATTATATAACACGTGCCTTGTCTGATAGTGCTGTATCTTATGTAAATAGATATGCGAATGCAGATAAACCTTTTTTTCTTTATCTGTCGTATACCGCTCCTCATTGGCCGTTGCATGCTCTTCCTGAGGATATAAAAAAATATGAGAATACTTATAAAGTAGGATGGGACGCTATTAGGGAGAAACGTTATGAGAGAATGAAAGAACTGGGTATATTTTCAGGTGCAGATAATTTTCTGACTACTCGTCAAAGTCCTAAAAAATGGGAAGATAATCCGACTAAAGAATGGGATGCAAGAGCAATGGCTGTACATGCTGCCATGGTGGATAGAATGGATCAGGGAATTGGTGAACTGATAGATGCTTTAGAGAAGAATAATCAATTAGACAATACATTGATTTTGTTTTTGTCCGATAATGGTTGTAGTAGTGAGGTTTGTCAAAACTACAGCGAAGGAGAGAATGACCGTCCGGATATGACTCGCATTGGAGAAAAGATTATTTATCCTCGTAAGAAAGAAGTTTTGCCGGGTTCCGAGCTTTCTTATGCATCTATCGGGCCGATATGGGCTAATGTTGCTAATACGCCGTTCCGTTTTTGGAAAGCGAAATCTTATGAGGGAGGAATCAATACACCTTTGATAGCCTTCTGGCCCAAAGGTATAAATAAAGGAAAAGGGGGAATTACAAATCAGCCGGGACATGTAATAGATATAATGGCTACGTGCATTGACTTGGCAAAGGCCAAATATCCAAAAAAATATCAAGGCAATTCAATTCTTCCGTTGGAAGGTAAGAGTCTTGTTCCTATTTTAAAGGGTAGTAAAAGGAAGGGACATGAATATTTGGGCTTCGAACATTTCAATGAAAAAGCTCTTATTGCTAAAGACGGATGGAAAATAATTCAGCCAGGTAACAAAGCACAGTGGGAACTGTATAATCTTAATGAGGACAGAACCGAAATGCACAATGTTGCTGACAAATATCCAGATAGGTTAGCGAAGATGCAAAAACAATATGAAGAATGGGCGAAACGCTGTATGGTTGTTCCTTCTCCTAAATAATAAAACACTTGTGAAATAATTTGTATTGAATAATAACTATATTTGATTATGCAAAGTAATGTTAGGCAGAAAATCTTGGCAGGAGTTTCAGTTTCAGTTTCAGTTTTATCTTCTATCTCTGCACAGGAAGTAACGAAGGAGCCCAATATCATCATTATTATGGCAGATCAATTGCGTGTTGATTTGTTACAACGGGAAGGATATCCGCTGAACACGATGCCTTTTGCCGATAATCTGGCCAAAAATGGTACATGGTTTGACTGTGCTTATACCTCTGCTCCAGCCAGTGGTCCGGCACGTGTTTCAATGTTGACCGGAAGATTTCCGAGTGCGACCCATGTTAAGTCCAATCATAATATAAAAGATGCCTACTATACAAAGGATCTTTTTGATGTAGCTAAAGAAAAAGGATACACCACTGCTATGGTTGGAAAAAATCACTCACATCTTACTGCTGACCGGGTGGATTATTGGAGTCCGTATAATCACGGTGGACAGGAGTCAAGGAACAAGAGTGAGAAAGGAAAGGCTTTTGACCGGTATTTGGGAACTCTGGATATGTATGCCAGTATGGAACCATCCCCTTATGGAGTAGAAGCGCAGTTGCCTTATCGGATGGTAGATGATGCTTGTCATTGGATTGATTCGCATAAGGATAAACCTTTTCTGATGTGGTTTTCGATTGCTGAGCCTCATAATCCTTATCAAGTTTGCGAGCCCTATTATTCAATGTTTCCTCCAGAATCACTTCCTGAAATGGGAAGTTCAGCCAAAGATTTAAATACTAAAGGCGAGGAATATCAATTATTAGCCGAAATGATGGCACAAGGGCATGTCGGATATAGGGAAAATCTGCAGCGCTTACGTTCAAATTATCACGGAATGTTGCGTATGATAGATGACCAATTGTCACGCTTTGTCGGGGAACTGAAGAAAAACGGAGTATATGATAATACGATAATTATATTTGTTGCAGATCATGGTGACTATGTAGGCGAATACGGTTTAATGAAAAAAGGGGTAGGACTTGATGATGTTCTTACGCGTATTCCTATGCAGTGGACTGGTCCTGGTATTAAAGCATCTGCTATTCCTCACAATGCTCATGTGAGTATTATTGATATTTTTCCTACTATTTGTGAAATAATAGGAGCTGAAATTCCAATGGGAGTGCAGGGACGTAGTCTTTGGCCGCTCTTACAAGGGAAAGAATATCCGGAACAAGAATTCAGAAGCGTCATGGCTCAAGATGGATTTGGCGGAATGTATTATACGAAGGTGGATGCCACGGACTATAGGGAAGAGGGGGCAGTAGGTAAAAAGGGATTATTTTTTGATGAACTTAATACATGGACACAAAGTGGAACGATGCGCATGCTCCGGAAGGGGGATTGGAAACTGGTTTATGATATGAATGCTAATGGTCAACTTTATAATCTCAAAGCGGATCCTTCAGAACTGAATAATTTGTTTTCTGACAAGAAATTTAATAAAGTAAAAAATGAAATGATAGAGGAACTTTTGAGATGGGATATTTCAACGCATGACCCTTTGCCAATACCACGCCAGCGTTATCGTTTTAGGAGAAATGAACACAATTATTTGTTTCATTGAGCTTGTATATTTATTTGTGTAATATTTTATTTTAGTTGTAGAAGATATGGCAATTTTCGCACCATTTGCCCATCCGTTGTATGTAATGCTTAAACCGGTTGGTGCTGTATGCAATCTAGCTTGTAGTTATTGTTATTATTTGGAAAAGTCTAAATTGTATAAAGATGAGCCGAAACATGTAATGAATGACAAGCTATTAGAGAAGTTTATTGAGGAATATATCAATTCTCAAACTATGCCTCAGATTCTTTTCACGTGGCATGGAGGAGAAACATTGATGCGTCCCCTTGCTTTTTATAAGAGGGCTATGGAGTTGCAGCAGAAGTATGCTCACGGAAGAACAATTAGCAATTGCATACAGACTAATGGTACATTGTTGACTGACGAATGGTGCGAATTTTTAAAAAAGAATGATTGGCTTGTAGGGGTGTCTATTGATGGCCCTCAAGAGTTTCATGACAGATATCGAAGGAATAAGCAGGGACAACCCTCTTTTGTGAAGGTGATGAAGGGAATCCATTTATTGAATAAATATGGGGTTGATTGGAATGCTATGGCTGTTGTTAATAATCTCAACGCAGACTATCCGTTGGAGTTTTATAATTTCTTTAAAGAGATAGGATGTCGTTATATACAGTTTACTCCTATTGTCGAACGTATTTTTAGGCATAATGACGGACGCCTATTGGCTACAATTGGAGAGGATACTCCTGAATTGATGGAATTTTCTGTTACGCCTGAACAATGGGGAAATTTCTTATGTACTATTTTTGAGGAATGGGTGCATAATGATGTCGGTGAGTATTACATACAGTTATTTGACGCAACTTTGGCGAATTGGGTCGGTGAAAATCCAGGCATATGCACAATGGGAAAAACGTGCGGGCATGCAGGGGTAATGGAGTTTAATGGTGATGTGTATTCATGTGACCATTTTGTGTTCCCTCAGTATAAATTAGGAAATATTTATTCAAAAACATTGATAGAGATGTTTTATGGAGAGAAGCAATTGGAATTTGGACAAAACAAGTATAGGTCTTTACCAAGACAATGTAAAAACTGTAAATTCTTATTTGCTTGTAATGGTGAATGTCCAAAGAACCGGTTTTGTAAAACTGAATTGGGTGAGTCTGGGTTAAATTATTTATGTAAAGGATATTATCAATTTTTTGATTATGTGGCTCCGTATATGAATTTCATGAAAAACGAATTAAATAATAAACGGCCTCCTGCCAATATTATGGAGGCAATTAGAGCCTCTTCTATTTAGGTAGGGTCGCGAATTTGAATAAATTTATAGCAAAGAAAGAATATGAAGGGATATTTGTTTACTTTTATAATGCTTCTGTCTCTGTTTTCATGTGTTCCAAAAGACAGTGGGAAAATTTCGTTGTTAAACGCATCTGCTTTTGAAAAGGAGGTGAATGGTAAACTTGTTTCATTGTATACGATAGACTCTGGTAATGGACTTGTTGTACAAGTCACTAATTTGGGGTTACGGGTTGTTTCTATTTGGACGGCTGATAAAGATGGAGAGTATGCAGATGTAGCTGTAGGTTATGAAAATATAGATCGCTATTTGAATAATGAAGGGGAACGTTTCTTGGGTTCTATTGTAGGAAGATATGCCAATCGTATTTCAAAAGGAAGGTTTATGATAGACAGTGTACAATATCAATTGCCTCTTAATAATAATGGACAAACCCTTCATGGAGGATTGAAAGGATTAGATATGAGAGTATGGAATGTTGATAGGATTTCTGATAAGTCCATTGATTTTTCATACGTTTCACCGGATAATGAGGAAGGATTTCCTGGTACGCTTAATATTAAGGTTCGTTACTCTGTGACATCTGAAAATGAATTTAAAATTATATATGAAGCTACTACGGATAAGCCGACGGTTGTAAACTTGTCTAATCATGCCTTTTTTAATTTGAAAGGTGAGTCTGGTGGAACGATTACTGACCATATCTTGACCATTAATGCTGATAGCATAACCTTGGTTGATAGCTTATTGATTCCTACAGGAGAGATTGTCTCGGTAGATGGAACTCCGTTTGATTTTCGTAATCCAGTAGTGATAGGAAGCAGGATAAATATGGAGGATGAGCAGTTACGGAATGGTTTGGGGTATGATCATAATTGGGTGCTGAAGAGAACTGAGGCGAAAGTAAGATTGATAGCTTCTTTGTACGAACCGCAAAGTGGGCGTTTGATGGAGGTGTATACTGACCAGCCCGGGTTACAGTTTTATAGTGGGAATTTTTTTAATGGTGAGGTGAAAGGTAAATATGGTGAAACTATAAAATATAGAGAGGCCTTAGCTTTGGAAACCCAAAAGTTCCCGGATAGTCCTAATCATGTGAATTTCCCTTCAACTTATTTGTCTCCGGAAGAAAAATATACTCATACTTGTATTTATAAATTTAGCGTAAAGAAGTAGGTAAAAAACAATAGGTATTAGATTTTAAGAATAATTTGTTTTTAAAGGAATTGCTTACGCTATTCAACTGAAATATATCATTTGGATGGCTTGGCAGTTCCTTTTTTCATTTAAAAGAAGATGAAAATTTTTCTTTTCAGATATAAATTCCGTACTTTCGTGTCAACTTAAAGAAGCAACGATATGAAGATACGTGTAGGTTTTGGCTTTGACGTCCACCAGCTGGTGGCAGGGCGCGAGCTTTGGCTAGGCGGTATTCGCTTGGAACATGAAAAGGGATTGTTGGGGCACTCGGATGCGGACGTGCTCATCCATACTATCTGTGACGCATTGCTGGGAGCGGCGAATATGCGTGACATCGGCTATCATTTTCCTGATACTGCCGGTGAGTTTAAGAACATAGACAGCAAGATTCTGCTAAAGAAAACAATAGAATTGATAGCTACCAAAGGCTATTCGGTAGGTAACATTGATGCCACCATCTGCGCTGAGCGGCCTAAGTTGAAGGCCTATATTCCCGAAATGCAGCGTACGCTTGCCGCGGTGATGGGAATAGATGAGGATGCCATCTCCATCAAGGCCACCACCACGGAGAAACTTGGCTTTACGGGCAGAGAGGAAGGTATATCCGCCTATGCCACTGTATTGATAGTAAAGGAATAATAATATCAACTCAATTTAATCATCCACTTATATGAAGAAAATCTCTTTGGCCTTTTGTCTGACACTTTTATCCTCCTTGTTCTGCCCGGCACAAGTATCGCCTTTGCAGTTCAACAAGAACGGAGAGTTTAAAATCGTCCAGTTTACAGACATCCACTTTAAGTATGGTAATCCGGCTTCAGACATTGCTTTGAAGCGTATTGGCGAGGTGCTCGATGCTGAGCGCCCCGATTTAGTAGTCTTTACCGGCGATGTGGTCTATGCCGCACCTGCCGATACGGCCATGCGCAAGGTGCTTTCCTATGCTACGGACCGTAAGATTCCTTTTGTCGTAACCTTTGGTAACCACGACAACGAGCAGGGAAAAACACGTGCCGAACTTTATGATGTTATCCGTTCCATGCCTTTCAATATCCAACCCGACCGTGGCGGAGTTGAATCCCCCGACTATGTCCTCACACTGAAATCCTCGGACGGCAAGAAGGATGCAGCCCTGCTTTACTGTCTGGATTCCCATTCCTACTCCAAACTGCCCGATGTAAAAGGGTACGACTGGCTCACTTTCGACCAGGTGAACTGGTACCGCCAGCAGAGTGCCGCTTATAAAGCAAAAAACGGTGGGCAACCTTTGCCTGCACTGGCATTCTTTCATATCCCTCTGCCGGAATATAATGAAGCCGCTTCTGACGAGAACGCCATACTGATAGGTACCCGCATGGAAAAGGCTTGCGCTCCGGAACTGAATACGGGCATGTTCACTGCCATGAAAGAGGCCGGTGATGTGATGGGTATGTTTGTCGGGCACGACCATGACAACGACTATGCCGTGATGTGGAAAGGAATCCTTCTGGCCTACGGCCGTTTCACAGGTGGCAATACTGAGTACAACCACCTTCCCAACGGTGCACGTGTCATTGTGATGAAGGAAGGCGCCCGTACTTTCACCACCTGGATTCGTCTGAAAGGTGGTGAAATCATTGATAAGACGGTCTACCCCGACAGCTATGTGAAGGACGATTGGCGTAAGCGTCCGTTGGTGACGGAATAGACTGAAATGGAGAGCCTTATCCCATAATGGGTGGGAACCTATACTTTCCCGATAGAAACATTATTGTTTTTCATGTACGAGATGCACATCTTATGCTGCGTGAGATGTATATCTCGTACAGGATGAGATGTACATCTCGTGCATGAATACCTATTGTCTTTTGATTCTTCTCCCTTACTCTTTCACGTTCACGGCTAAAGGTCTGTTCCGTTTCTGATTGTAATCAGAATGCTGCTCTTTCCAGCCACGTTGACCTCCTCGTTTAGATATCCGGATTTGCGGAAAACAAGTATATCATCTTCCGGTACCTCTATGGTATATCTGCCGCTTTTATCAGTGACACCCACCACCCGTTGCTGTGCGGTAGAGTAGATTTCCACTCTGTCTGCCGGAGTGGCCTGCACATCGCGCACCATGCCTTTGATGGATATAATGGTTCCTTTACCTATTTCTTTTCCGGCTTGTCTTTGTTCTGTTTGGTGCCCATCGGCAGAGGTCTTTCCTATACTGATGATGTCTTTCAACAAGATATGGTCTGAAGCATCTCCCATTTGTATCTCAAAGTTACCAGGTTCTACTGCCGTCTGTCCGTTTTCGTTAGTAAAGGCTAAATCTTCGATGGCAAAGTGCAGGGGGACTTGAACTTCTTCATCGGGTTTCAGCTCTACTTTCTGAAACGCTTTCAACTGCCTGACCGGGGTGGATATGGAGCTAAACACATCCCTTACGTAGAGTTGCGGTACGGCTTTACCCGCCCGTGTTCCGGTGTTTTTCACTGTTACAAGGACTTTTACCGAATCCGTTGTTTGTTCTATCTGCAAATCCGCATACTCAAAGGTTGTATAGGTCAGTCCGTGCCCGAAGGCCCATAAGGGACCGGGAGAGGAGAATACATAGTCCCGACCGGGCTGTTCATAACTTCCCGGTTTATGATAGAATCCCCGGTCCGTAGGCAAGTGGTTGTAATAGGCAGGCAGATGTCCGCTGCTTTTGGGGAACGAGACGGTCAGATGGCCGGAAGGATTTGTCTTTCCGAACAGAATATCGGCGATGGAGCTGCCTTCCTGCTCTCCTGCATACCATTGTACAAGGATGGCGGGTATATGCTCCTTTTCCCATGCGATGGCGAAAGGCTTTCCCGTAACCAAGACCAGCACGACCGGTTTCCCGGTGGCATGGACGGCTTGTATCAACTTCCCTTGGGCACCTGTCAGAGAAAGGTCGGTAAGGTCGAAGCCCTCTCCGCAGTTGGTTTCGTGGTAATCCCTTGCCAGCGAGGCGCTAGCGCTGCCGCAGAACAGAATAGCTGCATCGCTCTGCCGTGCCGCTTCAACAGCCGCCGCAATTTGCGTGGTATCCATGGACATCATGTTGCATCCTTTGGCATAACGTATCTTTATGCCGACCGGTTCCACCTGCTTGCGTATGCCTTCCAGCGGGGTGATGCCATCTTGGTTGGTACGGCTCCAAGTATAATCTCCAAACTGCACCTGGTCTGCGTTCGGTCCGATGACAGCAATGGATTTCAACTGAGATAGGTTTAGCGGTAGCAGGTCCTTGTCATTCTTCAAAAGGACGGTAGATTCATCGGCTATCTGTCGCGCTACCTGGATATTCTCCTGCGAGTGCAAGGAGTGTCCTGCAAATCTGTCTCCATAAGGGTCCTCGAACAATCCCATACGGAATTTGGCAAGAAGAACCCTGCTCACTGCCTTGTCGATAATCCCTTCATCTACTTTTTTCTCCTTGACCAGTGCAGCCAGATGTGGGAAACATTCGCTGGAGGCTTCTACGTCCAATCCGGCAACAATGGCTTGCACCGCTGCTTCCGCTTGGTTGGAGGCGGTACGCTGGAAGGTGTGTAGCATGTCTATGGCTCCCCAGTCAGAATATATATACCCTTGAAAGCCCCAGCGGTTGCGCAGGACCTCGGTGAGCAGATAGTGTGAGGAGGAGTTGGGGACACGGTTCCATGAATTGTAGGTGGACATCACAGCGTGTATCGGCAGGGAGGTGACAACCCGTTTGAACGGTTGGAGATAGACATCATGCAGTTCTCCCACACCGCAATGGACCGAGGCAAGGTTGAGACCTCCCAACGGGTTGCCATGCGGACCATAATGTTTCAGCATAGGGGATATTCCGTTGTCCAGATAGCCTTTTGCCTCTTCATAAGCGAAGATGCCATTCAGGAAAGGGTCTTCGCCGTAACTCTCTTCTACACGCCCCCATCTTAAATCGCGCACCACGTCTATGCATGGTGCCAGAATCTGACGGATGCCTTGATAATGCAGTTCTTTGGATATCTCTGCGGCACGACGGTAGGCCAGCTCCGGATTGAAAGTGGAAGCCAGTGCGATGTTCTGCGGGTAGATGGTGGAGCCTTCGTGTACCGAACCGTGCAAGGCTTCGGCAACTGTGAAGACCGGAATTCCGAGCCGGGTATGCTTCACCATATATTCTTGTATGCGCCGCATGTGCCGGTGGCAGCTTTCTCCAGTCAGCGGGAATCCTTCTACAAATCCCCAGCACAAGTCACCTACGAATTCTTGCAACTTGGTTTCGTTGAGGTCTTGCTCGTCAAAGATATTCCAGGAGTGAATGTGGCGTATTTGGGCGATTTTCTCTTCCAGTGTCATCCGTCGGAGAAGGTCGGTGGTACGTTCCTCGGGCGAGAGTGTGGGGTCTTTATAGGACTGTGCCTGCAGGGGTAGCGTAGCTACCCCGCAGAACAACAGTATGGGTGTTAAGAAATGAGATAAAAAGGTCGGTTTCATAAAATGGCTTTTTTCTTATTGGGCGAAAGCGTGTCGATAGCCTTGTATCTTGTTCCATGCTCCCCGTGTGAAGTCGGGCACTTCTACGGGAACCGAACCATTCTCGATGGAGAGTTTGGTCAGCGGGATGAGTGAGCACCACTCGGCAAGGTCGTAGACGTCCATATCCAGCGGCAGACCGTTGTGCAAGCAGTAGATGAGGCGTGAATCCATGATGAAGTCCATTCCGCCATGTCCACCCACTTCCTTAGCTCTTTCTTCCATGTCCTTGATGATGGGGTCCTTGTATTGCTCCATCAGTCTGCTTTTGGCAGCTTCGGGCATGTATTCGTGGGCAGTGAAGGTCTGCCCGCTGGTGATGGTTTCTGGAAGGTTCTTACTTTCCAGAGCATATCCTTCCATCGGATATTTATCGGCAAATCCTTGTGTTCCGGATAATTGGTACAAACGGCTGTAAGGGCGGGGGGAGGCCACGTTGTGCTCAATCTGGATGGTTTTACCTTTTTCTGTACGTATCAAGGTAAGTGTGACTTCTCCGTTCTGGAAGTTCTTGGCATCTTCGGTCCTTCCGTGCTTATCCAGGTAATCGGGAAGGGAAACGGGATCGCTGTCCATGGCCACCAGATACTTCATACGGTCGCCCCGGTGAATGTCCAGCAACTGGCATGCCGGACCCATTCCATGAGTGGGGTATACGTCTCCCCGGTGGGCCATGTTGTACTGCATGCGCCAGTCGGCATTATAGTCCGGCCAGATATCGTATAGACAATGGTTGTATGCTCCTTTCACATGGGTGATATTTCCGAAAAGACCCTGCTGCGCCATGTTCAGGGTGGTAATCTCAAAGAAGTCATAGACACAGTTTTCCAGCATCATGCAGTGTTTGCGGGTACGTTCTGCGGTGTCTATCACTTTCCAAATTTCATCCAGTGTCATGGCGGCGGGTACTTCGCAAGCCACGTGTTTTCCGTGCTCCATAGCATAAATCATCATGGGAGCATGGTGTATCCAGTCGGTGGCTATATAGATAAGGTCTATGTCATCGCGTTCGCACACTTGTTTCCAGACATCTTCACTGCCGTAGTAGGTGGTTGCTTCGGGCATGTTGGCGCGACTCAGCATGTTTTGGCAGCTGTCCACTCGGAACTGGTTCAAGTCGCACAGAGCCTTTACCTGGATTCCTTTTTGATAGGTGAAGCGGCGGATGGCTTCGGTACCCCGGGCGCCCAGACCGATAAATCCGATGCGCACGGTTTCGATAGGTTCGCAGGTCAGCCCCACTACATCGGTCTGTCCGGCAGGGCGGGGTGGTGTGGAGACACTTATCTGTGTTTCGGCTCTCTTTGAGTCAGAGGTGCAGGCGGAGAAATGGAAGAGGCCGCCAAGCAATAGGGCTATCAGTAATACTGTGTGAAAAGTATATCTTGTTTTCATAGGATATTGTATTTAAATGATTCCCCAATCTCCTGAATGGGGACGAGGAGCAATGGATATTAATAACCGGGATTCTGTGTAACCAATCCCTTACCGTCGTTGATGGCCGAGAGTGGTAACGGATATAATTCCTTGTTCTTGTTGGCATAGGCCGTACCTTTTACCGTTTCGGCATGTTCCACGAACTTGTTAAAGCGAATCAAGTCGGCACGGTATTGTCCGTTCTCACACCATAGTTCATGGCTTCTTTCCTTCAGTAGTATTTCCACGAACTTTTCTTCCGTATTGACCTCACTGTTGCTGATACCATCCAGTCCGGCTCTGTTGCGGATGGTGTTGATGTGGGTCATCGCTTCTTCCTTATCCGCAGCAGATGAGCCGGGTTTCAGATAGAGCGCTTCTGCCAGTGTCAGATACACATCTGCCAGACGGTAGATAATCGGGTCGATAGAACTTTTGCCTCCATTGCCAGTGACGTTGGTGTCGTAGCCGTATTTCAATGGAATAGGACCTAACTCAAGGTGTGAACTGGGGTTCTCACGATCTACGATGTCACCGTTTTGAGCCTGGTAAGAAGCCACCAGATAAGTCTTACGGACGTCATTTTCCTCAAAGCTGTCATAGAAATACCAGGTGCTGTTCACGCATTCGTATCCACTTGCCATACCATGGTCTGCAAAGTCGGTGGGCAGTACGAACATGTGCCAGTCATTCCAGCTTACTGCTTCCGTGTTGACGGGGATTGCCCATATTATTTCCGTATTGCTCTTACCTTGTCCACCTATCTCAAACATCTTCGTATAGTCTGCAGACAAGCGGTAACCGTAAGACGAACTCATCAGTTCGCGGGCAATCGTTTCTACTTTTGTGTAGTAACTCTTGTCGTCTGGGCTCTCGTGCAGATAGAGCCTGATGAGGAGCATATTGGCAAGTCCCTGGCTGAATCTGCCGTATTCGGCTTCTGCTGGGGTGGGCAGGTAGCTAGCTGCAAAGATCAGGTCTTCTTCTATGAACTTTACCATTTCCTCTTTGGAAAGGCGTGCCAGCGGCTTTTCCACTGTGGGATTTTCCAGTACTTCCAGCGGAGCTATGACCAGTGGACCGAACATGTCGTACAAGGTATAGGAAATGAGTCCGCGGGCACATCTTATTTCCGCAGCGTAGCGTTGTTTCTTCTCCGTGCTCAGGAAGTCGCATGCTTCAATCTGTGCCAGTACGGAGGTGCAGCGGCTGATGTCATTGAGCCAACCGTCGCTGTATGCATCTGTATCTGTGTAGTAGAAGCGGGTAAGGTCGGCGGTGGTTGGGAAAAAATTAAGGTCGGATACGTCTTTCAGGAAACCGGATTTGCAGGTTAGAATTTCTGTGGTAAGGTCGTTTACTACGGTTACTCCGCGTTCACTGGTTGAGAAGAGCCCGTCGAACCAGCTGGAGCGTACAGAGTAGTAGCATGAGTTGACCATCGACTCAACGTCTGTTTCCGTTTGTGGAAAATTGGACGGATTGATGTCGGAATAGTCTATGGGGTCAAGGTCTATGCAGCTGTTCAGAGACAAGCCTCCCATCAGAGCTGCTGCCAATATAAATAGTTTACAGTACTTTTTCATAAGAATACTTTTTATAAATGATTAGAATGAAACATCTACACCGAAGCTGAAGGTACGTGCATTGGGATAGGCTGCCGCATAAGCATCTGTTTCGGGGTCAAGGCCTTTATAGGGAGTGATAACAAACAGGTTGTTGACGGAAGCATGGAAACGTACATTACTCAGCACCTTAGTTTTTGCCAGTAAAGACTTGGGCAGTGTATATCCCAGGCTGATGTTCTGCAGACGGATGAACCAGGCTTTCTGGTAGAAGAAGTCTCCTGCCGTATAGTTAGTTCCGGTGATGTAGTAAGAGCTGGGACGTGTGGTCGACGGATTGTCGAAGGTCCATCTGTCTTTGATGGTTCGCAACATGTTGTAGCCGCTTTGGGCGATTCCACCGCCGTTTACGCCGAAATCCATTTCAGTGGGGTCCTGCATGATGCGGTCGAACATACCGTTGAACATGATATTGAGGTCGAAACCTTTGTACTTGAATGTATTGGTCATACTTGCCATCCAGCCCGGGTCCAACGTACCGATAAGTTCGGTGTCGGCTTCGTCTATGATGCCGTCGGGGCGTCCCAGCAGCATGAAGCGACCGTTCTCATCCACTTTCGGGTTGCCGTTTTCATCGCGTACATAGCCGTCGAGGTCCTTGATGACAATCTGTCCCGGACGCAGGTCCGGCTGTGCGGTAGGAGCTTCTTCACCTATCTGCATGATATGGTCGGCACGGCGGGAGTAGATGGCTCGTATCGGGTCTGTCTCTTTCTCATATACGTTCGGTTTCCAGTCCGGAGTGCGTTCTTTCCAGCGATCTTTGTATTTGGTATACGTCAGTGATGTTTCCCAGAAGAAGTCTTTGGTGACAATGTTGCGGGTATTCAAGGTGACTTCGATACCACGGCTCTGCGTCTTGCCGATGTTTGCCATTACTTGCTTCACCTCCTGATAGGTATTCAGGGGCTTGTAGTTCAGCAGGTCCGAAATCACTCTCTGGTAGAGTTCCACAGAACCAGTGATGCGACTCTTCAAGAAGCCGAAGTCCAGTCCGAGATTCCATTCAGTTGTCGTTTCCCATTTCAAGTCTGGATTTTCAAGGCGGCTTTTCATGACGCCGCTTACCGTTTTGTAGTCGGAGTTTATCCAGCTGCCTTGTGCTCCGTAGCTGGCAAAGGCATTGGTACTGATGTCTGCATTACCGGTCTGTCCCCAGCTGAGACGCAGTTTGAGGTTGGATAGCCAGTCAATGTTGCGCATAAAGTTTTCTTCGCTCATGGTCCATCCAGCTGCAACCGATGGGAAATATCCCCATTTGTTGTTCTTGGCAAATACGCTGGCACCGTCGGCACGCAGTGTAGCTGTCAGCAGATAGCGGTTCTTCAGAATGTATCCGGCACGGAAGAAGTAGGACATCATCTTATTCTCGGTAGAGGTGGATTTGGTGATTTTGGTACCTGTACCGGCATCCATGTTGTTCCAGAGGAATGCATCTGTGATGAAATTGTTGTTGCCCAGTTCCGATGCGTCATAATTGAATTTTTCGTAAGAGGTGCCTGCCAGCAGGTTGATGCTGTGGATATCTGCGAAAGTGCGCTGATAGGTGGCAGTTGCTTCCATCAGATACTGGTTGTTGTCGGTATTGTAGATGTAGGCTACACCATTCAGATTCTTTCCGTTCAGCGTGCTGCGGGGCTGGTAGGTTTTGCGGTCCACATTGGCGTGGTCCAAACCGGCGTTGACGCGCAGTGTCAGTCCTGCGATGGGTTTTGCTTCGATGAAGATATTACCCAAGAGGCGGTCAGTACGTCCTTTGTCCGTATTGTTCAGCAAGGAGTAGGGGTTGGGCTGTTGTCCCAGTAAGGGGTTGATGGGATACGTACCGGTTGCTTCGTCATACGCCTGGATATTGGGACCCATCTGTATGGCAGAGCGAATGATACCGGAGTTTTCGAATTGCCCGGAACCTAACTGAGTGTTGTCGTTGTCGATGCGGGTCAATGTAAGGTTCAGACCTGCCTTGAAGATGTTCAGAAACTTCTGGTCAATGTTTGCTTTGGCAGTATAACGAGTCATACCGGAATTCTTGACGATACCCTGGTGGTCGTAATAGTTGAACGACACCATGTATTGCGTACTTTCACTACCACCTTGCAGGTTGACGTTGTGTTCCTGTATCTGTCCGTCGCGTGTAATCAGTCCCAACCAGTCAGTTCCGGGGCCGGCGCCTGCAATGTCATTGTCCGAGTAAGGTCGGCTGTATGCCACTCCGTTGGCAGGATTGGCTTGTGCTTCTTCCAGCGTTCTGTTTCCCCAAGGGGACACGTTGTTGTTCCATAACCAGGATTCCCAGGTGGTGCTGTTCTTTTCTACCATCCATTCTTGCAGAGACAAGAGGTCATAATTGTCTGTGTATTTCTGGAAAGAGTAGTTGTATGAGTAGTTCACACGGGCTTTCCCCTCCTTACCTCTTTTGGTGGTGATGATAACGACACCGTTGGCAGCACGTGCACCGTAGATGGAAGTGGCACTGGCATCTTTCAGCACTTCGATGGATTCTACATCGTTCGGATTCAGGAAGTTTAGGATTCCTTGTGTACCCGGGTCCATTTTGGCATCTCCACCCGAGGCTTGGTCCAGCTTAGCGATGGGGAAACCGTCTACGATATAGAGCGGGTCATTGCTGGCATTGACGGAACCGGCACCGCGGACCAGAATGTCCAGACCGCCACCGGGCTGTGCGCTGTTCTGGCGGATATAGAGTCCGGCAGCCTTACCTTCGAGTGCATGTCCGATGGAAGATACGCCGTTCAAGTTTAGGTCGTCTCCTTTTACACTGGACACAGAGCCCGTCAAGTCGCGTTTCTTGACCGTACCGTATCCTACCACTACCACGTCATCCAACATTTTGCTGTCCTCCTCCAGCACAATCTGCCGGAACTTGTTGTTCTTTAAGGTCACTTCCTGGGTAGTGTACCCTATATAAGAGACAACGAGTGTGCTTCCGGTAGGTACTTCCAGTGAATAATTACCGTCTATGTCGGTAATGCATCCTAGAGTACTGCCTTTGACAAGAATGTTTGCACCGATGACGGGGATACTGTTCTTGTCCGTCACTTGTCCTTTGGCAAGTATGACCTTACCAGACTGCGACGGGGCGTTATCTTGTTTTTGGGTTAGAAGAATTCGTTTTTCGGAGATTGAATAGGCAATATTCGTATTCCTCAAAGCTTGTTCCAGGGCGGCGTTAATGGATGCATTCCGTACATTTACAGTGACATGCTGTTTCACGTCTACTTGTTGTTGTTCATAGAAGAATTTAAAGTCTGTCTGCTGTTCAATGCTTTGAATGAATGCGGATAGAGGTTTGTCGGTCAGGTTGATGTTGATACCTGCATTCTGTGCATGAGAAGCAAGAGGGAATATGCCTGCAATAAGCAGTAATAGAAGACAAAGTCCTTTTGGACATCTTGTCAGGGCATTCTGTGACCAGTATGTTCCCATAATGAATTAGATTTTAGTTAATAATAATTTTTCTCTTTAATGTTTTAAGGCCTTTATTAATTAAAGAGTCCGGCAAATATAGAATTACTCATTTGAAAATAGAAATAAAACATTTATTAACATTCATGATGAATATTGTTCCTGCACCTCGTTAAAAAACTCCTTTTTTTTGGCAGATGATATGGAAACCTTTATATTTGGACGCTCTTTAATGTTCTGGTCCCTTTTTTATTAACCCGTTTTGATAATCTGGTTCATATTGTTATGCCTATGAATAACTATACTTGAAAAGGAGGGGATACATGGAAGAACATATTCTCTTTTCCAAAATACAGCAGGGGGATGCCGCTTCTTTTGAGTGGTTGTACAAAAAGTACCATCCCAGGATGTACGTCTTTTGCTACGGATTGTTGCATGACAGTGACAAGGCAAAGGACATTGTCCAGGAGTGCTTTATCGCCTTCTGGGAACATCGTACTCATATTGATGCTCCCGAAGCCATCAGTGCTTACCTGTTCCGCATTATGAAGAATCTCTGCGTGAAACAAATCCGCCGGGATACCATACTGAATAACTTTTCTAAAATAGAGACGATGACCCTGCGGGAACTAGAACTTGCCAGTTATACGGCTGAGCATAATATTTTGAATGATCTTTATTTCAAGGATTTGAATAAGAGGTATCTGGAAGCGCTTGACAAGCTGCCCAAGCAGTGCCAAACCATTTTCAGGATGAATCGGAACCAAGGAATGCGTAGCGACGAGATAGCCGGAGTGCTGAATCTGTCTGTGCGTACCGTTGAGAACCAACTTTACCGCGGACTCAAACTAATTAAGAAATCATTGGGTGATTATCTGCCCGTATTAATTCTGCTATTTGTCAAAGATTTGTTTAAATAACGATGTGATGATGATAAACGAAGATTATTTTATAAAATACCTGAAGAATGAACTGACGGAGGAAGAAACCCGGCAGTTGATAGCTTGGGTGAAGGAAAAGAAGGAGAATCAGGACTTCCTTTTCTCGCTGAAGGACTCTTATGTATATCTCAATTATGAGAATGATTGCAAGGAAGCGGATACGGAACACGAGTGGCAGAAGTTTGCTCAGAGAACCGGTCTGTCACAGCAGGCGGGCACACCTCCAAAAAAGAAGAATGTGTCATGGAGGCGTTTCTTCCTTTACGCCGCTGTTGTCGTGGTCGTTGCCTTCGTGGGCTGGCAGGCCAATGCTTATTACTCCGGTATCAGTTCATCTGTGGAGCTGGTTACTCTGGAAACAGAAGTAGGACAGCAGGCCAGGACTGTGCTGCCAGATGGCTCTACGGTGTTGCTGAACGCTTGTTCCAAACTGACCTATTCATTGGGGGAGTGGCGGAAAGCACGCGGTGTACAGCTGGAGGGAGAAGCGATATTCGATGTGAAGCATAAAAATGGTAAACCGTTTTATGTACATACCCGTCACTATGACATCCGCGTTCTGGGAACGAATTTCAATGTCTCTTCCTATGCGGAAGAAGCCGAGGATATTGTGACCTTGAAAAATGGAAAGGTGGAGATTGATGTGGAAGGTATTGTCGAGAATGCGGTGTTGGTACCCGGGGAAAGTTTTGTCTATGACAACCGCTCCGGAACTTACAAGATAGAGAAGCGTTCGTTGAACCAGATATACGCATGGGAACATAAGGAGATTGTTTTTGAGGGGCATACTCTGGAAAATAAGAAAGAAGAATTGTCCCGGCATTTCGGTTATCGCTTCCAGATAGCGCCGGAGTTGCATCAGCTCAGTTTCAAAGCGACTTTGCGCGATGAAAGCCTGAATGAATTTCTGTCGTTGCTATGTAGCATTACTCCGCAGTTGTCCTATCGCATAGATGCAACCCATAAAGTTGTAGAGTTGGTAAAATTAGAGAAATAGGAAGATGGATAAGGTGAGGACTGCTTTTATCGGTGTGGGATACCGTGGCAAACAACTGTTTAGATTATTGCAGAATATACCTTTCTTTCAGGTTCAGGCAGTTGCCGACCCGGGTGTGAAGTCGTCGGAAATATCCGGTATCCCTTGCTATAACCAAGGGGAGGATGCCTGCCTTGACATGCTGAAGGAGCATCATCCGGAATTGGTGTTTATCGCCTCTCCCTGGCAATACCATGTGCAGCATGCCTTGCTATGTGTGGAGCACGGGTGCCACGTGGCGTTGGAGATTAAGGGAGGGCTCTATATTGATGAATATACTCCTTTGATGGAACTGGCAGAGCAGCATGGCTGCCGCGTATATCCTTTGGAGAATACACTTTTTATGCGCGAAAACCTTTCCATTCTCAATATAGTGGAATCAGGTCTGTTGGGAGAGATTGTCTACATGCGAGGTGGCTATCGGCACGACCTGCGGCACTTGTTGCTGGACGATGCGGGCAATATCGGTAATCGGGAAAAGACGGAAAGCGTCTGGCGTAGCAAGTTCTATCAAGAGGAGAACGGTGACCTTTATCCCACCCATGGTCTGGCTCCCCTTTGCATGATTGCGGGCATCAACCGGAAAGACCGGATTAGAAGTCTTACCTCATTCGCCTCCAAACCGGCGGGCATGTTGCAGCGTATCAAAGACCTCGGTGGAAATACAGATGTAGAGATACGGACGGGAGATGTTGTCATCACTCAGTTGGAAACGGAAAACGGCATCCTTCTCTCGCTGACCCACGACACCACCTTGCCCCGTCCGCGCAGTTTGGACTTCGAGATACAAGGCACGAAAGGAATCTGGCAGGGAGACAGACGGCTTATATATATAGAAGGGAGCAGTCCCGATGAGACTTGGGAGGCGGACCGTACTTATATAGACTGCTATGAACATTCCTATTGGCAACAGTGGGGTAGGAAGGCACTGGAAGTTGATAGCCATCATCAGGGGATGGACTACATCATGTTGAAAGCTCTGGAAGCAGACTTAAAGGAGGAATACCCTTATCCGGCCACATTAGATGATTTGGCTTTATGGACATCCGTCACGCCTTGGTCGAAAATCTCTATCTCTGAACGAAGAACCGTTCGTTTGTGAATTTTAGCTTTCTTGCCCAGCTGAAACTTTATCACTCTCCGTTCATTGAATTATAGCATTGGATTTATTAATTTTGCAGGAAAGAAAAAAGAATATCATATGGACAAAATAAGAACTGGATTAGCCGCTTACGGAATGTCGGGACGTGTTTTCCATGCTCCCTTCATCTCCACCAACCCTCATTTTGAATTGACTGCCGTTACGGAGCGCAGTAAGGAACTCTCCCGGGAAAAGTATCCCGACGCTTGTATTGTGCGGAGTTTTGAGGAACTTATCGGACTGGAAGGGTTGGATTTGGTTGTCATCAACACACCGGACAGCACTCATTATGAGTATGCCCGCCGCGCCCTCGAAGCTGGCAAGCATGTGGTTGTGGAGAAGCCTTTCACTACCACCGTGGCAGAAGCTGAGGAGCTGGTGGCACTTGCCGCAAGCCGGGGGCTGACCTTGAGCGTTTACCAGAATCGCCGGTGGGACGGAGATTTTCTGACGGTCAAGGAAATACTGTCCAAAGGCCTGCTGGGACATCTGGTGGAGTTTGAATCCACCTTCCCCCGTTATCGTAATTTTATCAAGCCGAATACTTGGAAGGAAACCGGACAAGATGGCGGTGGCTTGACCTATAACCTGGGCGCCCACGTCATAGACCAGGCTGTGCAGCTGTTCGGTATGCCCGAAGCCGTCTTTGCAGATATTGCCACGTTGCGCAAGGACAGCAAGGTAGACGACTACTTCATCATTCATTTGCTACGCCCCTCAAAGGCACCCGAAGTAAAGATAACGCTGAAATCCAGCTATCTGATGTGTGCGAGCGAACCCCGTTTCGTCCTCCACGGCAGGGAAGGTTCTTACGTGAAATATGGTTTCGACCCGCAGGAAGCCGCCTTGAACGAAGGCGTATTGCCCGTCACTCCGCACTGGGGCGAGGAGGACAAATCCTCTTGGGGGATACTTCATACGGAAAAGGGCGGTAGAATCGTGCATGAACCTTATCCAAGCCTTCCCGGTGATTATGCAGCTTTTTACGAGAATATCTATCGGCATATTTGTCACGGCGAACCTTTGCAGAGCGATGCCCGCGAGGTGGTCGGAGTCATCCGCTTGATAGAGGCAGGCTGGGAAAGCAGCCGTATGCAGCGTGTGGTTCGTATCTGATAGAAAATCTTTTACCCGGTAGGGATGTGCAGCTTCACATGTGTCAACCGGGTGTATTTCGTACTTCCTATTATATAGGTACGCGCGATGCGTGCCGATGCTATCTCCATCAGTTCCCCTACCTGGTAGGCATGTTCCACGGCGGGCAGCTGGCATGATTTCCGGCTTGCCGTGCGTGCATTCAGCCGGATGCTGACGAAGTTGCCGATGGAGTCTTTCAGCTTCAGCACCTGGCGCACATAGAAATAAGGAGTGGTCCCTTTGAGCTGCGTCTTGTAGGGGTTGTCCTCCAGTCGCACGCTGAGCACCGTCAGCGTCAGGTTCTCCACTTTTTCGCCTTCCTTCCCCAGAAAACGTCCGCCGGTGGTCTGGTACGTTTTTCTCCGTTGTATGTCGAGATGGACCGAATGGTAAATCTTGGCAATCTGTACAAAACGTTCCTGCTTGGGGATGCGTGGTTGGAATTTGAAAGCTATCCACGTAAGATAGGCAGGGTCTATACGGAGGATTTCGTGCAGGAAGTGTCCGTGGTATTTGCCTACGGAGATAATGTCGTCCCCTTTGCTCTGCATTCTTTTGGCATTGTACTCCACAAGCAACAGGCTGCGCGGTGAGTAGAAGCATAGCGTGCTTGCCATCCGCAGCGTTTCGTGAATGTCGGTGGAAAGGTCGCAAATGTAGAAGATGGACTGTCTTCCGGGCAGTGGAGAGTAAATCCATAAAGTATATTGGAGATGCTCCGGTCGGGGCAGTACGACAAGATAGGCGCCCACTTCCTTATAAGAGGCTCTCCCTTGATTGTATGCATTCAGCTTACTATACAATAAGTCTTGTTCAGTCTGCGGTATGCCGGGTATGATTGGATTTGCCATAGCTCGGAATAATTTATTCCAAATATACCTTTTTGGAATGAAAAAAGCAAGGGGAAGTCAGGAAATATCAGAAGCGTACCATCAATTCCAATACCACCTTGTCTTGTTCCGACTCTTTCGCTATGCTGTTTTTGGCATAGAAGTATTTCTCGTAGTTCAGCCGGAGGTCTGTGCGGAATGCCTTGCTGAGGCTGAAGGTGATGCCGCCCGTCAGGCGTTGGCGTTTGTAGTCGGTCACTGTCAATCTGCCGGTTTCCTCATCGGCGGTTTTGGCGTCGCTCTGGTCGGTCATCATGTCGTAGCGTAGCAGGAAAGACATCTTGTTGAATACTTTTCGTAGAGGCAGGTCGTAGTTGATGAAGGTGTTGACGGCGTGTACATCTTTGAAAGCGTTGTCGGAATATTGCTTGTACAAGTATTCGCCTTCGATATGGAAACGGCCGGTTTCGTAGTAAGCGCCGATGTCATAGGACTGCATGCGTACTTCTTCCGGTTGGATACTCTGCACGCTTAGTGTCAGGTTCAGTCCTTTGGTGAAGAGAAACTGGGCTTTGGCGGAGTAGTTCACTTCCTTGTGCCATTCTTTCTGGTTGGTCAGTCCGGAACCGTTGAAAAGTCCTCCTTCCACGGTGATAGGTACATCGGTAGGCAGGGTATATCCTACTGTGAATCCCACGTCCCGTACATTGCCCACTTGCTTGGCGATGAACGAGCGGTTGGGGAAGTATTGCTGGTGCGGCGAGCGGTGGGCGTCGATGGTGAAGGGGACGCGCATTTGTCCGGCGGTGACTGTTAGTCCTTTTGTCGGGAAAAGCCGGGCGTAGGCATCCAGCATCTTGATTTGGCCTTCGTCGGAGAGGTCTATCTCGGCTTTGTAGGCTACGCTGGGCAATACGTTGCCCGTCACGCTGACGCGGGCATTGCGTACTTCGAAACGTCCTGCACCCATGGTGGTCTGATATTCGTATTTGGCGCGGATGGTTCCGTGGACTTCCGGCAGGTAGTCTTTGGTTTCCATTTTTTCCTTTTCAATCTTTTTTCCGTCCTCATTGATGGAGGGCGTTTGGGCAATTGCGGCCAACGGCAGCAGGGCAATCAGTACTGTCAATGCACTTTTTTTCATAATCTGTTGTTGTCGAATGATTTGTCGGCGACAAAGTTCGGACATACGTGTTGTGTTTTTGTGTCATATATGTTGCATTGTTGTTACAAAAAACTGTTGGAGGGAAGAACTGCGATGGGTGCCGTTTTAATCTTTTTATGGCTTGATTTAGTTTCTTGTTTTTATTAAAACGTTGGTTGTTAGGATTGTATGTGCACTGCCACAAATGTTTCAGTCTGAAATATCAATGAAATATTCTTATCTTTGAAGGAAATATCAAGAACGTTTGTTTTAGAACCCTGATGCTTATGAAAAGACAGTTGTTTTTAGCAGGAATAAGTTTGATACTGGGCGGCATGCCGATGCTTGCTCAAGATATATCTCCGGTGAATTCCGTTTCTTACGAATGGAAGAGCGTACCGATAGTGGGAGGAGGCTTTGTGGACGGTATCGTTTTTCACCCAGAAGCTCCTGGTGTCCGTTATTGCCGCACCGATATGGGAGGAGCCTACCGGTGGGACGCTGCTTCCAACCAGTGGACGCCCTTGCTGGACTGGATAAGTCTGGATGAAAGTAATCTGCAGGGGGTGGAGAGCATTGCCATCGACCCGCAGAATCCGCAGAACGTGTATATTGCCTGCGGTACGTATACCAGTAGCTCCAATGGGGCCATACTTTGTTCTTATGATGGCGGCAGAACCTTTGCCCGTGTCGATGTGCCCTTTACGATGGGCGGCAACGAGAACGGGCGTGGTAATGGGGAACGGATGATGGTGGACCCGCAGAATGGGAATATCATTTATATGGGAACCCGTTTGCATGGTTTGTGGCGCAGTATGGATAAGGGGCAGAGCTGGGCACGGGTGGTGTCTTTCCCGGATGTCTCCGAGAAGTTCAATCCTGCCGACCGTGCTGCATGGGGGAATCGCGGTAGTGGCATTGTCTGCATAGTCTACGATGTACAAGGTACTCAAGATGGGCGTGGTACCCGTGACATTTATGTGGCGGCTTCATTGATGGGAAGGGAAAATCTGTTCGTGAGCCACGACTATGGTGAAAGCTGGCAGCCGGTTGAGGGGCAGCCGGTGCAGTATCGTCCCACACATATGGTTTTGACCGGTGACGGCCAATTAGTATTGACGTACGGAGATACTCCCGGTCCGAGTCAGATGGAGGACGGTGGAGTTTGGAAGTACGATATACGTAAAGACAAATGGACGGACATTTCGCCCGTCCGACTGTCCGATGGCGGAAAAGCGGGATTTGGCTATGCAGCCGTATCAGTGGATGCCCGTAATCCGAAACATCTGATTGCCAGTACACACAGCTTGGGAGGCAAACACAGTTATAAGAGTGATGAGATGTTCCGTACGACCGACGGTGGCAAAAGCTGGAAACCGGTTTTCAAGACGGGATATGAGTATGATTATTCTAAAGCTCCCTATACAGAGGTGGCGCCCCTGCACTGGATGTTCGACATTGAGATAGACCCAGCCGATGCTGAACATGCCATGTTTACCACTGGTTTCGGTGGTTGGGAAACTTTTAATCTATCGGCCGTGGAACGCGGGGAACCGGTGAAATGGAGCATCATGTCTGCCGGTATTGAAGAGACCGTGCCCCTCGAACTTTATGCTCCCGAAAAAGGCGCACGCCTGATTTCCGGTATCGGTGACTATGGTGGCTTTACGCATTTCGACCTCAATCGGCCCGATCCGTTGGGTAGTCATGCCAATCCTCATTTCGGTAATACGAATGGAGTGACGGGTGCCTGGTTGAAGCAGGATTTGATAGTCAGAGTGGGAACTTTGTTCGGCCACCAGCCGGGTGCACGCACCATCTCCTATTCAGAAGACGGAGGCAGGAGTTGGAACATGTGTGCTACTGTTCCCGTAGAGAAGGCGCGCAACGGGCATATTGCCGTTTCGGCCGACGGCTCTTCCTGGATTTGGACACCCGACCGTTCCACCGCTTTTCTGACCCGCGACAAAGGGAATTCGTGGATGTCTTGTCAAGGCCTGCCGGAGAATATCCGTGTCATAGCCGACAAAGTGAATCCCAAACGTTTTTATGCCGTGGATGCTGTTGCCGGACTTCTATACAGCAGCGAAGATGGCGGGGCGACCTTCCATACCGATACTCTGCAACTGGCTGTAAAAACACTCCGGCGGGGCAATGCCTCTCTGACGAATCGCAGGGGTGACCCGCGCGGAGGGCAAGACCGTATTTATTCGACTCCCGGTCGTGAGGGAGATTTGTGGATTGCCGCTTACGATGGCCTGTACCATTCCACTACCCGTACGGGATTTGATTTTCGTGCGCTGGACAAAGTCCGTACTATCTATGCCTTCGGTTTTGGCAAGGCAAAGCCGGGCAGTAACTATCCGGCCCTTTATCTGATTGGCGTTGTCAACGGTCAGTACGGCTTTTTCCGCTCAGACGATGCTGCCGTTTCCTGGATGCGTATTAACGATGATGCTCATCAATACGGGTTGGTTCTGCATATCTGTGGGGATATGCAGGAGTATGGCAGGGTCTATATAGGGACACATGGACGGGGGATTGTGACGGGAGTGCCCTCTTCCGATTGACAAGTTCTTTATGTGAAGGCATGCTAAAAAGGCATGCCTTTTCTCTATCTTCTGCTCGAAATCATGTATTTTTGCAGACTAATTCATTGGTTTCTGATATGAGTACACCTGAAAAGCGAGTATTGGTCGGTATGAGCGGTGGTATAGACAGTACTGCCACTTGCCTGATGTTGAAGGAGCAGGGCTATGAGATAGTCGGTCTCACCATGTGGGTGTGGGGAGACGAACCGGTAGAAGCCCACCAACTGGCAGACAGCATGGGGATTGAACATCATGTGGCAGATGAGCGCGAAGCCTTCCGACAGATAATCGTACAGAATTTTATAGATGAATATTGTCAGGGTCGGACTCCGAACCCTTGTGTGATGTGTAATCCGCTGTTCAAGTTCCGTATTCTTGAGGAGTGGGCAGACAAGCTGGGGTGTGCCTATATTGCTACCGGACATTACACCCGTCTGGAGGAACGGAACGGTAAGGTTTATATCATAGCCGGGGATGATGACAAGAAAGACCAGTCCTACTTTTTGTGGAGACTGGGGCAGGAGTTGCTGAAGCGTTGTATCTTCCCCTTAGGCACCTATACCAAGCAGCAAGTCCGCGAATACCTCCGCGACAAAGGTTATACCGTCAAGGCGGAAGAAGGCGAGAGCATGGAGGTCTGCTTCATTAAAGGTGATTACCGTGATTTCCTGCGCGAACACTCTCCGGAGATAGACCGCGAGGTGGGACCGGGATGGTTTGTCAATTCGGAAGGCGTTAAGCTGGGTGAACACAAAGGCTTTCCCTATTACACCATCGGGCAGCGCAAGGGACTCGAAATAGCCTTGGGCAAACCTGCCTACGTCTTGAAAATCAATCCTCAGAAGAATACGGTGATGCTGGGAGACGCCGAACAGCTGAAGACGGGATATATGCTTGCCGAACATGAGAATTTGGTGGATGAGGGAGAGTTTTTTGAAAGCAAGGAGCTAACCGTACGTATCCGTTACCGCAGTAAACCGATTCCTTGCGACGTGAAGCGCCTGGAGGACGGTCGTCTGCTGGTACACTTCCAGACGGAAGCCTCTGCCATAGCTCCGGGACAGTCTGCCGTATTCTATATAGGCCGAAGGGTAGTGGGCGGTTCCTTTATCGCTTCCCAAAGAGGCATCGGGATGTTCCTTTAATTTTTAATTTTTAATTTATAATTGTGAAAAGACTTCTACTCCTTTCCGCCTTTGTCCTGCTTGCGGCAGGAGCATCGGCACAACAAGATACATTGAAGTATCGCATCAGCCTGAAGGATAAGGCTGCCACCACGTATTCCTTGGAACACCCGGAAGCGTTTCTTTCTGAAAAGGCGATTGCTCGTCGGCATAAGCAGAACCTGCCGATAGATTCTACCGACTTGCCGGTGTGCCGCAAGTACGTGGACGAAATTCGCCATCAGGGCGTAAATGTTGTGGTTACCGGTAAATGGGAGAACTTCGTCACGGTATCTTGCAATGACTCTACCTTGATAGACCGTATTGCCGCACTACCTTTTGTCTGCGCTACGGAAAAAGTCTGGATAGCTCCCAAAGGTGACAGTCCGATGATGTCTACCGGACGCGATTCTTTGATTAACCAGCCGAGTGTACATCCTGACAGTATCTATGGACTTGCCGTTAGCCAGATACAGATGAGTAATGGTGATAAATTGCACCAGGGAGGGTTCAAGGGGCAGGGCATGACGATTGCAGTTATCGATGCCGGTTTTCATAATGCCGATAAGATAACTGCCATGCAGAACATCCGGGTGTTGGGAACCAAAGATTTTGTAAATCAGCAGGCAGACATCTTTGCAGAGAGCAGTCATGGCATGATGGTACTGTCCTGCATCGGCATGAACCAGCCCGGCATTATGACCGGTACGGCGCCTGAGGCTTCTTTCTGGTTGCTGCGTAGCGAAGACGAGTATTCCGAGCATTTGGTCGAGCAGGACTATTGGTCTGCAGCGGTGGAGTTTGCCGATAGTGTAGGGGTGGATGTACTCAATACTTCATTGGGATATTACACTTTTGACGACAAGTCGAAAGATTATAGGTTCCGTGATTTGGACGGACGCCATGCACTGATGTCCCGTCAGGCTTCACACGTTGCGGACAAAGGAATGGTGCTGGTGTGCAGTGCCGGCAATTCTGGTATGGGTTCGTGGAAGAAAATCACACCTCCGGGAGATGCGGAGAACGTGCTGACCGTGGGCGCTATTGACAAGGAAGCCGTACTGGCTCCTTTCTCATCTATCGGGAATACGGCGGACCACCGGATAAAACCGGATGTGGTGGCTGTCGGCTTGGGGGCTGATGTCATACGTACGGATGGTAACCAGGGTAAGGCAAACGGTACGTCGTTTTCTTCTCCTATCATGTGTGGCATGGTGACTTGCTTGTGGCAGGCTTGCCCTGAACTTACGGCTAAAGAGGTGATAGAACTGGTACGCCGCTCCGGTGACCGTAAAGATTATCCCGATAATATATACGGTTATGGTGTGCCCGATATGTGGAAAGCATATCAGGATTATCTGCTCAAAAGATAGCCATATGGAATCGTTGTCTTTGTATGAGCTCAACGCCCTTGTGCGCCGCAGTCTGGAACAATGCCTTCCTGACGAGTGTTGGGTGCAGGCGGAGTTGAGTGATGTGCGTACCAATAGCACGGGGCATTGCTATCTGGAATTTGTGCAGAAAGATCCCCGCAGCAATAGTCTGATAGCTAAGGCGAGAGGTACCATCTGGGCAAATGTGTTTCGGCTGCTGAAACCCTATTTTGAGGAGGCTACGGGGCAGGCATTTGTTTCGGGCATCAAAGTGCTGGTGCAGGTCACTGTCAACTTCCATGAGCTTTATGGCTACAGCCTTACGGTGCAGGACATAGACCCCACCTATACCTTAGGCGATATGGCGCGCCGCCGCCGGGAAATATTGAAGCAGCTCGAGGAAGAGGGAGTGCTCACCCTGAACAAAGAACTCGATATGCCCTGCCTGCCGCAACGCATTGCCGTCATATCTTCACCCACGGCGGCCGGTTATGGTGATTTCTGCCATCAGCTGAAAAACAATTCCAAGGGTTTCTTCTTTTATACGGAACTGTTTCCTGCCCTGATGCAGGGCGACCGTGTGGAGGAGTCCGTTCTGTCTGCCCTCGACCGGGTGAATGCCCGCTTGTCCGAGTTTGATGTAGTGGTCATTATTCGTGGTGGAGGCGCCACGTCCGATTTGTCCGGCTTCGATACTTATCTGCTTGCTGCTGCATGTGCACAGTTTCCGTTGCCCATCCTGACGGGTATCGGCCACGAGCGGGATGACACGGTGCTGGATTCTGTGGCACATACCCGTGTAAAGACCCCTACGGCGGCTGCCGAATTCTTAATAGAGTCCATGGACAGCGCTGCCGATAAACTGGAGATGCTTGCTTCCCGCTTGCATGAGGGTGTCAGGAATCTGTTGCAGCAGGAACAGCGCAAACTTTCTGGTTACAAGAACCGGATTCCTTCTGCCGCATACCATCGTATATCCGATGCAAAAATGGCTTTGCTGACTGTGCGGAAAGATGTGGTGCAGGCTGTGACTTCCTCTTTGTTCCGCCATCGCCATCGCCTGGAATTGTTGCAACAACGATTGGCAGATGCTTCACCGGAAAAGTTGTTGGCTCGCGGTTACAGCATTACGTTGAAAGATGGGAAAGTAGTGAAGAATGCAGATGAACTGCAGGAGAATGATATGATAACAACCCGTCTGCAGAATGGTGAAGTGGTTTCAATAGTACATATTTAACTCTCATTCATGCAGTGTTTTGCAAGTCTCTGTATTTTATAAATATTACTTAAATCATTTAAAATGAACAAAGATGAAAACACAAAATTTGTTTCTTATGCTGATGGTCATGGCATTTAGTTTTATTTCATGTACGGATGATAAGGTCGAAATTTCTCAACTGGTAGGTAAGTGGATTGCGAAAGAACCAGTTTTGCAGGACGATTTTGTGACCAGCTACACTTTTAATGCAGACAAGACCTATGAAGTTTATACCGGAAGCCCGTTCTCTAACGGAGTCCCTTTTCGTGGAACTTATATCATAAGTCTTGATGAAAAATTGATTACGTTGTATGATAAAGAGGAACATTATACTGAACAATATCATATTTTGAAACTGACGTCCAAGGAGATGAAGTGGGAGAACGCATCGCCCAAAGACGGGAATTCTGACAAACGGTTTGAGAAGTACAACGATTAATTAATTTCAATTATGCCAGTAACCAAGAAAAAAGAGACCTACTCCGAAGCCATGGCACGTTTGGAGAAAATTGTCAGCCAGATAGACAACAACGAACTGGAGATAGATGTGCTTGCTGAAAAAATAAAGGAAGCAAACGGAATTATAGCATTTTGCAGCGATAAATTGACCAAAGCTGACAAGGAAATTGAAAAATTACTGTCGGAGAAGTGGGAATCTGAAGAATAAAAGCTATTTTTGTTGCAAAATGTACGTAATAGAAGTAACTAATACTTTGAGATATGAAAGAACTTGATTGGGCTAATCTGCCGTTCGGATATATGAAGACAGATTACAATGTGAGAATTTACTATCGTAACGAACAATGGGGCGAACTGGAAGTTTGCAGTGAGGAAACCATTCCTATGCACATGGCTGCCACTTGTTTGCACTACGGTCAGGAAGCGTTTGAGGGTTTGAAGGCTTTTCGTGGCAAAGACGGTAAAGTGCGTATCTTCCGTTTGGAGGAGAATGCAGCCCGCCTGCAATCCACTTGCCGTGGCATCTTGATGCCGGAACTTTCTACGGAGCGTTTCAAAGAAGCTATTCTGAAGGTGGTGAAGCTGAACGAGCGTTTCATTCCGCCTTATGAATCGGGTGCTTCTCTGTATATCCGTCCGTTGCTGGTGGGTACCGGTGCACAAGTAGGCGTACATCCTGCCAGCGAATATCTGTTTGTGGTGTTCGTGACCCCGGTAGGTCCTTACTTTAAGGGTGGATTCTCAACCAATCCGTATGTCATTATCCGCGAATTCGACCGTGCTGCCCCATTGGGTACCGGTATTTATAAAGTAGGTGGTAACTATGCAGCCAGCTTGCGTGCCAACAAGAAAGCGCACGATTTGGGTTATGCCTGTGAGTTCTATCTGGATGCCAAGGAAAAGAAATACATGGACGAATGTGGTGCTGCCAACTTCTTCGGCATCAAGGACAATACGTATATCACTCCGAAGTCCACTTCCATCCTGCCCTCCATCACCAACAAGAGCCTGATGCAGCTGGCAGAGGATATGGGCATGAAGGTGGAGCGCCGTCCGGTTCCCGAAGAAGAGTTGCTGACTTTCGAGGAAGCGGGTGCCTGCGGTACGGCTGCCGTTATCAGCCCCATCGAACGTATTGACGACGTAGAGAACGGCAAGTCATATGTTATTTCCAAAGATGGAAAACCGGGACCGGTATGTACGAAGCTTTACAACAAGCTGCGTGCCATCCAGTATGGTGACGAGCCAGATACTCATGGTTGGGTAACGATCGTTGAATAATACGGTAATGTCTATCGTATAAGACTTGCCGGGACTTTGTTTTTATACTTTTAGGCACGGATTGCGCGGAAAGCACGGATAGATTGAAGAGAGACCGTGAAAATCCGTGTAATCCGTGCCTAAAATAATATGTTTTATGTTTCAATGCTTCTTAAATGGGAAAGAACAAGTTAGAGAAGTTTGCCGATATGGCGAGTTATCCGCATGTTTTCGAGTATCCGTATTCCGCGGTAGATAATGTGCCGTTTGACATGAAAGGGAACTGGCATGGGCAGTTTTTCAAAAACGACCATCCTATTGTTCTGGAACTGGGCTGTGGTAGGGGAGAATATACTGTCGGATTGGGACGTATGTTTCCCGAAAAGAACTTCATCGGAGTGGATATAAAAGGGGCTCGTATGTGGACGGGAGCTACCGAGTCGCTGCAATCGGGCATGAAGAATGTGGCCTTTCTGCGTACGAATATCGAAATCATAGACCGCTTTTTTGCTCCGGATGAAGTGAGTGAAATCTGGCTTACTTTCTCGGACCCGCAGATGAAGAAGGCTACAAAAAGGCTTACTTCCACTTATTTCATGGAGCGCTACCGCAAGTTCCTGAAGAATGACGGTATCGTTCATCTGAAGACGGACAGTAACTTCATGTTTACCTATACCCGGTACATGATTGAAAGAAACCGGTTACCGGTGGATGTGATGACGGAAGACTTGTACCACTCCGGCATGGCTGATGAGATACTCAGCATCAAGACCTATTATGAACAACAATGGCTGGATCGTGGTTTGAATATCAAGTACATCAAGTTCCATCTTCCGCAAGAGGGCGAGTTGCAGGAGCCGGATGTGGAGATAGAGCTGGATGAGTACCGCAGTTATAACCGTAGCAAGCGTAGCGGATTGCAAACCAGCAAATGATGCGAATCAGTGGTTAAAAATACTACTGATTCGCATAAAAATAGTAAATAGTAAATCGTCAAATAGTACATACAATGACATTATATCC
This sequence comes from Bacteroides sp. 4_1_36, assembly GCF_003466325.1. Taxonomy (NCBI): domain Bacteria; kingdom Pseudomonadati; phylum Bacteroidota; class Bacteroidia; order Bacteroidales; family Bacteroidaceae; genus Bacteroides; species Bacteroides sp. 4_1_36. The sequence continues at coordinate 58,582 of NZ_QSOX01000016.1, forward strand.
AAAATTAATCCTTGATGCATTGGCAACAGTGCGTTATCCCGGCACCGGAAAGAATCTTGTTGAGGCTGAGATGGTGGCCGATAACATGCGGATTGACGGGATGAAGGTCAGCTTCTCGTTAACATTTGAGAAACCGACTGATCCGTTCATGAAGTCAATGGTGAAGGCTGCCGAGACAGCTATACATACGTATGTTTCTCCTGAGGTGGAGGTTGTGATTACGACTGAAAGCCGTCAGGCGGCACGTCCGGAAGTGGGTAAGCTATTACCCCAGGTGAAGAATGTTATCGGAGTGTCTTCCGGAAAAGGTGGGGTAGGCAAGTCCACGGTTGCTGCCAACCTTGCCGTGTCTTTGGCAAAGTTGGGTTATAAAGTAGGTCTGCTGGATGCTGATATCTTCGGGCCTTCTGTTCCAAAGATGTTCCAAGTGGAAGATGCCCGTCCGGTGGCAGAGAACATTGGTGGACGTGACTTGATTGTTCCGATAGAGAAGTATGGCATCAAGTTGCTTTCCATCGGTTTCTTTGTAGACCCCGACCAGGCCACTTTGTGGCGGGGAGGTATGGCAAGCAATGCCTTGAAGCAGCTGATTGGTGATGCCGATTGGGGAGAACTGGATTATTTCCTTATCGACCTTCCTCCCGGAACGAGCGACATTCACTTGACAGTGGTGCAGACTTTGGCACTGACAGGAGCTATCGTTGTTAGCACGCCGCAGGCTGTGGCGCTGGCAGATGCCCGCAAAGGCATCAATATGTTTACCAATGATAAGGTGAATGTGCCCATTCTCGGTTTGGTGGAGAACATGGCTTGGTTCACGCCTGCCGAATTGCCGGAAAACAAGTATTATATCTTTGGAAAAGAAGGCGCAAAGAGACTGGCTGAGAAAATGAACGTACCCTTGCTGGGACAAATTCCTATCGTACAGAGCATCTGTGAGAGTGGTGATAAGGGGACTCCGGTTGCTTTGGATGAGAATACGGTGACCGGGCGCGCTTTCCTGCAACTGGCTGCTGCCGTAGTCCGTCAGGTAGACCGCAGAAATATGGAAATGGCGCCGACGCGGATTGTGGAAGTGCATAAATAAACATGGATGTTTTCCTTATGAAAAGGAGCAATTGCCCGTCGTCGGGTAACTGCTCCTTTTTCATTTAAACTTGTTTAGAGAGAGAATTAGTTTATTTAGTTGGAGTAACAGTGGCATTCTGAACAGCAGGGCTTTTCTCCGGTTCTTGCAGACGGAACATGATGGGGACTGTATATTTTACGTTTACAGCTTGTCCTCTTTGCATGCCGGGCTTCCACTTGGGCATGATAGTAGTCAGACGGATTGCTTCAGCGTCTAGCAGTGGGTCGGCACCACGGATTACTCTGGGGCAGATGATGTTCCCTTCTTTATCCACTATAAACTGTATGACCACTCTTCCCTGAATCTTAGCTTTTTGTGCGGCTACCGGATATTTGATATTTTTGCCGATGAATTCCATCATTGCGGACATGCCGCCGGGATATTCCGGCATTTTTTCTACGACTTCGAAAACGGTTACTTCCTCCGGGTAGGTTGCCTCTTCGGGAGCATAACCCACTACCACCATTTCATCTATTTTGCTTTCAATGGGAGCATACTTAACCTGTGTATTGTTTTCCGTCAGACGGAACATCACGGGAACTGTATATTTTACCCGCACGGCTTCTCCTTTTTGTGTGCCGGGTTTCCATTTGGGCATGGCACTGATTACGCGTACGGCTTCTTTATTCAATTCCGGGTCAATGCCGCGCAGTATTTTTACATTGGTAATACTGCCATCCTTCTCCACTACAAATTGCACGGTAGCCCGTCCTTGCGTACCTTTCTTCATGGCTGCTTCCGGATATTTGATGTTCTTGCTCAAGTATTCCATTAGTGCAGACATGCCTCCGTCGGGGAATTCGGGCATGTGTTCCACTACCTCAAAAATCGGATTGTCGAGAGTATCCTTATCCACTACCTTTCCTTTGTAAGTCACTGTTTTCGTATCTTGTTCCGGTAGGGGAGCTACTTGAGGGGCTTGAACTTCCGGTACCGCTTGTCCGGTTTTGGCGTCTACAGCCTCTATGACTTCCGCTGCAATCTTCTTTGTGGTACGCGCCACTGCTTCGATATTGCTGATAATCATAAGTAAGGCTGCCAAGGGAAGGAACATCAGATATTTAGTCCTTCCTATTCCTTTTGTTCTCTTTTTGTTCATCATTTTGATGCGTTTTTTTAAAGGTAAAACATTGAAACTGTTATAGATAGTTGCTGCAGCCTTTTGATGTGACAATCCTAGCAGATGGTACTGGTAGGTTTTGGAGTCATAGCCGTTCTCCAATACGCGGGCATCGGCCATATATTCCAGATTGGTGCGGATTTCCCGTTTCATGAGCCAGGCAAAGGGATTGCACCAGCAAAAAATGCACACTAGTTCACTGATGATGACATCAATGGAGTGCCATTGCCGGGCGTGTGTCTGCTCATGGGTCAATATTTCGTTGAATTCCTCTTCCGTATGCGAGGACGGATGGATAAAAATCCAGTGGAAAAAGGAGAAAGGCCCGTCTGCTTTGGGAAGCAGATGTATATTTGTGTTGCCTATTTGTACCTTGCGGCATCGGCATGCCAGGTGGATGATGCCCGCCAGTTGCATGATGAGGCGTATCATCAGCAATGCCACTATTCCCCAATAGGCGATATTGGCATATTCTGAAAGGATGCTTTTCCAGTCGGTAGGAGCCGCTTCGGTGCCTATTGTGAGTTCCGGTAGCACAACGCTGGCATAGAGGTCTGCCATGGCCACCATCGGTTCCTGCTCCGTAATCCACGTTTGTATGTTCAGCAGAGGTACGGCGGCAGAAACGGCAAAGAAGCAGAGCAGTGCGGTTCTGCGCCAGCCGAAAAACGTGTCTTTGTAGAAGAACAGCCGATAGAATGCATAAAACAGTACTATCGCTACATTCACTTTCAGAAAATAGGCTAACATGTTTACTCCTTTCCTTTCTCTATCATGTCTATAATGTCTTTCAGGTCATTGGCCGAAATCTTCTGGTCTTTGGCGAAGAACGAAACCATTTCCTTATAAGAATTTTCAAAGTAGTTGCGCACAAAACCGCTCATAAAGGTACGTTTGTATTCGCTTTCGCGTATAAGCGGGGTATACTGGTAAGTGTTGCCTACACGTGCGGCACGGATATACTGCTTGCGCTCCAGGTTTTTCACAATAGATGCTACAGTTGTGTAGGGAGGCGCCGGTTTGGGATATTTGGCAACAATGTCTTTTACGAAGCAACTGCCCAGTTCCCAAATGTACAACATTGCTTCTTCTTCTTGTATCGTTAACTTTTCCATGGATAAAGTATTTAAATGAATTCAATGCAAATCTACGAATATTTCGTAAACAAACATCAAACAGTGAGTTAATTAATCTAAATGTTCCTGCTGTGTGTATATTCTTTTGCCAGATTGAAAAGAACATGGCTGTTGATAATCTTCTTTTGGCTAAGATTGTCTATCTTTGCAGAAGAAGCGAAGACTGGCGGCACCTCAGCATAAAAAATGAACGGGTTCATTTTATTCTGCATTCGGTTTGCGCTGTCTTTGTTGCAATGAATTCTTTTACCTTAAATAAAGCAGAAATATGGGAACAGTTAAATCGTTGTTGCTGGGAATGTGCTTCGTATTGGGTGCATGCACAAGCCAGACTTCTACTGTGCAAACCACAGAGAAGGGAACTCAATGGGAATGGCAGAATGGTACCATTGTTGTCAAAACTCCCGAGCGTCCGGCAGGACAGAAGAGTGTATTGGGACTGACTACTCCGAAGTTGGAGGCAGTCCGTGTGGGTTTTGTTGGTTTGGGTATGCGTGGTCCCGGAGCAGTGGAACGTTTCACTTATATTCCGGGTACGCAGGTAGTGGCTCTTTGTGATTATGAAGAGGCCCGTGCAGATAAATGTCAGGAGCTCTTGAAGAAGGCATCCATGCCCAAAGCCGCCGTCTATTCCGGTGATAAGGGATACGAGGAACTCTGCAAACGTGATGACATAGACTTGGTTTATATTGCTGCGGACTGGCTGCATCACTTCCCCGTTGCCAAGTGTGCGCTGGAGAACGGAAAGAATGTAGCGATAGAAGTACCTTCGGCCATGAACCTGCAGGAATGCTGGGATTTGATTAACCTGAGTGAGTCTACCCGCAAGCATTGCTTCATCTTGGAGAACTGCTGTTATGACTGGTTCGAGATGAATACGCTGAACATGGTGCAGCATGGCGTGTTCGGTGAAGTTATCCGTGCGCAGGGTGCTTATATACATAACTTGAGTCCGTTTTGGGACCATTATTGGAAGAATGGAGAAAATGACAAGCTGGGCTGGCGTTTGGACTACAACATGAAGCATCGTGGTGACGTGTATGCCACCCATGGCCTTGGCCCGGTGGCGCAAGCACTGGATATTCACCGTGGTGACCGTATGGAAACGTTGGTAGCCATGGATACCAAGTCTGTAGTGGGCAAGGAGCTGGTAGAAAAAAGAACCGGCGAGGAGTGCAAGGAATTCCGTAACGGTGACCATACCACGACCATGATTCGTACAGCCAATGGGAAGGTGATTGAGATTCAGCACAATGTAATGACACCACAGCCTTATAACCGTTTGTATCAGCTTACGGGTACCAAGGGATTCGCCAACAAATATCCGGTAGAAGGGTATGCGCTTGACGCTGACCAGCTGAGTGCATCGGGCGTTCAGCCCAAAGTGGATGATTTGAATTCACACGGTTTCCTGCCGGAGACGGAGATGGAGGCGCTCGTGGAGAAATACCAGCATCCCATTTTGAAGAAGTACGGTGAGATGGCGAAGGAAGTAGGAGGTCATGGTGGCATGGACTTCGTGATGGACAGCCGTCTGGTATATTGCCTGCAAAACGGTCTTCCTTTGGATATGGATGTATACGACCTTGCTGAGTGGTGCTGCCTTGCAGAATTGGGAGAACTTTCTATGGACAACGGTTGTGCGGCTGTGGCATTCCCCGATTTCACCCGTGGTGAATGGAATGTGGTGAAGGGCTACAAACATGCATATGCAACTCCGGAAGAGGAAGCGGCTGCTATGGAGAAGGCAAAGGCATTTACTGCTAAACTGAGAGAGCAGGGAGCCAAAGAATGGGCTGAAAAGTAATAGCGGTATACTGATAAAACAAAAAAACAGCAGGTGATAAGCCTGCTGTTTTTTTGTTTTATCAGTTTGTCATTTAGTCACTTTCAGCAACTCTTCCTTCATCTTCTCCACTCCCGGAAAGCCGGTTTGTCTGAACGTGGTGTTTCCTTTGCGGTCTACAACCAGATAAGTCGGTACCCCTTCTATCTTGAATACGTCCGATAGGTATTTCCATTGGGCATCTGTCAGACGGAAATGTTCGCCGTGGATGTCGGGAATCATATTCTCCCAGGTCTTCAAGGGAGAGGTTTCGCCGGTGATGTACAGATATAGGATATCCTTGTCTTTCAGTTCCTCCTTAATGGGGGCCATCGTCTTGTTTGCCATACGGCATGGACCGCACCAAGTGGCCCAGAAATCTACTAACAATACTTTTCCTTTGAATTTGCTGATGATGGAAGTGAACAAATCTTCGTTGCTGACGTTGGCGTCCACTTGGTTGATGGTGTAGCCCGTCTTTTTCTTGTTGGCTTCGAGTTGTGCCAGCAGTTCGTCATTGGCGGCAGTCAGCATTTCACGGTATGCGGCGGGCATGGCGGCAACGGTGGCCTTTTGCTCGTCGGTGAGCGGGGTGAAGTTCTTGATACCCCGGTAGAGGGTGACATTACGGGCTATATCGAAGAAGATACCTTTGTCGGTTCCCCAGGCTTTGGCCAATTCTCCACTCCGTTCGACATTCCTTGAAGCCATTTGTACATACTGGTTGGACAAGACTGCCTGCGGCACATTCAATATACTCATATCTTCGTCGGACACGTAGTTGGCGGGTACTTTCCGGGCAAGTTCCTGATAGTAGTTGTTTGCTTCCTCCCGTTTGATGAGATTGGCGTGTAGGGCAGCCGATGTCAAGATGCTGGCAACGGAAGACAGCATGGCATTTGTAATCAGTTTGTTATTGATAGTCAAAAGTTGTCGGGTAGAAGCACTATAAGGCAACTTGTCTATTGCTTTTTGTGTTTCGCCGGATATTTGGAGTACGTATGCTTTGGCTGCATCAATATCCTTGCCAGCCAGTGCAGCTATGTTTTGATAGAGCTTGTCTTGCATGTCGATGCCGGGGTGGTTTCCGTTCAACTCTTGTGCCACGGTTTCCAGCGGTCCGTTGATATATACCATTTCTCCATAGGGTTTCCCTTCGCTGTGGAATTTAGACTTGCGCCGGGAAGCTTCGCGTAGATTGACGTATATTTCTGTTGTCTTGCCGGGTTCCATGAAGAACTGGAGCATATGCTCTCTACCCAAATATATGGTACATGGGGTAGTGCCGGGCAATGTTACTTCTTTGGTGAAACTGCCGTCAGGCTGGATGTCGAGTGGTATGTCCGTGATGTCTCCTTTGACATTCTCCCACACGGCAATACTGATTGGCATTCCCATATTGGGGCGTGAATCCAGGAGTTTTCCTTTCAGCATGGCTTTTCCGTATTGGATGACCGGTTCGGGAAGTTCGGCATTAGGGTCGGCTTTGTGTACTACGGCGTTCTGGGGAAGTGCCAGTTCCGGCAGTTTCTTGCTTTTCAGTTGTATTCCCCAGATGCTGAATCCGTTTTCCACCTTTTCGCCTTCGGTGAAGTCGAAGGAGGTAGCATTGTCGGATAGGGGAGGAAAGACCAACTGGAATTCCGCTTCGCCCGATTCGGGCATCCAAAATTCTTTACCTGGTATGATGCCTATACCGGAACGCAGTTGGTAGGTTTCTCCGTTATTGTCTGTCAGGTAGCTGTCGGGTGCAATCTGTATCCAGTACTTGGGACGATACTTGGCATAGATGTGGAGCACGGTTGCCGTGTCACTGATGACTACTTTACTCACTTCGATGGAAGTCGTGTTTCTTACGATAAACGGTGGTTGGTCAATCACACGGTTTTTGGCTTGCAGGGTACAGCAGATGCACAGCAGGAAGCCTGCTAAGAGGAAATGGATGTGTCTCATATGAATTGTTTTCTGCGAAAATACGAATGTTTCGTAAAGAAACAAGCATGTGGGAGTTAATTGATGTAAAATACTTCCATTTCTTCGTTTTTCAAAGAAACCTTGTATCTTTGCCATCTGATACTTAACACTTAATATCTTGTCATATGAGAACCAGAATTCTTTTGATGGGCTTGTTGTTGGCCGCTGTTGCCAATGCCCAGACTATCTATCATGATGCTTCCGCCTTCCCCCTTCTGGGCAAAGCAACAGAATCTACCCTTACCCGCTATGAGCGTCTGCCGGACTCTCTGCAGAACATCTCCCGCAAGCCGTTGTGGGACTTAGGCCGCAACAGTGCCGGACTCGCCGTGCGCTTCCGTTCCAACTCTACAAGCATTTCTGCCAAATGGGAAGTAAGGAACAATATGAGTATGAACCACATGACACCGACCGGCATTAAAGGCCTCGACCTCTACTGCTTGCAAGACGGCAAGTGGATATTTGCCGGTAGCGGACGTCCGCAGGGCAAAATCAATAAGGCGACTATCGTAAGCAATATGTTGCCCGAGGAGCGCGAATACCTTTTGTACCTTTCTTTATATGATGGGGTTACCTCGCTTTCCATCGGCGTGGATTCTTTATCCGCCATTACCCCGCCGGCAGTAGACTTGCCGAAACGTGAGAAGCCGGTGGTATTCTATGGTACCAGCATCTTGCAGGGAGGCTGCGCTTCCCGTCCCGGCATGGTGCATACCAATATTCTGGAACGTTGGCTCAATCGTGAGTGCATCAATCTGGGATTTAGCGGCAATGCCTTGCTCGACCTGGAGATTGCCGATGTCATAGCCGGTGTGGACGCTTCTATGTTTGTCCTCGACTTTGTGCCCAATGCTACCGTGGAGCAAATGAGAGAGCGTGCCGATAAATTCTATACCACTATCCGCAGCAAGCATCCCGATACGCCTGTCCTTTTCGTGGAAGACCCTCTCTTTACCCACTCTCCTTTTGACACCAGGATTGCCAAGGAGGTAAAGGACAAGAATGAGACATTGAATGCCTTTTTCCGTTCTTTGAAGCAACGTGGAGAGAAAAACATCTATTTCCTTGCTTCCCGTGACATCATCGGCCACGACGGGGAGGCTACAGTAGACGGCATTCATTTTACCGATTTGGGCTTTATGAGGTATGCTGAGATACTTTACCCGATATTGGAGAAACACATGCGACCGTAATTAGGTATTACAGCCCCGTTTGTCTGTTTGCTGCCTTGCCGATGCTGTAGGGCAACTATTTGTTTCCTTTAACAAAACGGTCTGTTCCCTATAAGGGAACAGACTGTTTCAATATGGCGAACAAACTGTTTTTATATATTGGAACAAATTGTTCTGATACGCTGAAACAAAGTGTTCACATGCGTTTGAACACTTTGTTTCGTAGGCTTGGAACAATGTGTTACGCTTCTATACTCTTATGCTTCTTATACTCTTCAATCACATGTTTCCTGCTCTGCAATATCTGCCAGCGATATACCAGGCACGTGGTGATGAAGTAGAAGCCCGTTTGTATCCATAGTGCCTGGTACTCGAAAGAGACTTCATTGAGTGTGGCTCCCATGCTGTTGATGCGTACGTAGCCGTTGATGCCGAAGGTAGAAGGGAAGATGTACGAGAAGTACTTCCAGAAAGCGGGCATAGCAGCTCCCGGCCATGAAATGCCGGAGAGGAACAGCAGCGGCACGGAGGTGAACACGAACAGCAGCATGCACGTTTCGCGGTTGCGGATGGCAATGGATGCTGTCATGGCAAAGAAAATACAAGCGGCCAGGTAGGGCAGGGTGAACAGAGTCAGGACACCGGGTATCGCTATTTGGTTGAGGCTGAAAAGCCATGGAACCACACATAGTATATATACCGATACCAGTGAATATACCATGAAGTAGCTCAGCCCTTTTCCCATCACAATGCGTAGTGTGCCATTGTAGTGGCGGTTGATAGGCACCAGGTCGCGGAAGCGGTTCTGTTCGCGTGCCGTCCCGGCAGACAAGCCGATGCCGAGTAGCAGCGTTTGCTGGATAATCAATACCAATACTGCCGGAATCAGGAAAGCGGCAAATCCGTTGGTCGGATTATAGAGGGCGACATCCTCATACTCTATCGGGTAGGCGGTAATCTCGTCCTGGCGGTCGGTGGTATTGGCGCTTCGCTCCACTTTGATGTCTGCGTTCATGGCAAGCGACACGTTGGTGTTGGCAGTCAGCAAGGCTTTGTAATACAGCAGTCCGCTCATGTCGCAGAAGATGCTGACCTGCGTTTGCTTACCGCGTACAATGTCGTCGCTGAAGGTGGAGGGGATGTAGATAATACCGTATGCCCTGCGGTCCTTCAACATCAGTTTGGCTTCTTCCATATCAGCGCAGTAGCTCACGAGGCTCACTTCGGGACTGGAGTCCACTTTCCGCAGGTATTCGCGGCTCAACGAGGAGCGTGAGTCATCCACCACGACAGTGGGCACTTCGTGGATAGTTTCGTTGGTATAGATGAAAGCGTATATCAACGGATAGACCAACGGAACGAGCACGAAGAAGATGAGCACGCCCTGGTCGCGGAAGGTGGTGCCGAATTCCCGTTTCCATATATAGAACAAGTCATGAATGCCTTGTATCACTTTCTGTCTGAACGTCAGGTCTTTCATTAGGGCATGTATTTATAGTAAACCAACGCTCCTTTCAGCCTATGGGCTATAAGGAACGGGAGCATCATGAAAATAAGCAGCGCTACGTAGTTGACCCACGAGTAAATCATGGGGTATCCATTCAGTGCCTGGTCCACATAAATCAGGAAATAGTGGCGCAGGGGGAACAGATTTGCCAATGCCTGCAATACGGGGTGCATGCCCATGGCGGGGAATGACAATCCGCACATGGAGAAAGAGAGTACGCCCCATAGGGAAGCGAAACTGAGTCCCAGACGCAGGGTAGGCAGGGTTCCTATCATCAATATTCCCATGCCTTGCGATGCCAGCACCAGGCAAAGAGTGGCAAGCAGCATCGGCAGGATGCCGCTGTTGCAGGGAAAATGGAGGAAACCGTAGAGGTATACATTATATAATATTCCCATCAGGAAGAAGATGGCGGTATGCGGCAGCAGTTTGCCGGCAAGGGAAATCCAGATGGAGTTGTTGCCCATGCGCAGCCATTCGCGGGCGGTGCGGTCTTTTATCTCGACTCCGATGGAATAGACGGTTACCATGAAGATAAGCAGCATCAATACGCCCGGTGCAAAGGTGTTGCACAGATATACGGAGTAGTTCAGCCACGGGTTATTGAGTGGATGCGTATCTATGACGATGGGTTGGAGGAAGGCCATCGCTTGTTCCTCGGTAGCTCCTTTGGCATATAGGGTGCTACGTGCTGCGGCACCGGATGCCAATTCGCTCATCATCTTCATGTCCTTGAAGAGGAGTGAACCTGCGATGAGCAGGGTATTGTTTGTATAGAAAGAGAGTTTGGGCTGCCGTCCGGCCTGCGCTTTGGCAGAGGTACCTTCGGGAATGTAGAAGAAACCGTAAATCTCTCCGCGCTGCATGGCGGTACGGGCTTCGTTGATGGTAGGGTAGCGGGCGACGACGGCTGTCTGCTCAAAAGCGTCCAAGTTACGTATCAGCTGGCGTGAAGTGGCACTCATGTCTTGGTCCACCACACCTACGGGCATGTCCGTAGGAAGCCCGGAGTCCATCAGCGTGGTGAAGAATATGTAGCAGAACAACGGTGCTATCACCATACAGAACAGATAGAGCGGGCGGGAAACAAGACGGCGGCATTCGCGTCTTGCTACATTCCACAAAGCCGTATGTTTCTTATTTCTTTCCATCATCCTCTCCAATAACTCATAACTCCTTTACTTCTTCAATACAACACTCATTCCCGGACGCAGTCCTTCCACCTTCTCTTGCGGAGCGGCTTTTACTTCGAATGTTTTCAGGTCGAACTGGCCGGTAGTCTTGGTCGCTTTCCAGGCGGCATATGTGCCGAGGTCTTTCATATAGTACACTTTCAGGCGGATATTCTTATCGAGTGCAGGGATGAACGCCTCGAATTCGGTATTCATACCCAACCCTTGCAGCAAGTCCTCGCGTACATTGAAGGTTATCCACATATCGTCCAGAATGGCGATGTTCATAATGGGAGCACCCGTGCCCACGAGCTCGCCTACTTTGGGGAATATCTCGGATACCTCACCGGCAGTCTGTGCAATCAGGTAAGTTTCCTTGATGTACGATTCAACTTCGGCCACAGCTCCTTTGGCACGTTCCACCAAGGCAGCGGCAGCGGCTTTGTCCTCGCGTTCCGCACCGTTCTTGGCCATATCATACTGGGCTTTGGCGGCTTTCTCCGTAGCCCGGGCTGCATTGCGTTGGGCGGTAACTTCGTCAAGCTTTTGTGTAGACATCACGCCTTGGTCGTGCAGGTTCTTCACACGCGTGTAGGATTTTTCGGTAATTTCCAGTCCGGCCAGTGCCTTTTGCCACATTTCATAGGCAGCTTGTATCTGTTCCCGACGGGCGCCTTTCAGAGCTTTTTCGTTCTGGGCTTGGGCTGCCGATTCGGCGGCGCGTGCTTGTTCCAGTTTGGCCTGCACGTCCGGAGCCTCCAAAATGGCAAGGGTGTCTCCGGCTTGTACGCTTTGTCCCTCTTTTACACGAAATTCCAGAATACGTCCCGGCACTTTGCTCGATACTCGATACTCCGTTACTTCTGCTTGTCCTTGCACAATTTCCGGCCCTTTACGCAACATGAAGAAACCTACAAGGGCAACGATGGCAATCACTCCCGTCAGCGTGAGGAATGCCAACAACATGTTACTGTTTTGTGATTTTGTATCCAACATATTATTTACTATTTGACTGTTTACTATTTACGATTGAAGAAACTATCAATTATCAATTGTCAATTCCCCCGTTGCCTTTCTCAGATAGATTTCCGTCAGTTTTACGTCAATCTGTGCGTCTATCTTTTCCGATTGGGCAGAAAGCCATGCGGTGTGCGCTTCGAGCACATTGCTGGCAGGTATAACGCCTTCCTCAAAGCCAAGTGTGGCGTATCTCAGGTTCTCGTTGGCTTTTTCCAGGTTCTTTTCGGCCATGGTCAGTTTCTTGGCAGCTTCGTTCACTTGGAAAGCCGACTGGTTGACCTGCAGCTCTATCTTTTCTTTGGCGTCATCCAACTGGTATTGGGCGATGCGTGCTTCCGATTTGGCTGCTTTTACTTTATAGATGCCTTCGCCCCAGTGCCAGATGGGTACCGACACCATGACACCCACATTCCACATCCCCTTGAACTTTTTCTCGAAACTGTTGAAGACGGAAGGGTTGGTTGCCATATAGCTGCCCATTAGTGCTATGGAAGGAAGATATTCCGAACGGGTGACATTTACTTTCTGCTTATAAATCTGCGTGGCAAGTTCCAGGCTACGCACTTCGGGACGGGTAGCATAAACATTGTTGATGTCGATGGCACCGTTTTCCGGAGTAGTGGGAGCCAGGTCTTCCTTCTGTTCGTCTGTGAGCATGACGGGAGTGGAAAGGTCGAGACCACACAATTGGCACAGCAGCATCCGGGCAAGGCTCAGGCCATCGGTTACTTTGGTCAGGGTCATTTCGGCCTCATTCACTTTTACTTTGATGGAGAGTCCGTCTGCTTTGGTGGCAACGCCTTCGGCAATCATTTTGTCAACGTCGCTGTCGAGCTTCTGCAGTAGTTTCAGATAACCTTCTGCCAGCTTCTTTTTATGGGCAAGGGACACTACCTGCCAATATGCCTGGTCTGTACTCAGGATTACTTCCTGCATACCGGTGTTGTGCTGCTGGCGGGCCAGCTCTTCGGCGTATTTGGTAATTTTGTTGTAGGCACGTATCTTGCCGCCCATATATAGGGGTTGGGTCAAGGTCAGTGCGCCCGCATACATGTTGCGGGTGTCTGTACGAAAGGCGTCAACCAAGGATTGGCCTGCACCGTCGAGGGCACCTACCAGGCTTTGTCCTAAAGCCGGCAATTGGCCTGCCAGTTCTGGATGAAGCTGTGCGATGACTTGGGCAGCCTGCTGTAACGGTCCGCTGAGACTTGTACCCAATCCGGACAAGGCTCCTTTCTGAGCGTCGCTGAGGATGGACAACTCTTTTTGACTGCGCATATATCCGCCGCTGGCCGAAATGTTGGGAAGGTAATTAGTAAATGCCGCTTTCCTTTGATAGTGGGCAGCGTTGATTTTTTCCTGGCTTATCAGCAGTTCTTTGTTGTTGGAGATTGCCAATGCACGGCAACTATCCAAGCTTAATGCTTCCTGGGCCTTCATGGGGAAGGATAGGTATGCCAAACAGATGAAACAGAAGAACTTTTTCATTGGGCTATACATTAATTAAGGTGATGAATCTGTTGTTTATACAGCAACAATAATTGCATAAACAACGATGCAAATGTATAGGCTTTCAATGATATTGCAAAATAATTTAGATTTTTTTGTATTAATTCAAGCTGAATGATTGCGAACCGATAAGGGTACCGTCAGCAAAAATGTCTACGCGGTAGGTGCCTGCATAGAGGTATTCTTCTACATCCCAATATACGGTGACGGCTTGCTCTTCTCCGTTGTATTCTATATACTTCTTGATGGAATATACCAGTTCCCGGTTCTCGTATGGGAAGGTGTTCGAGGAACTTTTGGTCAGCACGTCATTGTCCGGTTTGGTGATGCGGATGTAGAGGGTACGTTCGCCGGTCTCTGCAGTGATGTTTTTCACGATGGAGAAGTTTATTTTGAACTTCACGATGTCTTTCACCTTCTTGGCGGTCTTGCCGCGTTTGTTTGTGGGCTGCACAGAGATGTTGGTGGCGTCCAGTTGGGCGGCAAGTGTCACGGTCTTGGTCAGGTTCTTCTTCTCTTCGGACAAGTTGCTGATTTGCCGGGAAGCGGCGTTGTACTTCTTGGTGACATCTGCTATGATTTCCTTCTGTTGGGCAGTCAGGCGGTTCAGCGAGTCAATCTGGTTGATATAGCCTATCATGACTTTGCGGAGAGAAGCCAGTTCCTTCTTCAGACGGCGTATCTCGGTGGCATTGCTGCTCTTCACGGTACGGAGTTCTTCCAATAAACGTTGGGTCTTCAATTGTTCCTGCTCCAAGAGTACGGAGAGGGAGTCGTTGGAGACTGTCAACTTCAGCTCGTCATATTGTCTGGCGAAGTCTGTGTATTGATTTTCAAGGTCTTCTTTATCCAGATTGAATTCCATCACCAGTTCCTTGTTGGTTTGCTTTTCGGAAATCAGCAGAATGGTAACTCCTATTAATAATAAGATAAGGAGGCTGCCTGCCACGATGAGAAGTGTATTCTTCTTAACTGCCATTTTTGATAATGATTAATGGTTAAGTGATTAATGGTTGGTGGCTGATTATTCGTCCTACATTCATTAATCGTCCGCAAAATTAATCATTAATCATTAATCATCGTCCACTAATCATTGGCTAAATGTGTATTTAACTAAAATTATTACGGAAATATTTCTCTAATTACGAAGTTCGCTGTACTTTTGCGTCATCTTTAAAGAACACTTATAAACAAAAAACTTTAGAAATTATGTCAAAAGTAACCGTAGTAGGTGCAGGTAACGTAGGTGCTACATGCGCTAATGTGTTAGCCTTTAATGAAGTGGCTGACGAAGTGGTAATGCTGGACGTGAAAGAAGGCGTTTCAGAAGGTAAGGCAATGGATATGATGCAGACTGCTCAACTGCTGGGCTTCGACACCACTGTTGTAGGTTGTACCAACGATTATGAGAAGACTGCCAACTCCGACGTTGTAGTGATTACTTCCGGTATTCCCCGTAAGCCGGGTATGACTCGTGAAGAATTGATCGGTGTTAATGCAGGTATCGTTAAGTCGGTTGCACAGAACATCTTGAAATATTCTCCGAATGCTATCCTTGTGGTTATCTCCAACCCGATGGATACCATGACTTATCTGTCATTGAAGTCTCTGGGCTTGCCGAAGAACCGTATCATCGGTATGGGTGGTGCTTTGGACAGCTCTCGTTTCAAATATTTCTTGTCTCAGGCTTTGGGCTGCAACGCCAACGAAGTGGAAGGCATGGTTATCGGTGGTCACGGTGATACTACCATGATTCCGTTGGCTCGTCTGGCTACTTACAAAGGACAGCCGGTAAGCACACTGCTGAGCGAAGAAAAACTGAACGAAGTGGTAGCTTCTACTATGGTAGGTGGTGCTACACTGACTAAGTTGCTGGGTACTTCTGCATGGTATGCTCCGGGTGCGGCAGGCGCTTATGTCGTTGAGTCTATCATCCACAACCAGAAGAAGATGATTCCTTGTTCAGTATATCTGGAAGGAGAATACGGTGAATCAGACATCTGTATCGGTGTTCCCGTAATCCTTGGCAAGAACGGTATCGAGAAAATCGTTGAACTGGAACTGACTGCTGACGAAAAAGCTAAATTTGCTGCCAGCGCTGCTGCCGTTCACAAGACAAATGCCGCTTTGAAGGAAGTAGGTGCTCTCTAATTGAGGGTAACTTAAAATGATAAGCAAACCTCACGGTCTTTTTCCGAAAGGAAAAGTCGTGAGGTTTTTTTATTCTCCAAAAACAAGAATCATTATGAAAAAACTACTATTAGGTATTGCTGCCGCTTGCCTGGCTGGTTTTACTTTTGCGCAGGATGCTCCGCTGTGGATGCGTCATAGTGTCATCTCTCCCGATGGGACCACCATTGCTTTTACGTATAAAGGAGACATCTATACGGTGCCGGTTGCCGGTGGACGTGCCATGCAGATAACTACCAATCCCGCATATGATACGGCTCCGGTATGGAGTCCGGACAGTAAGCGGATTGCTTTTGCTTCGGATCGTATGGGAAGCCTGGACGTCTACATTGTGGCCAAAGACGGAGGCGAACCACGACGGCTGACTACCCACTCGGGAAGCGAAACGCCGCTTGCTTTTACAGATGCCGGACATGTCTTGTTCTCTGCGGGCATCATGCCGTCTGCCGAGGCTGTTGTCTTTCCCTCTAACGGGCAGTTCAACCAGGTCTATCGAGTATCAGTGGAGGGAGGGCGCCCGACGATGATTTCGTCCATGCCTATGGAGTGCATCTCCATCAATAAGGAGGGAGCGATGTTGTATCAAGATAAGAAAGGTTACGAGGACTACTGGCGTAAACATCACGTATCGCCCATTGCCCGTGACATCTGGATGTATACTCCGGGAAAAGAACCGCAGTACCGCCAGCTGACCACTTTCGGAGGAGAAGACCGTGAACCGGTTTGGGCTCCTGATGGAAAAACATTCTACTATCTGAGTGAGGAAAACGGCTCTTTCAATATCTACCGACGTACTCCCGGAGATGCGAAGGCCGTGCAGTTGACGCACTATACCAAAAATCCAGTACGCTATCTCAGTGCCGCTACGGACGGAAGGTTGTGCTATGGATTTGATGGTGAGATTTACACCCTGCTTCCCGGTGGAGAAGCGCAAAAGGTGAACATCAGCATTGTTTCCGACAGAAACGACAAGGACATTATCCGCCAGATTAAGAGTAGCGGTGCCACGGAAATGGCAGTGTCTCCGGATGGTAAGGAAGTGGCTTTCGTTTTGCGCGGCGATGTCTACGTCACTTCAGTGGAATATAAGACTACGAAGCAGATAACGAATACTCCTTGTCAGGAACGTACCGTAGACTTTGCCCCCGATGGGCGGACACTGGTTTATGCTTCCGAACGTGGCGGGCTTTGGCAACTTTACACTTCGACGATTGTGCGTAAGGATGAAAAGCTGTTTACCTATGCCACAGAGCTGAAGGAAGAACGCTTGATAAACTCGGATGCCGCTTCTTTCCAACCCCAATACAGCCCTGACGGTAAAGAGATTGCCTTTCTCGAAAACCGCAGCACCATCCGTGTCATCAATTTGAAGACAAAGGATGTGCGTACCGTTATGGATGGCAAGTATCAATACTCTTATTCGGACGGTGACCAGTGGTTTCAGTGGAGTCCGGACAGCAAATGGATTCTTTCGGACTATATCGGTGTAGGTGGATGGAACAACAAAGATGTTGTGCTGCTGAATGCCGATGGCAAGGGTGAAATGGTGAACCTGACCGAGAGCGGATACAACGATGGCAATGCCAAATGGGTATTGGGTGGAAAAGCCATGATTTGGACCAGTGACCGTGCGGGGTATCGCAGCCACGGCAGTTGGGGAGCCGAAGACGATACTTATATCATGTTCTTTGATGCTGAAGCATACGACCGTTTTTTGATGAACAAGGAAGAAACCGCTTTACTCGAGGAAGCGGAGAAGGCAGAGAAGGAAAAAGCCGGGAAGAAAGACGAAAAGGATGCCAAGAAGAAAAAAGGGGATGCCGACAAAGATAAGGAGAAAAAGGTAGAGCCGTTAAAGTTCGACCTCGCAAACCGCTTTGACCGTATTGTACGCCTGACCGTCAACTCCTCGCATATGGCAGATGCCATGCTTTCTGCTAAAGGGGATAAACTCTATTATCTTTCTGTTTTCGAGGATGGGTACGATCTTTGGGAACACAATCTGAAAGAGAATGTTACAAAAGTTCTTTTGAAGAAAGTAGGTGCAGGCGCTTTGCAGCCTGACAAGGAAGGGAAGAATATCTTCCTTTGTGCCCGCGACGGAATGAAGAAGATAGAGATTGAAGGCAGCAAGATTTCTCCAATTGAATTTGAGGCTTTCTTCGATTACCGCCCTTATGGTGAGCGTGAATATATCTTCGACCACATCTGGCAGCAGGTAAATGATAAGTTCTATGTGGCAGACTTGCAAGGTACGGACTGGAATGGATACAAAGAAACTTATAAGCGCTTCTTGCCGTATATCAACAATAACTACGATTTTGCGGAAATGCTGAGTGAGATGCTGGGTGAATTGAACGGTTCTCATACGGGAGCGCGTTATTATGCTTCGGGCGCAGCACTTCCTACGGCTGCTTTGGGAGTGTTCTATGATGAAGCTTATGCGGGCGATGGACTGAAGATTAAAGAAATTATAGCTCAGAGTCCATTGACGAAGAAAAAGACGGATGTCAAGCCTGGCTGTATTATCGAGAAAGTGGATGGTGTTGCCATTAAGGCTGGCACTGATTATTTCCCGTTACTCGAAGGTAAGGCAGGCCGCAAGGTGATTCTCTCGGTCTATGATCCTGTTACCGGAAAGCGGTTTGAAGAAACCTTGAAGCCCATATCTTACGGTGCCCAGAATGAGCTGTTGTATAAGCGCTGGGTGGAAAACTGCCGCAAGAAGGTGGATGAATATTCTGGCGGACGCATTGCTTATATTCACATCAAAGGTATGGATAGTCCGAGCTTCCGTAAGATTTACTCCGATTTGTTGAGCGAAAGCAGTCGTAAGAAAGAGGCTGTTGTGGTGGATACCCGCCATAACGGAGGCGGGTGGCTGCACGAACAAGTAGCGACGTTACTTAGCGGCAAGGAGTATGAACGCTTTGTGCCGCGTGGCCAGTACATCGGCAGCGATCCTTTTGACAGATGGCTGAAACCTTCGTGTATGCTGGTTTGCGAGGATAATTACAGCAATGCCCACGGTACTCCTTTTGTGTACAAGACGTTGGGTATCGGTAAGCTGATAGGTGCTCCCGTGGCAGGAACCATGACTGCTGTCTGGTGGGAAAGCCAGATCGATCCAAGTATTGTATTCGGTATTCCGCAGGTAGGTTGCATGGATATGCAGGGCAACTATCTGGAGAACCGCACGTTGCAGCCTGATATCCTGGTCTATAATGAACCGGAAGCTGTTTTGAAGGGAGAAGATGCACAGCTGAAAGCGGCGGTGGACCACTTGCTGAAGGGGTTGCCGCAAAAGAAATAGATGGATTGGACTTTATAAACAAGAGGCTGAATTCAAGATTGAATTCAGCCTCTTGTTTATAAAGTCGATGGGGTGTCTTATTTATTTTACAGTTACTTCTGACAGTTTTAACCAACCAGAATTAGTGAAGGTTCCCTTGGCAGAGATATCCAGCCCCTTAACATTGCTTCCATTGCCTTTGGTTGTATCGACTAAAGCTACTGCCCAGGTATAGGTTCCTTTTTTTACCCCGTGAAGTTTGGGAGTGAACTCATAGGAAGTGGGATAGCCTTTTATCCAGACGGATAAATCAGTATTGTTGTCCAGATAAGAGTAGACTACTTGATTGTCTTGGTTCAATAATGCGAAAGCTACTTTATACTTTTGGTTCCATTGTGGTATATTGGTTGGGCAATATCCCCAGCCTAAGTTGTTCCAGCGATGTACTATCTTTATTCTTGAACCACTCTTCATTTCTTTGGGAACTACAATGGAATCGGGATATAAACGATAACCTCCTTCGGAGATGAAACGCTCAACCAAAGGATAGGCATCACGGAACCAACTCATGGTTTCGTCTCCTACACGGAAATCCATCATGTTGACATGAGCTTCCTGACCGTCTTCAAATTCTCCGATACGCACATCTTTGGCTGTTTTGTAACCGCTCGGGTCATTGTGATAAGGGTGCTTGCTCACAATCCATCCACCTTCCAGTAGAACCGGGCGTTTCATAATCCAAGGTTTCACATAGTTTCGCTCCCACTGGCCGTAATACTCTCTCATTCCGAAAGCATCATGACGTAAGGAAAAGCCTTTCTCGCAAGCGCTGTCCAACAAGCGTTTACTATCGGGATCAAAATTCTCCTCACCTGCCCAGTCTTTGCCTGCACCCATCCAACGATGGTAGTTGATAACTAAAGGTACTTTGGTGAAGTGTTTGACGTAGAGGTCTGTAATCCAATTGAACACAGCTTCCCGGTTCTTGGGGTCAATGTACTTCATAGTGTGTGCCTCACCCCATTTGCCAAGACCGTAGCCGTCTATAAATTCCACCAGGTCAGGGTCATTGTATTTTTGGGCAAATGCTTCTATGAACTTTGCATATTTCTCCTGGAAGATAGGGTCATCAGGATAGGGAGAGCGTTTTCCATTGTCTGTATAGTATTTGGCTCCTGCATCGAATACATAGGCCGGAGTGGCTTCATTTTTTCGGTCGCGGCTGTCGACAACTACACGGAAAGAGAGACGCATACCTCTGTCGAGTGCCCCTTGAATTACTTTTTTCAACTTTTCGTTGGTATCCCAGCCGTAGACTCCTTCGGCGGGATTGAAGGTACTCCAATGCGTACGGATATAGAGTGTGCGTGCATAATCGGAGATTTTCACGGTTGTTCCTTTTTCCGGTACATAGATATGGTCGTATTTCTTCCAGAAGTCATCGCTGACATTCTCATTTGCATAAACAACCCAACCACTTAAAGGGTTTCCCTGCATGGTTTTTCTGTCTGGCCAGATTTTTATATAATCAGCTTCCGTATCTACAGCCATCTTGTATATCTGGCATCCTGCTGCAAGAAACGCACCGACACCGTAAACTTCTGTCATGTCACGCGTCACTTTACGGGGGTCGGCACCGATAGGCTGTACCCAGCCAAGTTTACCGCTTGCATCTACAGCATCGGTCAGTGCCTTCCAGCCTTTTATAATGACTGGCATGAAATCGTCTTCATTCAAGAGTCCCGCATTTACGCCATAGGCCAACGCATATACAAAGAAACCGGTGGAACTGGTTTCGGGAGAAGGATAAGAAGCCGGATCCAGAAGGCTGGCATGCCAATAACCGTCTTCGTTCTGCAATCCGGCGATACGTGTGCATAACCGGATAAACAGTTCTTCGTAATAAGCGCGTTCCATCAAGCCTTTGGGCAACTCCTGCAATACTTCTGCCAGACCGGCCAGTACCCAGGCATTTCCACGTCCCCAAAACACCTTTTTGCCATTGGCTTCTTTTTTACCGAAATAATGCCAATCGCGGTAGAAAAGGTTCTCTTCCTTATCGAATAGGTATTCGTAGGTAGCCCGGTATTCATTGTCCATGAATTGGAGGTATTTCCGGTTGTTGGTTTCACGGTATAGCTTGGCATAAACCGGGGGGGCCATAAACAAGGCATCACACCAGGTCCAGCGTTCTAGGGTTTTGTTGTCACCATACTCCAGTTTGAATGTACCGTTGGATGGATGGTTGACAATCCATTCCGTACGTGCCAGGGTAGGAGCCAGTATTTCCTCTTTTTTATATTTACGGTATAAGTCAATGAATGATTGGGAAACGGTTATATCGTCTGCATGGTACAACCGCTGATGGGGTTGCCAGCAGTTTCGTCTTCCTATTTTATAGAGCCATTGATAGTAGGTGCTGTCATTGTACTCCTCTTCTGCCAGTTTAGCCCAATCTACCATACCTACATAAAGTGCTCCATTGGTCCAATCCAGGTCGTGGTGTTCGTGGGCAGTGTTAGGATTGGAAATTTGCCAGTCTGCCACTTGCTTCATTTTCTCTTTTACTTCCTTTTTGCTGAATGGCACTTGTGCCATGATTGCCATACTGATAAACAGAAAGGCTGCTGCTGTTAATTGTCTGTGTATCTTCATGATTGTTTATTGATAAAATTAAGGGAATTGCCTTTGTTCTCAATGGACGCGGACAATTCCCTTTATGAGAATCTTGAAAACTATCTTTTTACCTTTATTCGTGTTTTATTTTGTCTTTGTGCTGTTAATATCCTTCGTTTTGCGGGAATTCTGCACCCGTATTTGAATCGATTATGCTCTGAGGAATCGGCCATAATGTGTGGTAATCACGCATAACGGGCCCCGATTCTGTATTGTATTTGCGGGTACGCTCCAATAATTTGCCGGTACGGCATAAGGTAAAGCGGCGTGATTCTTCACCTACCAACTCGCGGATACGTTCGTCCAGCAAGAAGTCCATGGTCATTTCACTGTCTGTAATCTCAGGAGCATGTGCGCGACGGCGTACTACATTGATTGCTTCGCGGGCACCTGAAATATCCTTCAAACCCAACCTTGCCTCGCAGAGTAAGAGATAAGTTTCGGACAAACGGAACTTCATACGGTCACGGTAGGAACCGGTCAAAGAAAGGTTCTCGGAACGGCCATAGAAGAATTTTGTCAGAGCCGGATAAAGACGGAAGGTAGTAAACCATGTTTCGTCTGTAATCGTAGCCTTTTTACCATAAAGGTCGGGCATGTTCTCGTTGTTGTAATACCAGTTACGTTTAATGTTGTATTCGGAATTACGGATATCATTTTCATCAAAGAAACCGGTATCTTCGCCAATCCACCATTTCATTGGTACCAACTGGGACAAGCCACGGCCACCCAGTGAGTCTGCCAAAACAAAACCGGTAATCTCGAAGTATTTGGGTTCCCAGGCGCGGCGTGTCCAATCATCGGAATTTGTACCGCCACCAGTAGTGTTATATTCAAACTGCATGACCCAAATGCTTTCCATATTGCCGGATGTGCGATTTTGGTTGTTTTCAACGAATAGGTCGGAGAACACATCGCCGTTTGCTTTTGCCTTTTCACCGAAGCGGTCTTCCATCAAGTGGAAATATCCGCTGTTGATGACATTTTCTGCAGCTGTTTCAGCCTTTGCATAATCACCTTGCATTAAGTAAACCTCACTTAACAAGTGTTCTGCCGCCCATTTGGTCAGCTTGCCAACTTTTACGGCATCAGGGTCGGTAGGCAGGTTCTCGACAGCAAACTGAAGGTCTTCTACCATGTGGGCAATAACCTCTTCCTTCGGTGTACGGGTAAAATCGATTCTGAACTGATCTTGAATCTTGTCTACATAAGGAACGTCTCCATACAGATAAACCAATGTACGGTATGCATAGGCGCGGAAAAAACGTGATTCTGCCTGATAGAGCGCCTTGTCTGTGCTATTATCCCAGTTCGTGTTTATTTCCGAGTATTTCAACATCTCATTGGCTCCTGCAATCAGACTATAAGCCCAGTTCCAGTAGGAGCCTACAATACCGGTATTTGGAGTTAATGTCAAGAAACCGAACGGTTGGATAGAACCGTCTTTGGTACCCATGGTAGCAAGGTCAGTGGCAATCTGCAATGCTTCGTAAGGGCAAGCGGCATTGTGCATGAAGGCACCGTTTTCACCCCAAGTGTTGTATTCAGAGCGTGCTTCGGCATAAAGTCCGGTAGAACCTACTTCGAAACCATAGGAACTTGTATATGTGTTGTCCGGAGCTAGTTCACTTTTCAGTTTCTCATCCAGAAAGTCAGAGCAACCGGTAGCAGACAGAGCTACTAACAGAGCTAGAGTTGCTTTTGATATATAATTTTTCATTGTATATATATTTAAGTAAGTTTAGAATGATAAGTTCAGTCCAAGTACGTAGGAACGTGCAGTCGGGTAAGAGGCAAACCAACTGTTGTCATAGTTCAATACGCTGCGTATGTCACAGAATGTATAAGGATTCTCCACACTGATATTGACTCCCAAACCGCTCAGTCCCAATTTCTTTACAAAATTCTTTTCAAAATTGTATCCTAAAGTGATATTCTTTATTTGGACGTATGTAAAGTCTTTGTAATAGCTGTGTCCGTCGAAGTTGTTATATGCTGGAGAAGCATATTTGGAATTGGTGTGTTCCGGTGTCCAGTAATCGGCATTATGCAGATAGTTGTATAAGTTGTAACTCCAACTTCCGATATTGGCTTCGTTCAGCTCACGTGTAACTTTGAAGGTTCCATTCAGTAGGAATGACAAGTAAAAGTTCTTGTAAGTCAATGTATTGCTCATAGACATGAGGAAGCTTGGATTCTTTGAACCGATGATAACTTTGTCATTGGAGTCAATATAACCGTTTCCGTCTGCATCTTTCACTTTGGCAGAACCTGGTTTGGCACCTTTTTGGATCTCTTTTTCTGTACCGTCTGCTGCGGTATAGGTGAATTTGTCACCTTCCTGCCAGATGCCGTCGACGTCATAGTCGTAGTAAACTCGCAAGGGTTTGCCGATGAACCATTTATTGGTGATATCATCTTTTTTGTCACCACGTAGGTCTACAATCTTGTCACGGTTCAGTGAAAAGATGATTCCGGTGCTCCATTCGAAGTCCTTATTACGTATGTTGACGGTGTTCAAGGTAAATTCAACACCTTTATTGCGTGTTTTACCCACATTATCCCAAATGGTTTTATAGCCGTTCATGATAGGAACAGTACGTTTCATCAGCAAGTCTTTTGTGTTGGCGACATACATTTCAATGTTACCGTTGATACGGCCGTTGAAGAATGAATAGTCGATACCGACGTTGAATGTTTGGGTTGTTTCCCACTTTAGATTCGGATTTCCGACACCGTCGTTGGCCAGATAAGCACCGTTGACACCTGCTCCACCGTCACCCCAGATATAGTTTGTGAGGTGCAGACGGTCCAATGTCTGATAGGGGTTGATGGCTTGGTTACCGTTAGAACCATAAGATACGCGGAGCTTCAATTGGTCCAGCCAGTTTTGTGCATTTTCCATAAAACTTTCGGAAGCAATGTTCCATGCAGCAGCCACTGACGGGAAGAATGCATACTTGTTGTTTGCACCGAAGGCAGAATAACCGTCGGAACGTCCGGTCAAAGTCAGCATGTATTTCCCTGCATATGAATAGTTCAAGCGAAGCATATAAGACAACATCGAGGTTTCTGATAAACCGGATCCTACAGTCTTATTTTTCTCACCTGCATTGATGTTATGATAACTGGAATCATCGTTTACAAAACTTTCGGCACTTGACTTGGAAGTCTTTTTCTGAGTTTGTTGTACACTGAACAAACCTGTAGCGTCGAAACGGTGCTTGCCAAATTCACGATTATATTTGAGCAGATTTTCCCAAGTGTAATCCCAGTAGTGTTCATTGTTGATGCTGGCTTTTCCGCTGGCTGTTCTACCGTCTTTGGTGTCACGGCCATAGTATGTGCCGGTAAAGTCGCTACGATAGTTGTAACCAAAGGTTGTACGGGCTGAAAGACCTTTTACCGGCAACAGAATGTCAGCATAGGTGTTGATGAAGAAGTTACGTCTTGTTTGATCTTGATCGGCATTGACATTGGCCATCGGGTTAATAATCAGAGATTGGTCCATAGGTTCTTCATAATACTTGCCGTTTTCATCTTTGTAGATACCATAAGGACTTTGCTTTACAGCATGTTCAATATTCGGGGTTATACCACCGCCATCTCTTTGAATAAATTGGGTCTGTATACCGATAGTCAGCCATTTATTTAATACTTGTGTGACACTCAAATTGATATTGTAACGTTTCATGGCGGAGTTGTAGACTACACCTTCTTGATCCAGATAGGAAACTGCCCCCATATAAGTGGTGCTTTCAGTACCTCCGGAAATGCCTACTTGATGTTCCATGGTAAATGCATTGCGGAAAATATAGTCCTGCCAGTCGTTTGTAACGCCTTTCTTGTAATTTATAAGTTCGCTGGCACTCAGAATATTCTCAGGAGCCAATTGGTCACCGCTCCATCCATCTTTCAGGCGTGCAATGTCTTGTTTAAATGTGATGTATTCGTCTGGAGTCATCACATCAATGGTCTGTTGGGGTTGCGACATTCTGAACTGCCCTTTGTATGTAACTTGGGGTGCACCTTTCTTGCCTTTCTTTGATTGAATCAAGATGACACCATTGGAACCGCGTGAGCCGTAGATAGCTGCTGCGGAAGCATCTTTCAAGACACTAAGGCTTTCGATGATGTTTGGGTCAATATCACTCAAAGAACCGTTGTAAGGAATACCGTCCAATACGATGAGCGGTGCATTGTCAGCACTTAATGAGTTTTCACCACGTACACGGAGGGTTTGGTCTGCACCCGGTTTCGCATCACCAGTAGTTACGCTTAAGCCCGGGATTTGTCCTGCAAGACGGTCCATCAAGTTACTGCTATTTATCATGTTCAGCTTCTTCTGGTCTACTGATACCAGACCTCCGGTCAGGTCGGACTTACGCTGTGTACCATAGCCGATTACCACGACTTCTGCCAGTGTTTTACTGTCTTCCACTAACTTTACGGTACTGTTTCTACCAGCTTTTACAGTCTGTGTTACATAACCGATATAGGAGATTTTGAGATTACTCCCTGCCGGTGCGTTGATTGTGTATTTTCCGTCAAGATCTGTAATGACACCAGTACTGGTTCCTTCCACCATGACATTTGCTCCGATAATCGGTTCACCACTTTCGTCAATTACTGTACCAGAGATGTTCTGTGGTTGTCCGGATATTGCCTTGTTATTCTTTCCGGTATATAAAATAATGTGTGTTGCGTCGATTTCAAATTTAACATTGGTCCCTTTCAATAAGGCTGCTATTGTCTTATTAATAGTTTCATTCTTAACATTCAAGCTGACTTTCTGTTTGATGTCTATTTGCTGCGATTCATAGAAGAAAGTGTATCCACTTTGCTTTTCCACTTTTGGCATAGCCTCTGATAATGGGATATTTGTGAACTTCAGTGTGATCAGTTTCTCTTTCTTTTGTGCAGAAACCGGGGCACATAGAAGTACCAGTATAAGAATGATGAGTTGTTTTCTTATATCCATAATTGTCTTAAATTTAAAGATTAATGTAGGTGTTTACTTTTCGTTAATTATTAAATAATGTGCATTTCTCATTTGTTTGTTTGGCATAAGTTTTTAATTTTGTTACTGTTTCATTTTACTTTTTGTTTTGTGTCTGCAAACGAAATTGTCAACTCATTCTCTTCGTTAAAGGTATATTTCATAGGTTGGATGCGTGCCATGATGCGGAGTATTTCGTCCAGCGGTTCGCTACGCAACGTAAACGTATAGAAATATTTATTGGATAATGTAGGATCCACGTCTATCTTTATCCGATACCATTTAGAAAGCAGTTTGCAAATGTCTCCCAATGAACGGTTTCTGAATACGAGTTGTGTATTTGCCCACGAAGAGGCAAAATGTACATCATCTTTTTCTACCTTAAGTGTAAGGGTTTTCCGATTAAAAGTAGCTGTTTCGCCCGGTTTGAGGAAACGGTTCTCTGTCTCGGTTTCCAAAGAGACGGACCCTTCTACCAAACTCACCAATGTATTTTCCGAACCGGGGAATGCATCGACATTGAATTTGGTTCCGTGAACTACGATACGCATACCTTCTGTCTGCACAATAAAAGGTTTGTCAGCATCGTGTGCTACATCGAAGTAAGCTTCACCAGTTACATTTACGATACGCTCATCCTTATTCATTTGTGATCCGTATTGCAAAGAGGTCTCTGTATGCATCCATACTTCGCTTCCGTCAGGAAGGAGAACCTTAGACTTACCCGACAAATTAGAGTATAACTGCGGCATGGCTTCAGGCTGTCCGTTAAGGAATCCTATGTAGAATGAGCAACCGATGGCAACAGCTATACATGCAGCTACTGCGTAGCGGTATATCCGTTTCAGTTCGAAGCGTTTCTTTGCAGGTTTTTCAGTCTGCTTAGGCTCGCTGGCGTGCATACGGTTGACAAGTTCATTCCAATAATATTCGGTATTGGGCGTGTAGTTTTCTACATTTGCCTGAATTTTTTCCCATAACAGTTGCAATTCCTTGAATAACGCTTCGTTGTTACTGCTGCGTAACCAAGTCTCCAATTGCCGCTCTTCGTCTGCGGAAATTTCCTGTTTCAACTTAGGAATGATTAAATTCCAAGGAACACTTTTTTTCATGATCATGATGTTTTTATAGGCCTTCACTTATATGACACATCACTTGGGTTTAACCCTTATTCCAATTCCAATTATTTTTTTAATAAATTTCGAGGAACAAATAATATTAGTATCTTTGCCGCTCAAGAAGCCCTTATCTAATATAACTTCGATATGCCTGCAGAAGATGATATCCTATTGTTACAGTTAATCAAACAAGATGACGAGAAGGCTTTCAAGCACCTTTTCGATACTTATTTTGTTTCACTCTGCCGCTTCATGTCCCTTTATCTGAGAGACAAGCAGGAGATAGAAGAACTGGCCCTTTCCATCTTTATGAATTTGTGGGAGGGTAGGGCCGACTTGACTCTTAAAATCTCATTCAAGGCTTATCTTTTCCAGTCTGCACGCAATCGTTGCCTGAATGCTTTACGCGATGAAAAGGATACGGTTCCCATCGAGGGAGGAGAAGAATATGGATATGCTCTTGCGGCTGATACTTCGGTGGAGATGGAAGAACTGAACCGATTGATTGAAGAAGCTGTTTGTTCCCTTCCGGACAAATGTGGGCAGGTTTATCGCAAAAGTAGGGAGGAAGGGAAGACTAATCAAGAAATTGCCGGGGAAATGGGGATTTCTGTCAAGACGGTGGAGGCCCAAATAACCAAAGCCTTGAAGCATATCAAGAAATTTTTAGGAGAACAGTATACTTATTTGTTCTAAAATAGAAATTGCAGGCCATCTGTCTTTTAGAAGGATGAAAGGAGGATGGCCTGCAATATAAAAAGAAGATTAATCTATAACCGTGAATTTTACTTTCTGGTCTTTCACTATTACATAATATTCTCCATTTTCAAGGAAATGTTCACCATTGGCATTTACAAAACCAAGATCACGCATCGGGTCTATTTCAAAGCGGAATATATGTGTTTCACCTGCTTTAATTAGTTGCTTTTCGAAGTGCTTCAATTCTTTGCATGGACGGGTAATCGTGCTAAATGGGTCTGAGATAAACCAATGCACCACTTCTGCACCGTCACGTTTGCCTACATTGGTGACTGGGATTTCCATTACCAACTTTTCACCGCGTCTGATGGTTTCTTTGGGCAAGTTGATATTACCATAATTAAAGGTGGTATAACTCAAGCCGTATCCGAATTCATACAGTGGGGAAGAGGAGATGTCTTGATATTTGCCACTTTGTGGACGGGCTGTTTTGCGCTGATTGTAATAGATTGGAATCTGTCCGGTGGAACGTGGAAAAGTAATGGAAAGCTTGCCCGAAGGATTTACCCGGCCGGACAAGACACCTGCCAATGGTTTACCGCCAGGTACTCCCGGTTGCCACATTTCAACGATGGCGTCACAGAGAGGTTCCACTTTAGAGAGTCCCAAAGGACGTCCGTTAGCCAGTACCAGAACAATCGGTTTGCCTGCTTTCTTCATTTCAGCAATGAATTCCTCTTGAATGGCAGGCAGTTCTATGATGGAACGCGATGCGTTTTCGCCACTCCACTTTTTCTTTTCACCCATGCAGAGTAGAATGACATCTGCTTTCCGGGCTACAGCCAGTGCCTCACTGAATTTGGAAGTGTCGTTACCGTCGAAACCACAACCCTCGGTATAAATCAGTTCAGCCTTGCCTGCAAATTCTGCATCCAGCGCCTTTTTGATGGGGAGGACATCTTCTGCATGTCCATGTCCATACCATGACCCCAGGAGCTCGGCACTGTTTTGTACCAGAGGCCCCATGACGGCGATAGTTGGCTTGTTCCCGTTTGCCAGAGGGAGTACCTTGTTTTCATTCTTCAGTAGAACAATGGTCTCCTCTGCCAGTTTCTCTGCAATAGCCAGGCTTTGTGGAAGGAGGAAGCGCTCTTTTTCTGTAGATGTCGGGGTGTAGGGATTGTCAAAAAGTCCAAGGCGGAATTTGATACGGAGCACGCGTTTCACTGCATCGTCCACCAATTGCATGCTTATTTTACCTTCTTCCACCAGCTTTGCCATATGCTTGTCATAGCAATGCCCCATCATGTCCATTTCCAGGCCGGCGTTGAAAGCCAGACGGGCAGCTTCTTTGCGGTCGGCAGCATGGCCTTGGTCAATAAGTTGCGGTACTGCAGACCAGTCTGAAACAACAAAGCCGTCGTGTTTCCAACGGTTCTTCAGAATTTCTGTCATCGTGTAATGGTTGGCGCTTCCGGGAGTACCGCTGATGTCATTGAATGAACTCATTAAAGTAGCGGCACCGGCTTTTACGCCAGCTTCATAGGGAGGAATATAGGTGTCCCACAGAGTCTGATTGGAGATTTCCGTATAAACATAGTCACGTCCTGCTTCAGAAGCGCCGTATCCGATATAATGTTTAAGGCAGGCGGCTACTCGCTTGCTGTCGGACATGTCTTCACCTTGGTATCCTTTGATAGATGCGACACCGAATACAGCATTGGTATAAGGGTCTTCGCCATAGCCCTCTGCAACGCGTCCCCAGCGTCCGTCTCTTGCCACGTCAATCATAGGGGAAAAAGTCCAGTCTACCCCGGACATGCGTGCTTCCTGGGCGGCAACGGCACATGCTTGTTCTACCAATTGGGGATTCCAAGAACATGCTTGTCCCAAAGAGATGGGATAAATGGTACGGAACCCGTGGATGACGTCGTATCCGAAAAGGATGGGGATACCCAGACGTGATTCTTCCATTGCTTTTCTCTGAGCCTCGTTACGCAGATTGGCATCTTCATCAAAATAAATGAGGGAGCCTAATGTGGCAGGAATTTTTTTTACTTCCTCACCACGATTGTTCTCGTTGTTATTCCGCCCCAAAGTGTACTGGTTGAGTTGTTGTACCTTTTCTTCCAGTGTCATTCTGCTGACCAGGTCATTCACACGCTCCTCAATGGGAGCTTTGGCATCTTTGTAGATGGGTTGCTTTTTGTTTGCAGCCATTGCTCCGGCCAGGCAACCACTTAAAAGGAGGCAACTGATAAATGTTAGTTTCTTCATGATATATATAATTATGCTATTCTCATTAAATAAGACACGTTTTTCGGAATCTGCTCCTACACAAAGGTCGTTTTTTTAAGGAATATAAACAAGTACATGCAAGGGCTTATTTGAAAATAGGCTTATCGGTTAGTGTCATGGAAGCTTGTTCGTTATTTTTTAGTTCAAATACCACTATTTCATTATTACCTGCTATCAGAGCACCAGCAGGTATCTCCAGGGTCTTTTCTGTATTTTCTTCCCAGTAGGCACCCAAGTATTGCCCGTTTATCCAGACTTCTCCCATTCCCCAGCCAGACACGTCAAGAAAGGTCTCTTGTGCCGGATTGCTTACTGTGACACCACCTTTACGGAAGCAAGGGATGGAGGAGGTACCTTCTTTGAAAGTTATTCCGGCCACATCGCATTCCTTAATTTCCAATGGGGTCATCTTCCAGCCTTCTAAATCTGTCTTTCCCAATGTTATGCTGCCGTAGATACCTTTTGAATTGTCCAGAATTTCAGGACCATAGGTAATACGTCCGATATTTTCAGTATAGATACTAAGTTTGTGTATACCTATCGGTAGATTGGTTTTCAAGCTTTTACTGCTATCTTTTAAATATCCTTGCAGTTTGCCGTCTGCATAGACCACAGCATAATCCCGTACGTTTTCAATAGTTAGTGTGGGATTCTCCTCTTCCACATCAACGGTTGTCTCATAGAGGGCATAGCCAAAATCCATATCCAGCTCATTCATGGGCAGTAAGGCATCATCTTCTACAGTTTCTCCATAAACTTGTTCCAATGGAGCTGTTTGTGACATTTTTATCTCTTGTGCTGCTGCCGGTCCGACCGGCAGCAACAAAAGAGCCCAAAGCAAGAATAATTTCATCATATTTCCTTTATTTATTTCTTTAAGAATGATTCAATGTAGGACTCGTCAACGGTAATTTGTGGAGCGAATTTGTCACTCTTTACGTAGCGGTCAATGCTTTCCAGCAATTGCTGGGTGGCAGGACGTTCGTTGATGTTTTTCTGGGTATCTACGGCCAGTACCAGTAGACTGCCTTTCTTCACTTTTGCTTCGAAACCAATACCGAGCTTTTCATTATTGTCGTAATGGTCTATTACTTGTATGAAAGGCCGCAGTGCTGCCGGAGCATCTTTCATCTCAATAACCTTGGCATTTTCCAGAATGTCCCACCACTGCCAGTCAGTATGGTAGGAAGTTATGAAATGCTCGAATATAGGCTGGTCGTCATGAATCAGACAGCCAATGGTCATAGGAGGCCATTTGAACATTATCGGATTCCAAAAGTGATTGTGGAACACGGATTTACGACCTTTTACTTTGGAAGGTTTGGGGCAGAGTACCACTTTCTTGCCATCGGCAAGGTGTTGTTTTGCTTTTTCATCGAATACTGTGGTGTAGAGCACTTCACTAGTGGACTGCATTAAGTTGCTATGACGGGGATATACCCAGATATCCCAGCTGTTTTTTACGTGTGCAACAGAAAGATGGACCGTCAGCTTCTGTGGTTCAGTGATATTGTTCAATGCATAACTGAAACTGCCAAGTGGAAATACCCCGTTCTTTCCGACAGTTTGTGTTTTCAGTTTTCCGCTCTTAAGGGTTTTACCGTTGCTGTCGGTGATACTCCAATTGATTTTTGCGTTTTTCAATAGGGTAGGTCCATAATTGTATATTTCCGCTTTTCCTTCAAATACCTCATCATTGTAAAGTGCGCGTTTGTCGAAACGGAGCAATGCAACAGTCGGTGCACAGAACTCGCTCCACTTTTCCGGTGTGATGAGCCCTTTGGTATTCCAGAAAGGATCGAGAATGCCTACCGGTGCATATCCTTGTCCGGTAAAATCATTCAGAGACAGTAATTGGAAACCGCCTTTCAGATAAGTGCGCAACTGGGCTTCTATGACATCCTTGTACTCTATGGCGGTCAAGGCTCCAGAAGCACGGAAGAAGTCATGTGCTTGGTCGAGCATGTGGTTTTTGTCCAGCAGTTCACGGAATATCTCGAAATTACGCGCTTGTACGGGGCCGGTGAAGTTCTTTATTTCCTCGAAATTGGGATAGATGCACCGCTGTCCGGATTCATGCGAGATGATGGGCAGGCCTACTCCCAGTTCCTTGTTTTTGTCCCAGTTTGTATAAGGACGTCCTTCGTAGATGGCCATGTGTCCTTTGGTAGTCTGATGGGTAATGTAGAACTGGTCTGATTTGACACGTGTGCGGGCTGTGGAACCGCTGTATAGACGGCGGTTATCCAACTGGCGGGCCGTGGCGGTAAGCTCTTCTATGAAACTGAAATCGCCGGTAATTTCGTTTCCGTTACAGTAGAGAATGAAGGAAGGGTGATTCCCATATTCTTTCAAGATACCCCGCAGCTCGCGACGGAAGAAATTCCAGCGCTTCTCATCGGGTTGGGCATCTTTACCCCACATCGGCATTTCCACCTCCAGATAGACACCCAGCTTGTCTGCCATACGGAACGCAGCGGCAGGAGGACACCAGGAGTGGAAGCGCATATGGTTCATACCATATTCTTTTAGGATACGGAGTACACGTTCCCAAGAGGCATCGTCCACGGGAGCATAGCCGGTCTT
The DNA here is from genome assembly GCF_003466325.1 of Bacteroides sp. 4_1_36. Lineage (NCBI taxonomy): Bacteria > Pseudomonadati > Bacteroidota > Bacteroidia > Bacteroidales > Bacteroidaceae > Bacteroides > Bacteroides sp. 4_1_36. The sequence continues at coordinate 92,004 of NZ_QSOX01000016.1, forward strand.
GGGGAACACTGCGTTTTCAACGGTACCGCGCAGGTGTATGGGTTCGCCATTAAGGATGATATGGTCCTCACCAGCCTCTACTTCGCGCATACCGAAAGTTGTGCTTTTCTCATGCGCATAGGATTGGCCCTCTACACTGGAAGTCAACTTACAGTCCAACGTATAAAGATTGGGATGGAACTCATTCCACAAATGGATATCCTTACCCAAAAACATTTCTTCCTCGATATAAGTAATGGAATCGGTCACTGTTACTGGTACTTCCTTTTGTAGTCTATAGTCCTTTCCTGTCACGTGGAAGGATATTTTGCCGCTGGCGGTATGTTCTGTACAGTTGCGGACAGTCATTTTGACTTTGATGCTTTTGTTCTTGATGTCCGGATAGACCTGCATGTCATCTACATAGACTGGGTCTACAGCTACCAGCTTAATTTCGCCCAATACTCCGTTCCAGTTTATTTGGGTAAATTCGGAGTGGGCATGGTCCCATTTATGGGTATCGTACTGGTAGCGGTTGTCTATACAGAAAGTTATCAGTTCTTTTTTGCCTGGATGTAGCCATTGGGTCAGTTCGTGGTTGTGGGGAATACTGATGTAGTCTATTTTACTCACTTCTTCTTTGCCTACATATACCGAACTGAGCCAGTGTGTACGTTCAAAATAGAGGAAAATGCGTTTGCCTTTCCATGCCACAGGAATTTCTATTTCTCGCTGGTACCATGCGGGGCCCATATATTCGTAGACACGGGTCAGCCTATCCAGGTGGCGGTAAGGAGATTTGTAGCCTATTTTATAGTCATCTGTAATTCCCGGCAGAACGATGCTTTCCTGCAGGCGATGGCAGTAACGTACGTCCAGTGAACCTCTCCGGAAGTCCATGACATCTGTCTGGAATGCCCATTCACCAGACAAGTCCATTTCATTCTTTTCTTGGGCATGCCCGCTCCAGACCATAGAGGTCAGGAGGAGGGCAGCCATGTAGTGTTTTATTTTGTGCTTCATTGTTCTGTTTTCTTTTGGTTATAGTAATCACGCATGATGTACCATGCTTTTTTGCGTTGTCCCTGGTCGGAAACCAGTCCTTTACGGTTCCATTCCCCTCCCTGGTGTGGATGGAAACGGAAGGGAGAACGGAAATCAAAAAGAATCCACGGCGATGTTCCGCGCAGGTTGGGGATATGCTTGAACATTTCCAGATTGTCCTTGTAGAGTTGTGCCTGATAATCCTCACTCCAAGAACTCTTGACTTCCGCGTCGCCATGTTTGCCATAGAGCGCTTCGCCTCCGAACTCGGAAATGAAAAGAGGTTTGCCGGGAGCTACATTCCAGACAGCCTGGTCCGGAGCCAGTGGCCAGTCATGATACCATCCCATATATTTGTTGATGGCTACCATGTCCAGGATGTTGATAATGGAGTCATTCATCTCAAAGTTCCGGCTTTCGCGGTTGAAGCGTACCAAATCGAAGGCGGCCGTAATCAGACGGGTTGAGTCGATGTCCAGGCAACATTGTTTCATGTGTTTCAGAAATTCATTGCGCGGGGCGGAAGTGGCTGTTTCATTGGCAATCCCCCAAAAGGCAACGGAACAACGGTTTTTGTCGCGCATCACCATCTCTTTAATCATTCTGCCTGCTTTCTCACGGGTAGCGGTATTTTTGAAGTCAATCCCTTGCCAGATAGGTATCTCTTCCCATAAAAGAAATCCCATTCTTTCTGCTAGGCGGACAGTATATTCATTTTGTGGATAATGTGCCAGACGAATCATGTTGGCACCCAGCTCTTTGGCTTCGGCCAACAGCATTGTTGCGTCCGCTTCAGAGAAGGCACGCCCGCGGCGTTGCGGAATTTCCTCGTGGAAGCTGATACTGCGCAGGAAGATGGGCTGGTCGTTCAGATAGATATCTTCGCCTTTTACATAAAGGTTACGGAAACCAATTTGCTCGTTGAGCCGGTCACTTTCCGAAGTGATGGTTACATCATACAGCTTTGGAGCATCCGGTGACCAACGTTGCAGTTTTTTGGTTTTGATAGTGGCCTGGGCAATTCCGTTGGCATCGGTAGTCATGTTCTGTCTGATGCCCAATTCGGGGATGGCGACTTGTACGTTGATGCCAGGCTTTGCTTCGGATAAGGTTACTTTGGCACGAATCAGGTTGGATTGTACCTTGTCCAACTGGATGAAATGGTCTTTGATGTAGCTTTGTGGAACGCTTACCAACATTACATCGCGTGTGATGCCGCCGTAATTCCACCAGTCAAAGGACATGGCAGGGATGGCATCCGTGGTGCGGGTATTGTTGACTTTCACCACCAGGAAGTTGTCCTTTTGCTTTACCTTATCTGTGATTTCCACCTGGAAGGGAGTGAATCCGCCTTCATGACTGGCTATTTTCTCCCCGTTCAGATATATTTTGCTACGGTAACTTACCGCACCGAAATAGAGAAACAAACGTTTGCCGTCAGTCTTTGGGGTATCGAAAGAGCGTCCGTACCATACTGTTCCTTCATAAAATTTCAACTCGGGCATTTGTGAATTGAAATCGGCAGGTACATTCAGGACCAAACCTCCGTCGAAAGAGTATTCATAAAATTGCTTGTTGTCTTGAGGTTTTCTGTTTTTGTACACCTGCATCCTTTCTCCTTGGTCATAAAGGTCTACAATGGCTCCCCACTTCCCATTCAGTAGCTGGTAATCGCGTCCGTAAACATTGGACAATAAGTCTTGTGCTTGTGACTTGCCTCCCAGTACAGACACTGCGAGCAAACAAGTAATCATTAATCTTTTAATTTTCATAAATCGTATGTATCAGTTAACGTTTAAAAAGCCTATGAATTATTCTTTGTATATTTTCAATGCGCATCCGCCTCCTTGTGCCATTTTGACGGTCAGTTTACGGGATGCAGGAATGTCTGTGACGGTCTTTTGGTAGTCGGAAGCCAGGCGGTTGGCATTCACTCCGTCATGAAACATTTCCGCTTTCCATCTGCCTGCACCGAGGAAAGAAAGGTCCAGTGTCAGAGTACGTGCATCCCAATTGGTTAGGGAGCCGACATACCAGACATCTCCTTTCCTGCGCGCCATTGTAATGTATTTTCCAATTTCTCCGTTCATGGCTATTGTTTGTTCCCAAACGGTAGGGATGGTAGCGATGAATTCCGTGCATTCTTCTTCACGGTCGTAATTGGTGGGACTGTCGCACAACATGTTCAATGGTGATTCAAATACTACATATTCAGCTAATTGGCGGCAACGGGTTCCCTGGCTCATTGGGGTATCCATTGAGGAGTGGTAACACCGTTTGTTGGCATTGTGCATGGCGCCTTGTGTATAGTCTACCGGTCCGGCCAGCATACGGATAAATGGCATGGTGACATCGTAGGTTACCTGGTCGGTATGGATGTCACTCCACTTCATCTGTTCCAGCCCGTGAACGGCTTCATAGTTGATGACATTGGGATAAGTGCGGTTCAGCCCGGTAGGTTTGTACGTGCCGTGAAAGTCTACCATCAACTTATATTTAGCGGCAGTTTCGGCAGCCCGGTAGTGGAAGTCTACCATTTCCTGGTCATCCCTATCCATAAAGTCAATCTTGAATCCTTTGATGCCCATTTCGGAATAGTGCTTGCATACATGTTCCATGTCGCGGGCAAAGGCATGGTAACCTGCCCAAAGGATGAGTCCTACATTCTTTTGCCTGGCATAGGCCGTGAGCTTTTTTAAATCAATTTCCGGTACAATTTGGAAAAGGTCAGCCTTGAGGTTGACAGCCCAGCCTTCATCCAGAATCACATACTCGATGCCATGCCGGGAGGCGAAGTCGATATAGTGCATGTATGTTTCATTGTTTATTCCAGCTTCGAAATCCACGCCTTTGATTCCCCAATGGTTCCACCATTCCCAGGCCACTTTGCCCGGACGTATCCATGAGATGTCTTTCATGCGTGATGGAGCAGCCAGCTTATAAACCATATCGTTATCTGCCAGCTCCTTGTCATTTCTTGCCACAACAATGATGCGCCAGGGTAGTTTGGCTTTCGGCTGGCAGGAAGCAATGTAGTTTTCACGCTCTGTGACTAATATTTGCAGTTGGTTATGCCCGCCTTGTTTTTTTGTTTTGGGGACGGCGGCAAAAGCGGAAGTGAGTGCTGTTCCCCCGTTTCTGTTGATGAGGAACATGCCCGGATAGCTCTCCACGTCGGATTCGGCAATACAAAGTTTACGGCCGTTTTCCTGCTCTATTACTACGGGGGTAAACATCAGTCTTTGGGGGTTCAGTCCGGATAGCTCTATATGTGTATAGGTGTTTTCAAAAGAGTTGGAGAACTGGGCTTCTATCGGTTGTTTATCGCCATCTTTTACATAAGGAACAATCGATTTGTAGTCCTTGTTGAAGTTGAAGGCGGCTTCTTCGTTTGTAACTTTGAACGGTCTGTTTCCGGTCGCTGCGAACCGGTATGCCATTCCTTCATTGTACATTCTGAAAATGAGGTTGAAATGTTCCCGGAAACTTAACGTCATTTCATTATAGACATCCTTTACTTCACTGCGTTTGTAGAAAGGAGAGGGAATCACCTCATTTGCCTGGCGATGACTGACTCTCTTAAGATGGGAGCCGTTACCCCAGACTGTCCCATTATCCAGATGTACTGATAAGGGAGAGGGGGCTACCAATGTATGCCCTTCTTCCGTCAGCTCGTAAGTAATCCGGTCACCTATATATAAGGTAACCTCTAACTTGCCGTCCGGTGAGTTTAGGCGATATTCTTTTTGTCCGAACATGTTCGGGATGATGAAAAGCAATGTTGTGAGTAAGAAAAGTGTTCTCATGTCGTTATTTATTTTAGCGTTTGTTTTTAATTTCATACTTGTAGACAACATAGTCATTGATTGATGGCAGAGAGATTTCCAGCCTTCCTTTCTTTCCGGTTACTGCTGTCATAGCTTTGCCGTGTCCCATCAGTGGGATACATCTTACTGTGACACCTTCTGGCAGCCAGGTATCGACTTCTGTAGTCCCTTCTGGATGATTTTCACGGTACACAATCAAGTATCCTCTATCTTTCTTTAGAGACTGGAAGCCGGTCCAAGAGCGTCCCGATGGTTCATCTCCTATGGGTAGGATAGTGCCGGAATGCATGTCATGCTGAAATTTCTTGTAGGCTTCTGTATGTTCTCGTAATGTAAATGCTTCCTCGGGTAGATTGGTACCTTCCATCCAGGCAAGCGGCTGTCCTGCTAAAGTCGTAGCAAACAGATATTCAAATGAATAGTTTTTCGGAGCGAAGACTTCTCCTTTATATTTATCCGTATTTCTCCATTTGTTCAGGAACTCTATTTGCAGCTTTTCTGCCGGAACATATTTGGAAAGCATCCAGAGGTTACGCAAAGTCCAGTAAGGATAGTAGTTCTGCCAGTCGGTATAACGGTTTTCCAGAAAGATATTTCCATATTCATTGAACATGTGGTAGCCTCCGCGGCGGCTGGCTGTCGCATCAAGGTTGAAAATCACTTCCTCGTCCGTCTCTTCCAGCACTTTGTTGAATAAGCGGTGCAGGTTTGTTTCGGCTTCTTTACTGGGAATGGTGAGCCCGTCTATCTTGAATATTTTGATGCCGTATTCGCGATAGAGGCTGATGAGTGCTTGCGCATCTTTCTGCCAATCGGCAAAATCATTTTGTATGCTGGGATTGAACCAAAGACCGATTTCAATACCTAATTCCTTGCCACGCTTTACGATGGGATGCAAACCACGTGGATACTTTTGCGGATCGGGTTTCCAGTAGTCTTTATTGTCCCAAATGTTCTTGAATGAACCGCGGGCTACAACTGAATTAGGACTTTTACCTATTTGCCAGCCATCATCAATCTGGAAATGGGTGATTCCCAGACGGGCGGCGCGTTCCAGTTCTTTCAAACAGAAGGATTCGTTTACTTTTGAGTCCTGGCTACGGTCTCCCCAGGTGTTCATCATAATCATCTCGTCGCGGTCGGCCCGGTAAGTACGTATATTCTTCTGATATGAACGAAGCGCTTGTAGGCGGCTCAGTTCATCTTCTCCGTATATTCCCAATACACATCCGTATGTTTTGGTCCAACGGTCGGGAGTCACGTCTTTCTCGGTAATGCCCAGACCGGTTACTGTAAACTTTCCGAAATCAGTCAGAAAATCCTTTCCTTGATAGGCTAATTGTACCGAAGAGCAGGGAGCCTCTTTTAAAAAGAAGATGCCACAGTTGTCCTCGCCATTAAAGGCAAACAGCAGATTGCCGCGATATCCCAGTTTGCGGTAGGAAATAATCTCTTTCTCGAAAACCAGGTTGTTGTGCCAGTCGGTCACATCGGAAAATTCCACGCTGCGAGCGTGCCAATGTTGTCCTTGGAAATGGAACTGGTCTAGTACAGCGGTTACTTCTTTAGATTTCATGTCTTCGGCGAATTCAATATTCTTCCGGTCGGCTGCACTAACTTCTCTGCCTCCGAAAATACTGTTTACTGTTCCTCTTAAATAGGTGTCGCAGGCTATGGCTGGACAATCATCATAAATACGATATACCCGTTTTATATCTAGCTTCTCCAGGCTGAAAGAAACTTCTACTTTCAGATAAGCGGGAAATATTTTAGTCTCTTTTACGGGAACTACTTTGAGTGAACCGTTTGATGGTTGCGGCAAATTTTTCGTTACTCTGAAATCTGGAGTAAGGCTGTGGTTCTTCCATGATTTTCCATTACTCTTGTCGGTCAGGCGGTAAGTTATGATATTTCCCCCGTTCCACAAAAAGGTACGTTCGACCAAATTGTTTCCGATGGTTAAAGTGTCATTTCTCAGAAGGCCGTAGCAGGTATCTTGTGCGTGTAACGAATATCCTCCGAAAAGGACAAATAATAATGTTAGAATATTTTTCATGATATGCGTGTTTTATTAATACTTAAATTGTAGTATCAACGTGTTTCTTACTTCTTGTTTTTTTCAATGACAAATATACGAGGCTTTTTTAATAATTTTTGTTCATTGAACTTCTGATTATCGGGAATCCCTTCTTTTTTTCCTACTCCCTCTTTCATCAGTGCTTTCAATTCCGGTAGGTGTTTCTGATATACTCCTCTCGGAGTGGTGTTGTACTTTTTACATAAGGAAGCTGCCATCCCGACAACTTCGCCCATCATTCCGGTGGTACGCATTACGCGGACAGTGCCCAGTGCCACATGGGTAACACTGATATTGCGGCCCGCCATAAAAAGATTCTCGATATTTCTGGAATATAGGCAGCGATAGGGCACTGCATAAGGATATATATGGATGTGTTTGGTTGCTGCTTTGAAAGGCGCATCAGGAAAGTGTGATGCATTGAGCGAATCCGGGAAATGCAGGTCGATGCTCCAGGTTGTGACGAAGGAGGCATCTTCGTGATAGACATTTTTATCTATATCATCTTGCTTTAGAATATAATCGCCCAACAATCGGCGTGACTCGCGTTTTCCGGCAATATAGGCTACCCAGTCCAATGCGCGGTTCTTATATTTCTTGTTGTCCTTTAATTCATTTTTCAGAAAACTCCAATTAGAATAGATGACCATTAAGCCATAATCACGTATACGTTCGAAGTCGTCGATTTGATTGAAGTTCATGCCGGTTTCCCATTTCCATTCACCCATCGTCACTTTTTCGCAATTTTTTTCATTGAATTGCAGACCGTACGAGAAAATAGGGAAACGGGTAGGTTTACCTTTGTCTGCAGAGTACCATTGTACGGATGAACCCATTGTCATTTTGTCCGGTTGAATCGGTGCCAGCTCTTCTCCGTATTCGGCACGGGATTCGCGTCCCATGTTGTAGTCTGCACCGGCCAGATACCCGATGGTGCCGTCTCCGGTACAGTCGGAGAACAATGGTGCTTTCAGTTCCACTTCTTTTCCATTCTCTATATGCTTGATGATGACAGATTCTATTCTGTTGCCATCGGGCTTTACAGATATGGCCCGGTAGTTGGCATAAAGGGTGATATTCTTTTCATTGGCGATAAAAAGCTCCTTCTTTTCATCTTCATAGTTTGCGGCAGGTTTGGCATTTCCTTCTTTAGAATGTCCGAATTCTCTTATCATACGTCCCAGTCCGGAATTGGGGCCTACTCCGATATTGCCCCCTAAGTGAACCCTGACTTCAGAGCTATTATTGCCGCCAAGTACTGGGCGGTCGTTGATTAATGCCACTTTGCATCCCAATCTGGAAGCGGTTGCGGCTGCACACATACCGGCTATACCGCCACCAGTTACAATCACATCATAGGAGTATTGCTCCGGTTCGGCTGGAATATCCAGCATCTTTTTACGGAAATCTGTCAGTTGTGTGGCCTGAGCGGGAGGGAGCTGCCCTTTTTCCGTAGTAAAATAAATGGCATCGCAACGGCCATTAAAACCGGTCAAATCTTTTAATGTCAGACTAGAGCTTCCTGCTTTTACAGAGACTGTTCCGGCAGGTTGCCACATCCATTGTTTGCCCTCGTCCCCTAAAACCACTGGCAACTTTTTATTGTCGACGGCTAAAGTGAATTTTCCCGGTCCTTTACCATCATACCAGGGAGAAGTCCAGTTGTAGGTGCGTACAAATACATAATATGTACCGTCTTCAGGAAAAGAAATGGTAGTGGAGGCATCCTCAACCGGGACTCCCATTCCATGAGCCATCAGATAAGGTGAACCCATGAGGTCCATGAATTGCTGGTCTACTACCCATCCCCCCTTTCTGTCAAAGCTTTCTGCTTCCACCAATAACTTGCTGGGTACTTGTTTCCTATTGCCTGAGGGCTTGTTGGCTTGTTGAAATAGTAGAACCTGCTTGTTGGGTTTTATTTCGAAAGTAATTTTGGTCCCTTTGAACAATTCCTTTAGGGTGGCTTCAAGTGGGGCATTGGATACCAGCAAATCTTTTCGGGTATCAAGATTGGGCAGTTTGTCGGTATAGAATACATTGTAGCCGCTAGTCTTTTCAATTTGAGGTATAATCTGCTTGATAGTCTGCTGGTTTATAGATAAACTGATTTGGGCAAAGCTATTTCCCCAGAAGAACAGCACTCCCAGTAATATTGAAAATCGCGTAATTATTTTATTTTGTCTCATGTCTTATCATATCAGGTTAATTACTTTTTTACTTTAAGGAAGGTACGACAAAGGCTAACCCTAATTAAGCTATTAGAGTATATTAAAACTATATTTCTCGAATGTTTAAATTTTATTGTCGCTGCCAGAAGTAGGTCATTGTGTCTGAGGTAAAAATCCTATAAAATCTATTCCATATACTTTTTGTTTTAGTTAATATAAAGGGCTATTTTACACTACTAATATATTATAATCGTATTGTCAGATTCTATCTTGTAATTAATGCCGCCAGCTTGGCTGATGTATTCCAATACATTGTTTAAACTGCCGTTTTTAATGATGCCATGATAAGTATATTGTTTGGCTTTCTCGTTTTTGAATATAAATTTGCAATTATACATTCGTGTAAGCATGGTACAAATTTCTTCAAAAGATTCACCGTAGAACGCTAGTTCATTGCTTCTCCATAGCAAATAACTTGCATTAGGATGAAGCTCGCTTTTTTCGAACTGTCCATTGGTCAGGTTGCAAACGAGCCTTTCGTTTGGCTTCATATATGCCTCGTGTCTGCCGTCGTCTACTTTAACCTTTCCACTTATCAGGCTTACAGCTACTGATTTATCGTCTTTATGTGCACGTATATTGAAGCTTGTACCTAACGCTTGTACATTGATGCCATTTGCTTTCACGATGAAAGGCTTTTCCTTGTCCTTTGCAACTTCAAAATAGGCCTCTCCTTCCAGGGAGACCATACGTGTTTTCTTGTTGTAAGTGTTGTCATATACAATTCTTGAATCAGAATTGATGTAGACCTTTGTGCCGTCAGCCAAAATGATGTCGGCCTTCTGCCCGTTGGATACGGACATGGTGACTTCTGTATTGGCGTCATCGGCCGGTCGTTTGACTCCTGCATAATAGGCTCCGCTTCCCACTGCCAATATGATGCAGGCAACTGCAGCATAGCGCCCAATCTGACGCAGGAAACGGTTCCTTGTTTTCAGGACCTTCGTTTCCGTGGTGGAACTTGCGTCTATCTGGCTTAAAAGTTCGGTGAACATTTCATTTTGTACGGCTTTGTCCATCGTGTCCGGAGCCAGTGCCCAGCATTGCTGATAGTATGCGGAAAATTTCTGTTGAAAATCCGGTCGCTTAATCCATGATTTCAACTGTACATCTTCTTCAGGGCTGGTCAGTCCTCGAAAGAAACGATCCAAAAGTTCAATATGACTGTCTTTTTTATCCATGTTCTGTAGTATATATCTGTATGCCTGCCAAAACACTCACGGATTTTCGTGCTTTAACAATTATTTAGAAAGTAGAAGGAGAGGAAAAGCATGATGAATTTGCGTAATTCTTCTTTCAGTAGTTTCATAGTACGGTAGAAATGAGCCTCTACGGCACGTTCCGTCAAATCTAGCTGTGAGGCGATTTCCTTGTTGGACAGTTTTCCTGCTCTTTTCAGCTGAAAGACTTCCCGTGAAACTTCTGGCAGGCTTTGCAGAAGTTGCTCTATCTGTTTTTCAATGATGGAGACGTCCATATCCATCGTATCTTCCTCGATAGCCTCTGCTTCTGTTTTCAGCTTGTTTTCTACAAATTTGTTGTGTAATAATCTTCGTTCGGTTTCTTTGTATACCATGTTGCGTGCGATGGTGCATAGATATGCCGGAAAACTTTTCTCGGTATCCAGATTACTGCGTTTTTCCCATATCGTCATGAAGCTGCTTTGGGTGATGTCTTTGGCTAATGATTTGTCATATACGAGAAGGACGATGGTGTTGTACAGCCTGGCACTGTATTTTTCGTACAATGCTTCAAAGGCAAATTTATTGCCTTCTCTCAACTTGGCTACCAATAAAGTATCATTTTCTTTCTGCATATTGATTCATCTTACATTTACGCATTCTGAATGGTAGTGTCTTTGTATAGTAAAGTACTATTCCACATAGACTCTGAAAGAATGAACTACAAAGGTGGTGTTTTTATTATTTATTTAAAAGTTTTTTGCTGAAAATATACTTTGTGTGATTATTATTTAGGCAGTTATATACCACCCGACCCTAAGCCGGGTGGGTATAACTTATGTTTATAATTAGACCGCTAAGATAGCGATTATTTCTAATTTACTCATTTTTTTTCATAGTTTTCTTTTATCGAAGGATATGTATTAAACAACTTAAAAAATGGTAGTTGATAATCTAATTTTTCCTTCATAATAGCATTGAATCGAGTTAAATCATTATCTATATCACTCCATTTTTTTGGCAGTTCGCTCATTTTCTTAATATGGTCTTTAATATCAATTTTGCCATTATTATCTATGTAAGCATGATATATATCTAAACTCTTAATATCTCCTTTTGTTACTCTTGCTTTTATCTCATAATGAATATACATTGTACTGTCATTATATTCTAATATTTTATCTAATTCTTTTCCAACAGAGATATATTCTAATTGTTTATCCTCGTAAAAATCTATCAATGCCTTCATGTAAGTGCCAATTTTTTCTTTCTCAGCTCTTGTCATTTTATTTACTACTTTAGCAAATCCTTTTCCTTCTATATAGTAAAATATGCTATCATCTTGTTCCTTTCCTTTTTCATAAAGTCCTTTAGTCATTGAAACTATTTCATATATAGGTCGGTAACTCACTGTATCTTTTAAGTCAATAGATACAACCTCTTTCAAATCGTTTGGGTCGCCAAAATTTTCATTTACATAGATTTTAAATTCTTTCTTAATCTTGTCTTCTATCGTTTCTTGCTTGTTGCAACAAATAAAGGAGAAAAATAATGAGATAATAGTTAACGACATTAAAGTTGTTTTCATACCATTTTGTTTTATTGGTTAATACTAAAATTAAAAAAAAATCTTTTTCATTCAGCAATAACCTAACGTAAGAGTATGAAAAGCGCAGACCATTGCCATACGCCTTCTTGGTTCACCACAAACCACAATACATTATGGGGAAGTCTGCGCCTAAATAGGTACAACTCACCCAATATGTATTGGTTCATAGCTCGTTATATTCCGAGGTGGTGATTCAGAAGGCGATTGAGCTATAATTTCATAAGAAGCATTAACTACTTAATGCGTTACAAATATACTATTTCACTTTGAATATACAAACTTAAAAAGTATATTTGCAAAGTAAACTTAAATATATTGTTATGGCTAAAACACGAAAAATTGGCAGAGATGCAGAAACTGGGCAATTTATCCCAATAGAAGAAGCCAAAAGGCGTAAAAAAACTGCTATAGTAGAAACCATTAAAACACCTTCTACGATTAAGAAAAAGAAGTAGGAGATATTTTAAGGTAAATTTGTTTAGTTATATATTGGATAAGATAGGCATAAATTTCATCTGTTTTATATGACAATTTTATTCCAATTTTATCCAATATAAACATTACACAATGAAAAATTTCATGTTGCAAAATAGATAATTCATCTATAGTTTTAGGTATAATATCCATGTATAGTACAGTCTGATTATCATTTAGAAATAGACTTTTATATTTACCTTTTATATCTTTTTGTGAAAGATTTATACCGTATTTTTTCAAATTCATAATTAAGCCTTTTTTATTTCCAAAATGTACCATTATATGAAAAGGGTAAATTTGACAATCTATGATAAAATTCATAAAGCATTATTTAAAAACTATACTTTCTTTTTTTTAATATTTGTTTTAGGAATACTCATTCCCATAAGAAGTTTATTAAACTCCTTCTCTGAGGCTGTGACTTCTGCCTCCTTAATTGTTTCCTTTTCTTTTTTCTTTTTAGCCATGATAGTTTATAAATGTTAGACAAAAGTAATTAAATCTCTCAATATCACTAATGTTTCGGGTATTAAATCTGAAAACATATTCGTCAATATATCGCTGGAGGTGCTTTTTACTAACCGAGTAATAAGTTCCAAATATCATTCTTTTAAAGTGCGACCAAGCATTTTCAATACCATTTGTACTTACTTGTATGACTTCTCCCTTATCTGTTGTGTAGGTAGAGCCATAGTAATGTTTCTCATGGTCTACTGACCTTTGAATGTAATCATTGGTTATTCCTCCATAGTCCCAGCCGTCAGTATATATGACGCTTCCAAATTTAACATAGCCTTTTATCAGAGGGAGCAGTGTCCTTACTTTGGTATCGGGCACTACCTTTGCTACTAAATGACCGTTTCTTTCCAGCATTCCGAATACCGGAACTTTATCCTTGAAAGAACGACCTTGACATTTCTCAACTTTCTTATCCTTATGCCGATTTTTGTTCTTGCCTCCGACAAAGGTTTCGTCAATCTCAACTTTTCCTTTCAATTTATGTTCATTTTCAACTCCCATTGTATCCCTAATCTTTTGAAGCATTTTCCATGCTGATTTCTGAGTAATACCCAAATCTCTCGCCAACTGACAAGAAGAAACGCCACGTTTGTGCGATAGAAACAAGAACATTGCATAGAACCAATATCGTAGTGGTAACTTTGTGTTAGCAAATTTAGTTCCCGTTTTCACGTCAAAGTATCTACCAGTATTCTTGCATTTATACTTCCCATTGCGACACTTGTAGACTTTAGATGAAGGGTCAAACGGAGAAACCGGATTTCCACCCCATCTTTTGTCCTCATAGTATCTAATGCAACTCTCCTCGTCAGGAAATAACTTAGAGAATATTAATTGTTTATCTGTCTTTTTCATAGTCATACTATTAAATAAAGTACAATACAATCAATAAGTTCGTAACTATCCAAGAGAATGAAGCAATACTTATTAACATCTGCATTTCGCTTCATAAGACCAATCAATATGTAAAAGAGCGAGCATAACCAAAAGTTATGAAGAAGAATCAAGTGTCACTTTGTATATAAGTGCCATTATTTAATTCTATATTCCACGATGAAGGAGGATGGCAGAAATAGTCATTTGCAGTATAAGAAGTGGTAAACTGATGGATGGGTTTAGGGGCTTATTGTCAATACTGTCTTATCCTGATATAGGTAGACACATTTACAAACTAATAAATGTGTTACTATTATG
>NZ_QSOX01000017.1:0-104568 GCF_003466325.1 Bacteroides sp. 4_1_36
TTTTTGTTGCTCAGGTACTTAAAAAAAATATTTTATAATAGTGTTGCGGAATTAAGGATTATTAATTAATTCCCCTACCTTTGCGTTCGGATAAAAACAGAGCTACATCATGAAACAATATTTAGACCTGCTGAACCGCGTACTGACCGAAGGCGTAGAGAAAAGCGACCGTACGGGTACCGGCACCATCAGCGTATTCGGCCACCAGATGCGTTTCAACATGGATGAAGGCTTCCCCTGCCTTACTACCAAGAAGCTGCATCTGAAATCAATCATATACGAACTGCTATGGTTCCTCCAAGGAGACACCAATGTGAAATATCTTCAGGACAACGGTGTACGCATCTGGAACGAATGGGCGGACGAAAACGGTGACCTGGGACATATCTACGGGTATCAATGGCGCTCCTGGCCGAACTATAAAGGTGGATTCATCGACCAAATCAGCGAAGCTGTAGAAACCATCAAGCACAATCCCGACTCACGCCGGATTATAGTCAGCGCATGGAATGTAGGCGATTTGGACAACATGAACCTCCCTCCCTGCCACGCTTTCTTCCAGTTCTATGTCGCCAACGGACGGCTGAGCCTGCAACTGTACCAGCGTAGTGCGGACATTTTTTTAGGAGTGCCCTTCAACATTGCTTCCTATGCCCTGCTCCTGCAGATGATGGCGCAAGTCACCGGACTGAAAGCCGGAGATTTCATCCATACCTTAGGAGACGCCCACATCTATCTGAACCATCTGGAGCAGGTAAAGCTCCAACTATCTCGTGAACCGCGGGATTTGCCGCAGATGAGAATCAATCCGGATGTGAAAAACATCTTCGATTTCAAGTTCGAGGATTTTGAGTTGGTCAACTATAACCCGCATCCGCATATTGCAGGGAAAGTGTCAGTATAAATCCTACAATAAAAAGATAGAAAGAGAAAAGAATTTTACACACATATGATTAGTATTATTGCTGCAGTAGACAGAAAGAGAGGTATCGGCTATCAGAACCGGTTGTTATTCTGGCTTCCCAATGATTTGAAGCGTTTCAAAGCCCTCACCACGGGAAATACCATCATCATGGGCCGAAAGACTTTTGAATCTCTCCCCAAAGGTGCGCTTCCCAACCGCCGCAACGTTGTTCTGTCCACTCAAAAAGATTTGATCTGTCCCGGTACAGAAGTTTTTCCCTCATTGGAAGAAGCACTAAGCAGTTGCCAGCCCGACGAACACGTCTACATCATCGGCGGTGCAAGCGTTTATCGCCAGGCACTCCCCTTTGCAGATACCCTCTGCCTGACCGAAGTGGATGCAGAAGCCCCTCAGGTGGACGCCTACTTTCCCGAAGTCGCTCCGACTGTATGGCAAGAAAAAAGCAGGGAGTCCCATCCCGCAGATGAGAAGCATCCCTGCCCTTATGCATTCGTCGATTATATCCACCGGTAAAATTAATCTTCCTCTTCTTCTACCGTTATAGGCATCTGCCGCTTGATGGCTTCGTGGAAAGAAATCAAGGTTTCCGTACGCGCCAGTCCCAGCGGCTGCAACTTATCATGTATGATGCTCAGCAAATGATGGTTGTTGCGGGCATAAAGCTTTATGAACATATCATACTTGCCCGTTGTAAAATGGCATTCCACAATCTCGGGAATAGCTTCCAATGCTCTCGTTACAGCATCAAAAGAAGCAGGATCCTTTAGATAGATACCGATATAGGCGCATGTTTCATATCCTATCTTCTCCGGATCAATCACATATTCAGAACCTTTCAATATACCTAAGTTTGTCAGCTTTTGAATGCGCTGATGAATGGCTGCTCCCGATACATTACAAGCTCTGGCCACTTCAAGAAAAGGAATGCGTGCATTATCGGCTATAAGTTTTAAAATCTGTTCGTCTAAAGTATCCAATTGATGATGTCCCATTTCAAATTCTAATGATTAATAAATTACTATATCTCCCGCATATCTATACGGCAACATGCAAAGTTAGCTATTTTTTCGCCAATAAAAATACGGTTTATAACTTTTCTTGCAAAAAAAAGAATAATACCGCATATCAGGCATTTCAAAGTGCATATGCAAAATTCCATCTCGCACGACCGGAAAATTGCAGATGAGCTTTAAAGATATTATCTTTGTAGTAGCAATAATAATGAACCGTTATGAAAAAGTATTCCTTATTCCTATTATGCCTGATGGCAGCAATATCCTTGCATGCCCAAAGTTTTGCCGATTATTTTGCAGATAAAACCCTGCGTGTCGACTATATCTTTACCGGAAATGCAGCCAAACAAGAGATATGCCTGGACGGATTGTCTTGTCTCCCCTCTTGGGCAGGAAGGAAGCATCATTTATCTGAGTTGCCCCTGCAAGGAAACGGACAAATCATTATGCGAGATGCAGCCAATGGCAGCGTAATCTACAAAACATCCTTTTCTTCGCTCTTCCAGGAGTGGCTGGAAACGGATGAAGCCAAAGCGGTGACCAAAGGATTCGAAAACACCTTTCTCCTTCCCTATCCCCTCCGTCCTGCAGAAATAGAAATAACACTTCTCGACCCGCGTAGAAATGTACGGGCAAGCATGAAACATACGGTCAGTCCCGACGACATCCTGATACATCAGAAAGGTACTGCCCACATCACACCACATAAATATCTGCTGCAAAGCGGCAATACGGCCAAATGCATCGACGTAGCCATCCTTGCAGAAGGATATACTCCCGAAGAGATGCCGGTATTCTACGAAGACGCAGCCATTGCCTGCGAAAGTCTGTTTGCCCACGAACCCTTCCGGTCCATGAAAAAGCACTTCAACATTGTAGCAGTGGCCAGCCCCTCCGAAGACAGCGGAGTAAGCGTACCACGCCTCGGAGAATGGAAACGGACAGCATTCAGCTCTCATTTCAGCACATTCTATTCAGACCGGTATCTGACAACCTCCCGCGTCAAATCCATACACGATGCGCTGGCGGGAATACCGTATGAACACATCATCATCCTTGCCAATACGGAAGAATACGGAGGCGGTGGAATCTATAATTCCTATACCCTTACTACCGCCCACCATCCCATGTTCCGCCCCGTTGTGGTACATGAGTTCGGGCATAGCTTTGGCGGACTGGCCGATGAATACTTCTACGACAATGACGTGATGACAGATACCTATCCACTAGATGTGGAACCCTGGGAACAGAACATCAGCACAAGAATCGATTTCACTTCCAAATGGAAAGATATGCTTGCTCAAGGAACTCCCGTTCCTACTCCCTCTTCTGAAAGTGGAACATATCCCGTAGGCGTATATGAAGGAGCTGGCTATTCTGCCAAAGGCATCTACCGTCCGGCAGACAATTGCCGCATGCGCACCAATGAATACCCTACTTTCTGCCCGGTCTGCCAACGGGCCATCTGCCGCGTCATTGAATTTTATACTGAATAAAAACAAACTAAACTAAAAGAACTTATGATCAGACTTCAACGTATTACAACAGCTGACACAGACTTGTACAGCTCCATGGAGAAATTAATGACTCAATCGTTCCCTTCAGAGGAGTACCGGGAACTGGAGGAATTGCGCAAGTATACAGATACCAAAACGCACTTCTATAACAATATCATCTTCCATAACAACACCCCGGTAGGTCTCATCACTTACTGGGATTTCGGACATTTTTACTATATAGAGCATTTTGCCATTGACCCCGCACAGCGTAACGGCGGATATGGAAAGAGCGTACTAAACCATTTATGCCAACTCTTAAAACATCCCATCGTCTTGGAGGTGGAAATACCCGAAGAAGAAATGGCTAAACGCCGCATTAACTTCTATCAACGGCAAGGATTCTCCTTATGGGAAAAGCCCTACCAACAACCACCCTATAAAACAGGCGACAACTACCTGCCTATGCTCATCATGGCCTATGGAGATATAGAATGTGGAAAGGATTTTGACTCTGTAAAGGAACACATCTACCGCGAAGTATATAATGTGAAATCTTAAAAACCCAATATACTTAAAACAATAAAGGTCGTTTCAACAAATGAAACGACCTTTATTATATCATTAAACTAACTTTTACTGACGCGGTTGCGCAGAATAGTTAATCTTCAAAGCATAAGCCTTACGAAGCGCTTCTTTGATATCTGTTACGATACCCATTTTCGTATCTTGGTCAACTTTCAAAGACACTGTCATCTGCGGCTGATCTTCTTCCTTCATACTGGCACGTTCACCAATAATGTAATCTTGAATTTCAGCAACTTCAGCATAGCTGTCGTTCAACTGGATACGGCTCTCATTACCTAACTTCTTACGAAATTCGGCAGTAGGTTTTCCTACATAGATAAACGTAACCAAAGACTTCTTTTCAAGTTTCTCCAATTCTGTAGCTTGCGGAACCTTAAACTCAACCTTCAATGTTACCTCACGCATCGTTGTTACAATCATGAAGAAGAACAACAAGGTGAAGATAAGGTCAGGCAGAGAAGAAGTGTTCAACGCCGGCATTCCACGTTTACCAGTCTTATTAAATTTTCCCATTACTTCTTTTCTCCGTACTTTTTAGGTTCTGCCTCAGAAATCTTCTGAGAATAAATTTCACGAATTGCATCTTGTTGTTCTTGATCCAACTCCATATAATTCTTCTGCCACTTTTCCTGAGCCAATTCATCACGCAACTCGTTATAAGCTGCTACCAACTCATTCTGTACAGACATATATGCTTTGTATGAAGAACCACGGTCACAACGCAAAGAAATCACATGGCCTTCCGTCACTTGTACTGTACCGAAGAAAGGAACATTCTTAGAAATCTTTTCCGGTTTTGTATCTTCGTTATACGGATTGGCAATAAATTCTTTTGCTTTTGCACGCAATTGGTCAACAGTAATATAATCATTCCCGCACATTAACTGGTCCTGCATGTTCAAGAAGACTTGCAATACGTTGCGTTCCTTCTTCTTTGCATCGTCCAACTTCTGGTCCTTTTCCGGTGGAGGCGGCAAACGTCTTGCCAAACCACGGTCGGTATCCATAGATGTTGTAATCAAGAAGAAAATCAGCAACAAGAAAGCGATGTCCGCAGTAGAACTTGAGTTAATTTCAGGAACTTCTCTTTTCTTTTTAGCCATTGTAATTATATCTTTAAATTGAGTTACCTCAATTGATTATGATAATTTTTTCTTAATGCTACTAAAAATGATTGCCAAGACTGTACCAGCAAACAAGATATAGATAGAATAAAGGAACATGTCAGTAAGCTTCAACCAGAAAGGTACGTTCTCAGTTCCGCTATAACCCGGAATAACAAGTGGTTCTTCACTACCCATAGTCCAAGAAATAACAACAACTGCAACCAATATAACCAAACCAATCAAAGATTTCAACGCTGCTCCCGGATTGTCTTTCAGTGCAGCTCCAAATTGGAACAAAACACCAACCACGGTAGCAATAATAGCTACAAAGAACAGAATGTACATCAAATAAATCAATGCGTCTGTATGAGCCGGTTGCCACATTTCTGCGTCAACGCTTGCCAACACTGCATCGCCCTGAGCATCTCCACCGAAGAAGAACATGCCCAACACTACCAAGATGATAGCGAACATGACATACAGTGCATAGTATGATACTTTATATGATAACTTAGCCATCTTAATTATTTTTTGTATTTCAAGTCATATTTGATAACCATATCCAACAGAGAGATAGAAGAATCTTCCATTTCGCTGGTCAAAGCTTCAATCTTAGCCAGGATGTAGTTATAGAATACCTGCAGAATCAAGGCAACGATCAAACCGAAGATAGTTGTAATCAAGGCAACCTTCATACCACCTGCTACAACCGTCGGAGAGATATCACCTACCTGCTGGATCTTATCAAATGCCTGCACCATACCGATTACAGTACCCAAGAATCCCAAAGACGGAGCCATAGCGATGAACAGTGTAATCCAAGAGCAACCTTTTTCCAGGTAACCAGCTTGTACACCACCGTAAGAAACTACTGACTTTTCTACTACGTCGATACCTTGGTCAATTCTCATCAGACCTTGATAGTAGATAGAAGCGATAGGACCTCTAGTGTTACGTGCGATGTCTTTAGCAGCTTCAACGTCACCTTTTTCCAAAGCAGCTTCAATAGCAGCCAAGAATTTCTTTGTGTTGATTTCAGCCAAGCTCAAATAAATGATACGTTCAATACAAAATGCAAGACCGATAACCAATGCGATAGCTACCAAACTCATGAAAGATGCAGTACCTTCAATAAACTTAGTTTTGAGTTCTTTGTGGATACCACCTTCTGCAGCTTCCATTGCGGCAGGAGCAGCAGCGTCAGCAGCAGGTGCTACAGCTGCTTGTTCAGTTTGTTCAGCTGCAGGAGCATCTTGAGCCTGAGCAAGTTGAGTTGAGCCAAATGTTAAGACTCCCATCACAGCAACAATTGCAAATAACTTTTTCATTGTGTGTCTAATTTTTAAGATTAATTAATTAATTTATTTATTATAATTTGTTGTTTTATCTCCATTTTATCACACTGCGGAGAGACGGGGATTCGAACCCCGGATACCCTTTAGGGGTATACACGCTTTCCAGGCGTGCCTCTTCAACCACTCGAGCATCTCTCCAATAGACGCCTTTTCTGAAATCGGGTGCAAATTACAAAAAAAATGCGAACCACCAGCGTTTTCAGCTACAAATGTATTCTTTTTTTTGTTGTTCTGCCTCATTCTCCCCGTTTTATATTAAATAAAATCTCAAAATTAATAAACTTTAAAATCTTAAAGAACTTATTTGAGCATTCCGAACACTTTTAAAGCGTTATCAGAAGTAACCTGGGCCACCTTTTCAGGAGAGTTCCCATAGATTCCGGCCACCTTTACCAAAGTATCCTTAACATATGCGCTTTCGTTCCTCTTGCCTCGATTGGGAACCGGAGTCAGATAAGGGGAATCGGTTTCCAGCACGATGCGTTCCAAAGGAATATTCTTCAAGACTTCGGGTAAAGTTGATTTCTTGAAAGTCACCACACCATTTATTCCTATCATGAAATCCGCAAATTCCATAATCCTGCAGGCCTCTTCCGAGGTTCCCGTAAAACTATGGAAAATTCCTTTCAAAGGAGTCTGCTGATAGGGTTTCAACACATTATATATATGGTCGAACGCTTCCCTACAATGCAGCACTACCGGCAAACCGTATTCCAAAGCCCACTCAATCTGCTTGTCCAACACCCTTTGCTGCTCTCTAAGAAAAGTCTTATCCCAATACAAGTCCATACCAATCTCGCCAACCGCAACAAATTCATTCGGTGAAGCCAGCTCCCGGGCCACTATTTCCAACTCCTTTTCATAATCCGCATCCACAGAGGTAGGGTGCAATCCAATCATCGGATAGCAATACCCTTTATATTCACGGCACACCCGAAGCATAGGTCCTATGGTGGTACTATCGATATTGGGCATAAAAATATGCGTGACTCCTGCCTCACGGGCACGAGCCATCACTTGAGGCAAATCCTCTGCAAACTCTTCTAAAAAAAGATGGGAATGTGAATCAATCAATCTCATTCTTCAACTTACTCTTTGCGTTTCTCACCGGTACGGTAATAATAGATTATTCCATAATCACGGCATAAATCCAAACGTTTCTCATTGGGAGTGACCTCCTCGAATTTCTTTTCAACCTGGTTCCATATATCCAAAATCAAACCATCCGCCTCTGCACGCATCGAAGCCAAGGTGTCCAAACTGCGGGCTGTCAAAGATTGAAGATTCTTTTGCTTCTCATAACTATCCATGAAAATATCATAATGCACCCTCACTTTTGCAATCGTAGGGTTATAAATGGGAATTCCTCCCTGGGATATACGTTTGTTTTCCCCATCCACGATTTTACGCCCCCACTCTGCCAAGGCAGGCTCTGTCGATAAATCAGGCACATTATTGTTGCTTGTGTCCAAACCGTAATATTCCTTATGAGCAATACGCACTTCAGAACGGATGACAGCTAAATTCAACACCTGGATAAAATGAGAAATATACAGACGGGCAGTCTTTACATTAGCCTGATGCTTACGTCCCGCCCGAGCCTGCCGCTCAAAACAGTCGGCATAATAAGCTTGCGCAGCTTCAAACTTTGTAAGAAAATTCCGCGCATCAGTCAACGCCTTCAAAGATACGGCCAAATCATACACATTACATATATCACCCTTGACGACCACTGCTTTCAGCGCCCGTATTCTCGCTTGATCTGTATTAGGCAATCTTCTATAAGGCATTTTCTCCCGGATTTAAAGTTATACTTCCCGATGCATCAGGTTAGCCATCAGGTTCTTCAATTCCTCTTTCTTTTCATCTGCCACCTTCACCGCCAACAGACTTTCCATTGCGCGTTCACAATACTCTTCCATCTTTTTCTCACACAGTTCCTTGACGCCAATCCGGTTATACAGTTCCGTCACCGCAGCAACTTTCTCCTCCGGGTTGAATGCAACAGCATCCACCCAAGCATTCAAGCGGGTCAACTGCTCCTCATCCGCATGTTCAAAAGCCTTTATCAACATGTAGGTCTTTTTATTGCACAGAATATCACCTCCAATATTCTTTCCAAAGACGGCAGTATCGCCATAAACATCCAGGAAATCATCTTTCAACTGAAAAGCGACACCCAAGTTCATGCCAAAATCATACAACTGCTCCGCATCTTCAGAAGAAGCCCCTCCCAAAAGAGCGCCAATCTTCAAGCTTGCAGCCAACAATACCGAAGTTTTCAGACGAATCATTTCCAGATACTCCTCTGCCTTCACATCCTTCCGATGTTCAAACTCCATATCCAGCTGCTGTCCTTCACAGATTTCCAGTGCAGTCAGGCTAAATATATCCATCACCTCTTTCAGGTGTTCAACCGGACATTGAGCCATAAACTGATAAGCTAATACAAGCATTGCATCCCCCGAAAGGATGGCAGCATTGTCATCCCAAACTTTATGTACCGTCTCCTTACCACGGCGACGGTCTGCACGGTCCATCAAGTCGTCATGCAAAAGAGTATAATTATGATACACTTCAATCCCCGTTGCAGGGTTAAAAATACGGGTAATATCCTCCTGATACAGATTGTAGGCCATCAACATCAATACCGGACGGATTCTTTTTCCGCCCATGGACAACACATAGGTAACGGGAGCATATAAACCTTGAGGAGTACGGGTAAACTGCAATTCTGCAATATGAGAATTTATTCTTTCTAAAAGCTCGGAAGCTGTAAACATGGCATTTTCAGAATTTAGGGAATAGCGGATAATGAAAAGAGGCTGCATTCCGGCAGCCTCTCCCACTTATAGATATTTTATTACTGCAATCTAAACATTACAGGCACGGTATACTTAACACGAACGGGTTTACCACGCTGCATACCGGGTTTCCACTTCGGCATGCCCATAATCACGCGGACAGCTTCTTTGTCCAAATACGGGTCAACGCCTCTCAGAACTTTAGCATCTACGATACTACCGTCCTTATTAACCACGAACTGTACAGTTACACGGCCTTGAGTTCCGTTTTCCTGTGCAATAGTAGGATATTTAATATTCTTGCTCAAATACTGCATCAAACCAGCCATACCACCATTCGGGAACTCAGGCATCTGTTCTACCACCTCAAAAATAGTCTGTTCTTCCGGTTCTTCCTCTTCCACTGCTACGGGAACATATTTGATTTCCACTGCCTGGTTCAATTCTTCAGAAGATACAATGGCCGTTTCTTCCACGTCAGCATCGTCTTCAACGATAGTCAACGTCTCTGCAATTGAAGGGGCTTCGGGAGGCGGAGGAGTAACCTGCTCCGGCTGTTCTGTAATAGGGATGATTTCCTCTTCAAAAAATACGTCGGTAATAGCCTGGCTCGTGTCAATCTTGATGTCACGCTTTGTCCACTCGAACGCAACAAACATGAAAGCGAGCACGATTACATAACCGACAAGCAGCCAAGTCGACTTCTTACTCTCCAGGTCTGCCTTAGGTGATTTCTTAATTTCCATAATTTATAATATAATTTTAGTGTTTCTCATTTGGGGCAAATATAGCACTTTTCCCAAGAATGTTCACGCTCTGCTGTTTTTTTTTACACAATAGGCGCTCCATTTTCATTTTTTTAATCCTTCAAAAACCTTCATGTGCTTTTGTGCCACAAATGTAACGAGATATTTTAAAAATACCGTATCTTTGGCAAGAATTTTAAATGAAATATTGAAATTTTCTGTTTTGCAGGTGTTATACCTATATAACTATAGCATAAAAGTCATGAAAAAGATAACAATAGCAATCGACGGTTTTTCCTCTTGCGGGAAAAGCACTATGGCCAAAGACCTCGCCCGCGAAATCGGTTACATATATATAGATAGTGGTGCCATGTATCGGGCAGTAACATTATATAGTATAGAGAATGGTATTTTCCAGGGTGACCGCATAGATGCCGAAAAACTGAAAAGTCTAATAAAGGATATACATATTTCTTTCCGCCTGAACCCCGAAACCGGACGCCCAGATACCTACCTGAACGGAGTAAATGTAGAAAACAAAATCCGTACCATGGAAGTATCTTCACGTGTCAGCCCCATTGCAACATTGGATTTCGTACGCGAAGCTATGGTGGCACAGCAACAAGAGATGGGCAAGGCCAAGGGTATCGTTATGGATGGGCGCGACATCGGCACTACCGTTTTTCCGGATGCCGAGCTGAAAATTTTTGTAACCGCCACCCCCGAGATACGGGCACAACGCCGCTATGACGAACTAAAGGCCAAAGGGGAAGAAGCCAGCTTTGACGAAATTCTGGAAAATGTGAAACAACGGGACTATATTGACCAAAACCGGGATGTAAGTCCGCTGCGCAAAGCTTCTGACGCTTTATTGTTGGACAACAGCCACCTGAGCATTTCCCAACAAAAGGAATGGCTGGCGGAACAATTCGAACGGGTTATAAAGGAGAAGAACTGAACCGGATATGGCAAAAGTAGAAATAGACGAAGGCTCCGGCTTCTGTTTCGGAGTTGTCACCGCAATAAACAAGGCAGAAGAGGAACTGGCGAAAGGAGGAACCCTCTATTGTCTGGGAGACATCGTGCACAACAGCCGTGAAGTGGAACGCCTGAAGGCAATGGGGCTGATTACCATCAACCATGAGGAATTCAACCACCTCCACAACGCCAAAGTGCTGCTGCGTGCTCATGGAGAGCCCCCTGAAACTTATGACATTGCCCGCCGCAACAATATAGAAATCATTGACGCAACCTGCCCGGTCGTACTCCGCCTGCAAAAGAAGATTAAGCAAGAGTACGTCCAGGAAGACAACCGCGACAAGCAAATTGTCATCTATGGCAAAAATGGACACGCCGAAGTACTGGGTCTGGTAGGACAAACCACCGGAAAGGCCATCGTCATCGAAAAGCAGGAAGAGGCAAGGAAACTGGATTTCAGCAAAGACATCCGTCTCTACTCCCAGACCACAAAGTCTCTGGACGGATTTCAAAACATTGTGAAATACATAGAGGGACATATCTCACCGAAAGTCACTTTCGAGTCCTATGACACTATCTGCCGACAAGTGGCAAACCGGATACCTAATATCCGGAAATTTGCAGCTTCCCATGATTTAATATTCTTTGTCAGCGGCAAAAAAAGCTCTAACGGCAAGATGCTGTTCAGTGAGTGTAAAAAAGTCAATGCCAATTCACATTTGATAGACAGTGCCGAAGAAATAGATAGTTCTCTGTTAGCCGGTGCCAATTCCATCGGTGTCTGCGGAGCCACTTCCACCCCCAAATGGCTGATGGAAGAAATTTCAGAAGCCATAAAGTCAAAACTTAAATAACAGTTTGTCATCCTTTTGGAACAGCAAATTAACGTAATTTATTAGTCACCGCCTCAGCTTTTTACTATCTTTGCGGCATGAAAAAATAGTCCAAATCTATTTTTCATCATGATTATTAATACTAAACAAAAAGATTGTTATGGGAACAGTTAAGTGCATTGGTATCTTGACATCAGGAGGTGATGCTCCGGGAATGAACGCAGCCATACGTGCCGTGACACGTTCGGCTATTTACAACGGACTTTCAGTTAAAGGTATATATAGAGGTTACAAAGGTCTGGTAACCGGCGAAATCAAAGAATTCAAAAGCCAAAATGTCAGCAACATCATCCAGCTGGGTGGTACAATCCTGAAGACAGCCCGCTGCAAAGAGTTCACGACTCCCGAGGGCCGCCAAATTGCTTACGACAACATGAAGAAAGAAGGCATTGACGCCTTAGTGATTATCGGAGGCGACGGTTCGCTGACCGGTGCTCGTATCTTTGCACAAGAGTTTGACGTGCCTTGTATCGGGCTGCCGGGAACTATCGACAATGACCTTTATGGAACAGATACCACTATCGGCTACGACACCGCGCTGAACACGATCCTGGATGCTGTGGACAAAATCCGTGATACAGCCACTTCCCATGAGCGCTTGTTTTTCGTAGAAGTCATGGGACGCGATGCCGGTTTCCTCGCTCTGAACGGCGCCATCGCCTCCGGAGCAGAAGCAGCCATTATCCCGGAATTCAGTACGGAAGTGGACCAACTGGAAGAATTCATCAAGAACGGTTTCCGGAAATCCAAGAACAGCAGTATCGTACTGGTAGCCGAGAGTGAACTGACCGGCGGTGCAATGCACTATGCAGAGCGTGTAAAGAACGAATACCCCCAATATGACGTACGCGTAACCATCCTCGGTCACTTGCAACGCGGTGGTAGCCCTACGGCACACGACCGTATCCTTGCCAGCCGTCTGGGCGCAGCCGCCATCGACGCCATCATGGAAGGACAGCGCAATGTCATGATAGGCATTGACCACGATGAAGTGGTATACGTTCCCTTCACGAAGGCCATCAAGAATGACAAACCCATCAAGAAAGACCTTGTAAATGTATTGAGAGAACTGTCTATCTAATGACAGACTGTTCAGATACCCCATAAACAGAGAAGGCGACATATGCGCCTTCTCTGTTTTTTACAACCATTTTTTCACTATACTTTCCGTCCTCTCCCACAGTTCTTCCATCTGTACATGCCGGGTGTACTTCTCCGAAAGAGACTTGGGACGGCAACTGGCATTCAATGTCCCCGTACGTTTACCGGCATCCTCATCCAGCAATAAGCCGACAGCCGTTGCAGCTCCCTTACGGGGAGTACGGATAAAAGGCCTGAAAAGTATATCTGTCAGCGGGTCAAACCACATATGCATGGTGATGATATTGGTAGACACAATCCCCGGGTCAGCCGCATTCACAACAATACCTTTGTGTTTGACGCGACTGGCCAAGTCGATGGTGAACAGAGTCAATGCCAGCTTCGTGTTGCTATATATAGGAATGCGCCAAAAGCCACCCTTCCTTCCCCGGAGGAAAAAATCCGGAAAGTCAAGATGACCGATGGCATACGTACAAGATACCATATTCACAATACGGCTCCCCTCTCCCATCAATGGCAGCAGCTTGCGGGTCAGCAGGTAAGGCCCTACATAATTGACACTCACCGTCCGTTCCAGTCCGTCTTCGGTAATGCGGCGTTCCGTTTCCATGGTTCCGGCATTGTTCATCAGCAACGCCAACGGCTCTCCCCGCTTCAACAGATGCTCTGCAAATGCGGCCACTGAAGCCAGAGATGCCAAATCAATGGGAGCAGTCTCAATACGCGGATTACCGGTTTCACGCATCAGCAGTTGCCGCTTGGGTTCGGCAGCTTGGGGGTCACGGCATGCCATGATGACCTGATAGCCGGCAGTTGCCACTGCGCGGGTAATTTCCATGCCCATGCCACCGTCTGCCCCGGTTATAACAGCTAAATTCACTTTAATAATTAAAAATTGAAAATTAAAAACTAAAAATCAGCCTTTCGCTTCGATTTTCTCTATCTCCCTTTTCAGACAAGGTGGAAGCTCCTCCTTCAAATGCTGATGGCATGCCATCTCGATGGAATACATCCGGGCAATGCAATAATTACTATGCCGGCAGTTGCAACGTGCATTCTCTTCGGCACGCATGCGGTTGACAAACCCCGGCTCATTGAGCAGAGCGCGTGCCATTTGCACAGCCTCGAAGCCGTCATCCAGCACCTCATCTATCTTGTCCCTGGAAACCAGGCCACCCACATAAACCAACGGTATCTTCAAGGCGGCACGGAATTTCAAGGCATCTTCCAGGAAATAAGCTTCCTTAAACGGTACGCTCGGTATCATCCATTTGCCTACCATGCGTACACCGTATTTCAACCACCAGCAGGTCATGTAATGCGTCATGCTGCGGATAGGCATTTCGCCCCGCATGACATACATCGGCGCCTTACTGACGAACCCACCGCTCAAGACCAGCGCATGTGCTCCCGACTGCTCCAGCCTCCGGGCCACCTGCATCGTCTCGTCCAGCTCCATCCCTCCACGGAAACCGTCGCGCATGTTCATCTTCACCAGCACAGCCATATCACTGCCGGCAGCCTTCATCACTTCTTCCATCACCATATCCATAAAACGCATACGGTTCTGCAACGAGCCTCCGAACTCGTCTTTCCGATGGTTGGTGGACGGGGACAAGAACTGGCTGATGAGATAGCCATGCCCTGCATGAATCTCTACAGAATCAAATCCGGCCTCCCGTGCCAGATTCACCGAACGTCCATAAGCACGCGCCATCTCCGGCAGCTCATCGGCACGCAGTCCGCGCACAAAGGTAGGAGAGTAAAGATTGAAACCGGAAGATGCGCCGACGGGCATACAACCGCAAATGCTCTTATGGGACATATTGCCACAGTGTCCCAACTGGATGCCTGCCGCAGCCCCCTCCGCATGTATGGCATCAGTCAGCCTACGGAGTCCGGGGATAATCTCAGGACGCATCCACAACTGGCGGTCAAAAGACAAACCGCTCTGAGTAACTGCCGCATAGGCAACAGTAGTCATACCTATACCTCCCGCCGCTACCGACCGATGATAGTCGAGCAACATGTCCGACGGAGCGTTTCCGGGACACATGCTCTCGAAAGCAGCCGAACGGATGGTACGGTTACGCAAGGTCAACGGTCCGAAAGTGACGGGGGTGAATAACTTGGATTCCATCGTTATGAGTTATGAGTTATGAGTTATAAGTTATGAATTATTCATTTTCCATTTTCAACTCTCCATTTTCCATTAATAAAGAAATGGAATGATGCGTTTGCGCTTTCCTACCGCCTCATCACCAAACTCCTCCCGATAACGGCGGTGAATGGCATCGGCACGGGGAACAAGGTTGGCAAACGTCCACCAGACGAACACCCAGGCGGCGGGAGAAGCTGTGAGTATGGCAAACCCCGTCCATTCCACCAGTTCACCGAAGTAATTGGCAGAAGTGACGTATCGGTAAAGCCCTTTTCCGGGAAGATAATGCTTCGTATCACCTGGCCTGCGCAGATGACGTATCACATAGTCGGAATGCAAATTGACGAACATACCTGCAAAAAACAGAATGATTCCCAACAAGGCATGAGGTTTCAGCAAATAGGCCCAGCCATCGGCATACAAGCCTTCGGGAGCGAAATAGAACAAACCGCCCGCCTGCATCATCCCGTTCAAAAGGTTGAAGACGATACCCATCGCCATAATAGCTACCGGCATCCGGCTTTTACCTTTCAGCAGGAACGGAAAAATAAAGGCCCGCTGAAGATAGTGCAACTGAAACAGCAGGAAGAAGAAATATACCGGCACGGCAAATCCCGCTCCACTCTTCCCCCACAACCCAAACATGACGATGAATACCGGCGCTTCCATAAGCACCCACGCCAGTTTATTATTGATGGAGATTCCCCACGAGGCAGTACGGAACATGCCATAACCCGCTTTGACAAAATAGAGTGCAATAAAGACAACCAATGCCACAGCACTCATTACCCACAGAAATATCTGAAAAGTTTCCTGATTCATAGTTCTTTATTTATGCGAAGCAAAGATAAAGAAAACTCACAACAAACAAATCGTTTTCCCCGGATAATTGTTTTTTCATGCAAAAACCAGTGTTTTTTACTGAGAAGATTAAGCAGTAGAGATACGAAAATCTAATCGTTCCATCATGGAGTAAATTTCATTCCACCATGGAGAAAAAACCGTTCCACCATGGTGGAACGATTTTTTCCCCGTGATGGAACGATTTAAAAGATACAAGTCTAATCCTTACCGTTTCTTAATGGGCACATAAGCCACCTCATCCAAAACATTCTTATAGGCAGGACGGATAATACGCTTGCCTTCGAAATTCAATTCTTCATTGCGATGTGCACACCAACCGACAATACGTGCCATGGCAAACAAAGGCGTGAAGATTTCCTGCGGCAGCCCAATCATCTCGTAGACAAAGCCCGAATAGAAATCCACATTACTCGAAACCGTCTTGCCATTATTCTTCACACGGCCAAACACATCAATGGCGCGCTCCTCGAGCAGTTCAAGGAAAGCGAACTCGCGTTCTTTCCCTTTTTCGCGGGCAAGGTCGCGGGCAAGCTCTTTCAGCAGAATGGCGCGCGGGTCGGAAATGGTATAGACGGCATGTCCGATACCATATATCAAGCCGGTCTTGTTATAGGCTTCCTTGTTGAGCATGCGGGTGAAGTAAGTATCAATCTCATCCACATTCGTCCAGTCCTGAATGTTTTCCTGCAGATGGTGGAACATATCGGCAACCTGGATATTGGCACCTCCATGAAGCGGCCCTTTCAAGGAACCGATACCTGCCGCTATCGAAGAGTAAGTATCCGTCCCGGTAGAAGAAGTGACACGTACGGTAAAAGTGGAGTTGTTACCACCACCGTGCTCGGCCTGAAGAACCAGCAGCAGGTCGAGCGTGCGGGCATCCAGCTCCGTGTAGTCCTTCTTCAGCATATAGAGGAAATTCTCGGCAATGGAAAGGTTTTCCTGCGGATGGCGGATATGCAGTGAACGGCCATGGGTGGCATGGCGAAGCATGTTATAGGCATACGCAATGATGGTCGGGAATTTCGAAATAAGCTCAATGCTCTGCCGCATCAGATTATCGCGGGAAGTGTCATCTGCATCAGGGTCAAAACGATACATCTCGAGCACGCTGCGCGCCAGGATGTTCATAATGTTGTTTCCTTCGAGTTCAATGATATTCATCTTGGTCTTCTGCTCCAGCGGCATGTTGTCGTTGATGAGTTCACGGAAAGAAGAGAGTTCTTCCTTGTCGGGCAGGCGACCGGAAAGCAACAAGTAGGCAATTTCCTCAAAACCGAAACGCTTCTCTTTGATGATGGCGTGTGCCAAGTCATCCACATCATAACCGCGGTAGAACAATTTGCCGGGAATAGGCTTCAGCCCTCCACCGGGGATGCGTTCATAGCCGACCACATTGCCTATTTTGGTCAACCCCACCAAGACTCCCGTGCCGTCCTCATTACGCAAACCGCGCTTCACATCAAACTTCCTGAACAGTTCATTCTCAATCCGGGTAGCTTCCTTCAAATCTTCGGAAAGCTTGTAAATCAGATACTCCTTCTTCATAATCGTTTCGTTTTATTCGTTATTCCCATTTTCTATTCTCCTTACAATCTCCCGGGTGAAAGTCGAAGTGGACAGCGAGACGCCACCCGGCATAAAACGGGCCAAGTCGGCAGTAGCACGGGCTTCTGTGAAACTTTCCTCCAAGGCGTTCTCTATAAGAGAGGCTGCTTCCTTCCAACCCAGATATTCAAGCATCATCACAGCGGAAAGGATGATGGAACAGGGATTCACAATGTCTTTCCCGGCAATGTTCGGAGCCGTCCCGTGAGTAGCCTCAAAAATGGCATGCCCCGTTTTATAGTTGATATTCGCACCCGGTGCAATGCCGATGCCGCCTACCATGGCAGCCAGTTGGTCGGACACATAATCGCCGTTCAGATTCAACGTGGCAATCACGGAATATTCTTCGGGGATAAGCAACGTGTTCTGCAAGAATGCATCGGCAATGCAGTCCTTGATGACCAGACGCCCTTCTGCCAGCTCTTTACCAAACTCACATTCTGCCAGCTCGTACCCCCACTTCTTGAAACCGCCTTCCGTAAATTTCATGATGTTTCCTTTGTGTACCAAGGTCACGGAAGGCAGATGATGCTCAAGCGCGTATTGGCAGGCGGCACGCACCAAGCGCTCTGTTCCTTCTCTTGAAACGGGCTTCACGCCAAACGAGGAGGTTTCGGGAAAACGGACTTTTGTCACCCCCATGTCATCATGGAGAAAACGATAGAACTTTTCAGCCTCCGGAGTTCCGGCTTCCCATTCGATGCCTGCATAAATATCCTCGGTATTCTCACGGAATACGCACATATCCACCTTCTGCGGCTCTTTGAGTGGAGAAACAATACCCTTATACCAACGTACCGGACGTTGGCAGACATACAAATCAAGCGTCTGACGCAATGCCACGTTCAACGAACGGATACCTCCGCCGACAGGTGTTGTCAAAGGACCTTTGATGCCCACCTTATAAGTGCGGAAGGCTTCCATCGTTTCATCCGGCAGCCAGGAGCCGGTTTCGTGGAAAGCACGTTCTCCTGCCAGCACTTCTTTCCATTCAATGCCACGCCGGTCACCATAGGATTTCCTGACAGCGGCATTCACGACAGCCTGCATGGATGGGGTCACTTCTGCTCCCACTCCATCGCCGGAAATAAAAGGTACAGTAATTTTTTCCATATTCTATCTTGCATTAAGTGCAGAACCGGCCCGGAACCAGGCTATCTGCTGTTCGTTATACGTATGTTGTACTTCAAAACTTTCTTTACTCCCGTCCTCGTGATGAAGAACCACCTTCAACGTACGTCCCGAAGCAAAATCTTTCAACCCCATGACAGAAATCAGGTCGCGTTCCCGAATCTTGTCATAATCGGCCTTATCCGTAAAGGTCAGTGCCAACATGCCTTGTTTCTTTAAATTCGTCTCATGGATACGGGCAAAGCTTTTCGCCAAAATGACGCGTACATTCAAGAAGCGTGGTTCCATGGCAGCATGCTCACGGCTGGACCCTTCACCATAATTCTCTTCGGCAACGACAATGGAAGGGATGCCTTCTGATTTATACAGCTTCGCAGTGCCTGACACTGTTCCATAGGTATTGGTGGAGCGGTTCCAAACCTTGTTCGTCTCTCCATTGAAAGCATTGACAGCCCCCATCAGCATATTGTCCGAAATATTCTCCAAATGTCCCCGGAAACGGAGCCATGGCCCCGCCATAGAGATGTGGTCGGTGGTACATTTCCCTTGCACTTTAATCAATAAAGGCATATTCAGCAAGTCCATGCCATCCCAGGCTGGGAAGGGAGTCAGCAGTTGCAAGCGCTGTGAATGAGGATTGACCGTAATTTCCGTCTGTCCTTTGCCTGGAGCAATGTATCCTTCCTTTCCTCCTATAAACCCGTGTGCCGGCAGTTCTTCACCGACCGGTTCGGACAGTTTCACAACCTCTCCTTTGGCATTGACCAGCGTATCCCTCAACGGGTCGAAACAAAGGTCACCGGCAATGGTCAGCGCCATCGTTATCTCCGGGGAAGCGACGTAAGCAAAAGTGTTGGGATTTCCATCGGCACGTTTGGCAAAATTACGGTTAAAAGAGGTGACGATGGAATTTTTGCGTTCGGGGTCATCAGTATGGCGCTTCCACTGGCCAATACAAGGTCCGCAGGCATTCGCCATTATCGTTGCGCCAATATCTTCGAAAGCGGCAATCATGCCGTCGCGTTCAGCAGTGGCACGTATCTGCTCCGAACCGGGGTTGACAATCAGCGGAGAAGCAACCTTCAAATTCTTTTCCTTTACCTGCCGGGCAAGGGAGGCTGCGCGGCTCAAATCCTGATAGGACGAATTGGTGCACGACCCTATCAGGCCGACTTCCATCCGGCGGGGATAGTTATTGGTTATCACTACCTCGGCAAATTTCGATATCGGTGTTGCTGCATCCGGCGTAAAGGGCCCATTGATATACGGTTCCAACAGCGAGAGGTCTATTTCAATGATGCGGTCGTAATATTTTTCCGGATTTGCCAGCACTTCGTCGTCGGCGCGAAGGTCGGCAGCTACGGAAGCAGCCATTTTTACCACTTCTTCACGTCCGGTAGCCTTCAAATAAGTACCCATGCGCTCATCGTAAGGGAAAAGGGAGGTAGTCGCCCCCACCTCTGCCCCCATATTGCAGATGGTAGCCTTTCCAGTGGCAGACAATGAAGCGGTTCCCGGTCCAAAATATTCAATGATGGCATTGGTTCCCCCTTTTACAGTAAGAATACCCGCCAACTTCAGAATAACATCTTTGGGAGCTACCCAGCCACTCAATTTACCCTTCAAGTGTACGCCTATCAGACGCGGCATTTTTAGTTCCCATTCCATGCCGGTCATCACATCCACCGCATCGGCACCACCCACACCAATGGCCACCATGCCCAAACCTCCGGCATTGGGCGTATGAGAGTCCGTGCCTACCATCATTCCACCCGGAAATGCGTAGTTCTCCAATACCACCTGGTGAATAATGCCTGCTCCCGGCTGCCAAAAACCTATGCCATAGCGGGAGGAAACATCACGGAGAAAATTATAGACCTCCTCGTTGGTCTTCGTAGCAGTCACGATATCTTCTTTTGCACCTTTATATGCTTGAATCAAATGGTCACAGTGCACAGTGGAAGGCACGGCAACCTGCTCACGGCCTGCATTCATAAATTGCAATAAGGCCATTTGAGCCGTTGCATCCTGCATGGCCACACGGTCGGGACGGAAATTCACATAGTCTTCTCCCCGTCTGTAGTTCTTCACTTTATCCCCATCATACAAATGAGCATACAAAATTTTCTCTGCTAAAGTCATCGGACGCCGCAGTACGTTCCGTACGCGTTCTATCTTCTCCGAATAAGCGGCATAAAACGTTTTGAGCATCGTTAAATCATATACCATAACCACTATTTTTTAGTTTTTCATTATTGTAAAGATTACAAATTAATATCATAAACAAATAAAAAGGCTGAATAGTTTAACAAAATAAAGCATTTTTTCCGTCGGAAGCGAAGAATGATTACCTTTGCAACCATGAAGGAACAAGATTCAAATAGTCCTATTATTCACCTCCAACAGCAGCAACTTTTGCTGCGCATGGAATACGAATACGAAAAAGAGGAATTCAAACGCCAAACCGAAAACATGGGGGTTGCCCGGAAAGTGAAACGGGGACTTTGCTGGTATCCTGCCACTCCGGGACGAAGTTACTATAATTCACTGAATCAATTAGTAATAGAAATTACACACACAGAAAATACCGATATAGAACATAATTTTGAGTTCGGCCGTCCCGTATGTTTTTTCCGCCAGTCTGCCGATGGAAAAATAACCTATATGAACTTCACCGCTACCGTAAGCTATGCCGACGAGACACGGATGGTAGCGATAATGCCCGGAGCCGGTGCCGTGATGGAAGTGCAGGAAACGGACAACCTCGGCGTGCAACTTTATTTCGACGAAACATCCTATCGGACCATGTTCGAAGCCTTGGAAGATACGTTACGCTCCAAAGGCAACCGCCTGGCCGAATTGCGGGACATATTGCTGGGAACCTCGAAAGCCGGTTTCCGAGAGCTCTATCCCGTACGGTTTCCCTGGCTGAACTCCACGCAGGAAACAGCTGTAAACAAAGTGCTGTGTGCTCGCGACGTGGCCATTGTACATGGTCCTCCAGGAACCGGAAAAACGACCACCTTAGTGGAAGCCATCTACGAAACCCTGCATCGGGAACCGCAGGTACTGGTATGTGCCCAAAGCAATACTGCCGTCGACTGGATTTCGGAAAAACTTGTGGACCGTGGCGTCAATGTCCTGCGTATCGGCAATCCGACCCGTGTCAACGACAAGATGCTTTCCTTTACCTACGAGCGTCGTTTCGAGAACCATCCGCTTTATCCGGAGCTGTGGAGCATCCGAAAAAATCTCCGTGAACTGGGCAGCCGTGCCCGCCGTGGCAGCTATGACGAACGCGAAGGAGTACGCAGCCGTATGAGCCGCCTGCGCGACCGCGCCACCGCATTGGAAATACAAATCAATGCAGAGCTTTTTGATGGGGCACATGTCATAGCCTCCACGCTAGTAAGCAGCAATCACCGGCTGCTGAACGGACGCCGTTTCGGCACCCTTTTCATTGATGAAGCAGCCCAGGCCTTAGAAGCTGCCTGCTGGATAGCTATCCGAAAAGCAGACCGCGTGGTATTGGCGGGTGACCACTGCCAACTTCCGCCCACCATAAAATGCTACGAAGCTGCCCGTGGAGGTCTGGAACGAACATTGATGGAGAAAGTGGTGTCCAACAAACCTGCCGTTGTCTCTTTGCTGAAAGTACAATACCGCATGCACGAGGAAATCATGAAATTTCCTTCCCAATGGTTTTATAATGGCGAGTTGGAAGCCGCTCCCGAAGTGCGTTACCGGGGCATCCTGGACTGGGATACCCCCATCCACTGGATTGACACCTCCGAAATGGATTTCAAAGAAGAATTTGTGGGAGAGACTTTCGGACGCATTAATAAGGCGGAAGCGGACCTGCTCCTATCAGAACTGAAAATCTACATCAACCGTATCGGTGGCAACCGCATTCTGGAAGAAAAAATAGACATCGGCATCATCTCCCCTTACAAGGCACAAGTGCAATATCTCCGCAGCAAGATAAAGGCAGACGCTTCACTCAAGCCTTATCGCAGCTTGTTCACTGTAAATACGGTGGATGGCTTCCAAGGGCAAGAGCGCGATGTTATCTTCATCAGCCTTGTCCGTACCAACGAAGAAGGACAGATAGGATTCCTGAATGATTTAAGGAGAATGAATGTAGCCATCACCCGGGCACGTATGAAGCTGGTGATATTGGGAGAGGCAGAGACGCTGAAACATCACGGTTTTTACCGGAGGCTATTGGAGTTTATTCAAAATATAGGGAATCAATAATAAAGAAATACCCCCTCCGGTAACACCGAAGAGGGTATTTCACCTATTTATATAAAGCTGATTAATTGTTTTCCGGACGAAGTTTACGAACTGTAACAGCTGTCTGCCACATTTCGCTTTCACGCAAGGCTTTCAATTCTGCATTCAGCTTCTCACGATAATCGGGTTTGGAGTTACTGTCGATAGAAATCTGAGCTTCGTTGCCCGACTTCACACTTGCATACAATTTCTGTACAACCGGCTTGATGGCATCATGGAACGGGGTCATCCAATCCAGCGCACCACGCTGTGCCGTAGTAGAACAGTTGGCATACATCCAGTCCATACCGTTCTTGGCAAACAATGGCATCAAAGATTGAGTCAACTCTTCCACTGTTTCATTGAATGCTTCAGAAGGAGTATGGCCGTTTTCGCGCAATACTTCATACTGAGCCAACAGCAATCCCTGGATAGCACCCATCAATGAACCGCGTTCACCGGTCAAGTCGGAAGTGGCTTCGCGGATGAAAGTTGTCTCGAACAAATATCCCGAACCAATACCGATACCCAGTGCAATCGTCTTGTCAAAAGCCTTACCCGTAGCATCCTGATAGACGGCATATGATGAGTTCAAGCCACGCCCTTCGAGGAACATGGTACGAAGTGAAGTACCGGAACCTTTGGGAGCAACCATAATAACATCAATATCTTTAGGAGGAACCACGCCGGTACGGTCGTTCCAGGTAATAGCAAAACCATGAGAGAAGTAAAGAGCCTTTCCGGGAGTCAAATAAGGTTTGATAGTCGGCCATACAGACATTACAGCTGCGTCAGACAACAGACACATGACGATAGTACCTTTCTGACAAGCCTCTTCGATGCCGAACAAAGTCTCACCCGGTACCCATCCGTCAGCCACCGCCTTTTCGTATGTCTTGCCCGGACGTTGTCCTACAATCACATTGAAACCGTTATCACGCAGGTTGCAAGCCTGGCCCGGGCCTTGTACGCCATAACCAATTACTGCAATTGTTTCATCTTTCAAAATCTCACGTGCTTTTTCCAAAGGAAATTCTTCGCGGGTCATTACATTCTCAATAACACCGCCAAAATTCAATTGTGCCATTTTTTGTTTTAATTTTTATTTGTGGCTTACGCCAACGTTGATAAATTTATTTATTTCTCTGTAAATATCACTTTAGAGCGACAGACCACTTCGCTGCCATTCTTTTTCACCTCCACATCGTAAACGCCCTCACCGGCATCATCCATGAACAAAGTCAACTCATCCCCATAATAGCTTTCGGCTACATATGCCATTTCAAAACGACGGATGCGCTTCTCCTTATACATCTCTATTGGGAACAAATCAAGGATATGCTCAATGTAACGGATGCTGTTCACATGCCCGTTAATGTCAATATCACTGTATTTGGCTACCAAAGCAGCAACCGGTTCCTTTGAGGCCACCTTTATCCGCGAAGGTTTTTCTATCGGGCAAGGCTCATCGCAAACATAATCTACAATGCTGCCACTATGAAGAGCCAGCAAATCTGCCGGCTTACGGGTATTCATGCTAATCATCGCCCAAACGGAACGTGCATACCCAATCTTCTTGCCCTCCTTATCGATGATAGCGAAATTACGGTCTGTAAAAAGGCGATAGACATTCTCCACCCAAGTCTGAATGGAGAAATCTTCGTACTGATAAGGCATTTCATCCAGTTCGACAGCCAGACGGGACAATACCCAAGTATAATTGTCCTCGTTTAGAGTCGCGATGCCAAAACCGCGGTCGCTGGCATGGAAACCCGCACAATTCAACAAATGGTTGCCCAATACTCCCATTGTCAGCCGTCCGGTAAAGTCGACATGAAACGGTTCGGCAACAAACTTGTGGGTACCTATTTTATTGTTCTCGCTCATCATGATTCCTGGTGTTTACTTTGACGATATTTTGCTTCACGGTCCGCCAGATATTCATTGACACGCTCAAAGCAGCTGGTCGTAATGGCTACGCGACCCGAACGGACGAACTGAAGTACGCAATCCAACTGGCGCAACTCCTCATAAAGATTGGTTATTTCCTCACTCATGCCATTCTTCTCAACAATGGCAAATACAGCATTCACCTCCACAATACGGGCATTGTACTTACGGATTACTTTGGACACCTCCGGTTTTTCTTCCAGCGTAGGGGTCGTTATTTTATAAAGGGCAATCTCGTGCTGATAGATTTCATCATCCGTGAAATAATGGGCTTGCAGCACATCTATTTTCTTGGTAATCTGCTTGGTCACCTTTTCAATGGTATCCTTGTCCGTCCAAGCGGTAATGGTATATTTATGTACCCCCTTGATGGAGGAGGCCGATACATTCAAACTCTCGATGTTTATCTGCCGGCGGGTAAACACAGCCGTCACCTGATTCAGCAAACCGGCAAAGTTTTCCGAATGAACAATGATTGTATATAGTTTTTTATCCATAGATAGAGTAAATTCTTTAATTTCGCATGACTTCAGCATTCCAACAACATCTGATTGACCGAACCGCCCGGAGGTGTCATCGGCATTACATTTCCTTCTTCCTCCACACAAGCTTCGAGCAGGAATGGTCCGTCGGTTGCTATCATCTCGTCAATCGCTTTTGCCAACTCCTCGCGGGTCATTACCCTGCGTGCAGGAATATCATATGCCGAAGCAATCTTCATATAATCCGGATTCATCATCGGAGTAAACGAATAACGACGATTGAAGAACATCGCCTGCCATTGACGAACATTGCCCAGGAAGTTATTGTTCAACAGAATCATCTTCACCGGAGCCTTTTGTTCCATGATGGTACCCAGTTCCTGCAGGTTCATCTGCAAGCCGCCGTCTCCCATGAATACGCATACCGTGCGGTCCGGACGTCCAAAAGTGGCACCGATAGCTGCCGGAAGGCCGAAGCCCATAGTACCCAGGCCACCGGAAGTAACAATGCTACGTTCCTTGCTGTATTTGAAATAACGGGCGGACATCATCTGATTCTGGCCGACATCAGTCACCAATATCGCCTCGTTATGGGTAGCCTCACTCACAGCACGCACCACCTCACCCATGCTTAGCGCTTTTCCTGCCGGATGTAATTCCGGACGGATTACCTTTTCCTCTTCCACTTCCTCGTATTGCCGGAAACTGTCAATCCATTCCTGATGGTTGGCGGGTTCCAGCAATTGGGTAACGGCAGCCAGTGTCTCTTTGCAATCTCCCAGGACAGCAACATCGGTCTTTACATTCTTATCTATTTCGGCAGGGTCAATATCAAAGTGGATAATCTTCGCCTGCTTGGCATATGTTTCCAATTTACCCGTCACACGGTCATCAAAGCGCATGCCTACGGCGATAAGGACATCACATTTATTGGTATTGATATTGGGCCCCAGGTTACCGTGCATACCAAGCATTCCTTTGTTCAACGGATGGTTCGTAGGTAATGCGGAAAGTCCCAATAAAGTGCATCCGGCAGGCATTCCGGCTTTCTCAATGAAAGCACGAAGCTCTTGCTGGGCTTCTCCCAGCTCCACGCCTTGTCCTACCAGCACCAAAGGCCGTTCCGCACCATTTATTAATTCAGCAGCCTTCCGTATGGCCTCCGGCTCCATTTCGGGAACGGGAAGATAGCTACGGACATAGTCCACCTTAGTAGGCGCATATTCTGTTTTCTCCACTTGGGCGTTTTTAGCAAAATCCAGCACGACCGGTCCCGGACGTCCGCTCTTTGCCACATAGAAAGCACGTGCCACTGCCCAGGCCACATCTTCTGCACGACGAATCTGGTAACTCCATTTCGTGATAGGCTGAGTAATGCCTACCAAGTCCACTTCCTGAAATGCATCCGTACCCAAGAAGTTCGTCCCTACCTGGCCGGCAATGACAACGATAGGCGTACTGTCAATCATGGCATCTGCAATGCCCGTGATAGTATTGGTAGCACCCGGTCCACTGGTAACCAGACAAACGCCAACCTCGCCTGATACACGTGCAAAGCCTTGTGCCGCATGGGTTGCTCCTTGTTCATGGCGAACCAAGATGTGGTTCAATTCCTTCCGGTGGTCGTATAAGGCATCGAATACCGGCATGATGCTCCCTCCCGGATAACCGAAAATGGTCTTTACTCCCTGATGCTCCAGAGAGCGCATCAATGCTTCTGCGCCTGTTATTAGAGCCTCACCCCGACCCTCTCCTTGGGAGAGGGAGGAAAAGTTACTCTTTTTATTATTATCAGCCATACTTTATCTATTCATTATATTTAAAAGCTCAATAGTAGCTTGAAAAATTTGTTTCATTCTTTCCTCCCCTCGCTTTCGGAAAGGGGGGCTTTTAATCAATCAGCCTCACAGCCCCTTTGTCAGCGGAACTCACCATACTGGCATATGCTTTCAATGCTTTGGAGACTTCACGGTTGCGGGTTACCGGAGTCATAGGGCGTGCTGCAAGCTCTTCATCCGTCAACTTCACATTGATAGAACGGTTCGGTATATCAATTTCGATAATGTCCCCATCCTTAATCTTGCCGATATTACCACCGGCAGCCGCTTCGGGAGAAACATGTCCGATACTTAGTCCGGAAGTACCACCACTGAAACGCCCGTCGGTAATCAATGCACACTCCTTACCCAGATGGCGGGATTTGATATAAGAAGTAGGATAAAGCATCTCTTGCATACCCGGTCCACCTTTCGGCCCTTCGTGAGTGATGACGACGACGTCTCCACTGACCACCTTTCCAGCCAGAATACCGTCACAAGCCGCATCTTGTGAGTCGAAGACTTTCGCCGGCCCCGTAAATTTCCAGATACTCTCGTCTACACCGGCAGTCTTGACAACGCAACCGTCCTGAGCTATATTTCCCTTCAAAACTGCCAGACCGCCATCCTTGCTGTATGCATGTTCCAAATCACGGATACAACCGGTCGCACGGTCCGTGTCGAGTTCCTTATAAGACGCATTTTGTGAACCAAGTACCAGATTGAACTTTCCGGCTGCCGCACTGGAGTATTTCTTGATTGCCTCTTTACATACATTAGAGCTGGTAATACTATACCGGTCGATTGCCTCTGCCAACGTCATTCCATCCACACGGCGGACATTCGTATCGACCAATCCGCCCTTGGCAAGCTCATCCATGATGGCAATGATGCCACCGGCACGGTTAACGTCTTGTACATGATACTTTTGGGTATTGGGAGCCACCTTGCATAAGCAGGGGGTCTTGCGGGAGAGCATGTCAATGTCGTCCATCTTAAAATCCGCTCCGGCTTCGTGAGCCACAGCCAACAAATGAAGTACCGTATTAGTGGAACCGCCCATCGCAATATCCAGCGTCATGGCATTCAAAAATGCCTCGCGGGTAGCAATACTTCGCGGGAGTACGCTCTCATCCCCTTCTTCATAATATCTAAAGGCATTCTCTACAATCAACTTGGCTGCATCCTCAAATAGTTTCTTGCGATTTTCGTGAGTGGCTACAATCGTGCCGTTACCGGGCAGTGCCAATCCAATCGCTTCATTCAGGCAATTCATGGAATTAGCGGTAAACATGCCTGAGCAGCATCCGCAAGTGGGGCAGGCATGTTGCTCAATCTGTGCCACCTCTTTATCGCTCACACTTTCATCAGCAGATTTAATCATGGCATCAATCAAATCCAAATGCTGTCCGTTCCATTCCCCGGCTTCCATCGGACCGCCTGAAACAAACACAGTCGGTATATTCAGTCTCATA
This sequence comes from Bacteroides sp. 4_1_36, assembly GCF_003466325.1. Lineage (NCBI taxonomy): Bacteria > Pseudomonadati > Bacteroidota > Bacteroidia > Bacteroidales > Bacteroidaceae > Bacteroides > Bacteroides sp. 4_1_36. Next base: position 28,769 of record NZ_QSOX01000017.1, read on the forward strand.
GCCGCCATCAGCATCCCCGGAGTAATCTTGTCACAGTTACTGATGCAAACCATAGCATCCGCCTTATGGGCATTTACCATATACTCCACACTATCGGCAATGATATCTCTTGAAGGCAGGGAATAAAGCATACCGTCGTGTCCCATAGCGATACCGTCGTCAATGGCAATCGTATTGAACTCCGCAGCAAAACACCCCAGTTTTTCAATCTCTTCCTTTACAAACTGGCCTATTTCGTGCAGATGTACATGCCCGGGGACGAATTGTGTAAATGAATTGACTATAGCGATAATGGGCTTACCCATCTGTTCCTTCTTCATACCATTCGCCGTCCACAATGCACGGGCTCCCGCCATGCGGCGACCTTGTGTGCTGAACGAGCTGCGTAACTGATGCTTCATTTTCAAATCTCCTTTTAATGAAAAAGCCTCTCCCACTATAGTGAGAAAGGCTTAATAAATTATCTTCTAACGTACGAATACATACATAACCTTTCTCACGCTCTTGATGCCACCACCACGACGCGAATAATATGCAGGACTGCCAGGTTAATAGATGTATGTAAATTCATAACTTAATTCTTCTTTTTTGTTTCAAACGTGCTGCAAAGGTAAGGGCTTTTTTATAATCTCCAAACAAATTGAAGAAAAAAATAAGATAAATATGAATAATCGTAAGAAAATATCGCCCTAAAATCCTATTTTATCACTTAACAGTTCTAAATAGAACCATTCAGACAGCCAATGTAAATGTATTGCCAATCATTGAAACCATTTAATAATCTGAAAATTACCAAAGGCTCTCTACATCCCGAAACAAATAATTCGTATCTTTGTCTCTTCAAATACTCAAAAAAAAGTATTTACTAATTAAATAAAGATAGAAAATTAATGGAAACAGTAGAAAACAAGTACATCACCGTAGCATATAAGCTGTACTCAATCGAAAACGGAGAAAAAGATTTCGAAGAAGAAGCACCCGTAGAGCATCCTTTTCAGTTTATCTCAGGTCTGGGAATGACACTCGAACCCTTTGAAGCCCAGATAAAAGACTTGCAGATAGGCGATAAATTCGACTTTACCATTCCGGCATCAGAAGCTTATGGTGAATATGACGACGACCATGTTATTGACCTCCCCAAAGAAATCTTCATGATAGAAGGAGAATTCGACAGCGACCGTGTAGTGGAAGGCGCCGTCATCCCCTTGATGACTTCTGAAGGTCAACGCATCAATGGAAGTGTAGTAGAAGTAAAGGAAGACGTAGTTGTAATGGACATGAATCATCCACTCGCAGGTTGTGATTTGAACTTTACCGGAGAAGTGGTGGAAAGCCGTCCGGCTACGAACGAAGAGCTTGCTGAAGTTGCCCGTATGATGGGTGGCGGTTGCGGCAGCTGCGGTTGTGGTGACTGTGGCGACGGATGCGGCGACCATGAATGTGGAGGCGGATGCTGCCACTAAAGAATTAAAAATTAAAGAATTAAAAATTAAAGAATCAGACTACACAGTATTAAGCATGCCGCATGGTAATTCTTTAATTTTTAATTCTTTAATTTTCAAATTCTATATTATTTACTTGTCATTATCTCCAATACCAATTTATCCGTTTCATTCATTCCTTTAGAACCGATTTTTGTCAGATTACGGATACTCTGATCCACATCCTCATCAATAATACCTTCTACGGAAGTCACACAACGGTTTTCCATGGCCATGATGGCTGAAAGCACTGCGGTTGAAACTCCGGTAGTTACTTTCAATGCACAACTGGGTTTGGCACCATCACAAATCATTCCGGTAAGATTGGCAATCATGTTCTGCACAGCATATGCCACCTGTTCATAAGTTCCTCCCATTAGCCAAGTTATACCGCAACTGGAACCCGTAGCAGCAACCACACAACCGCATAAGGCAGATAAGCGTCCCAAACTCTGCTTGATATAGATTACTGTTAAATGGCTCAACATCAAGGCACGAATCAATTCTTCTTCCGATTTTCCATTTTCTTCGGCATAGACCAGTACGGGAAGGGTAGCGGATATCCCTTGATTGCCACTGCCGGAATTGCTCATCACCGGAATCATGGCACCGGCCATACGGGCATCACATGCTCCCGAAGTGTAAGAAAGGATATGAGAGAAGACACTGTCGCCCATAATCCGGTGTTCGTAAGTGCCACGTAGGATTTTACCCAGTCCATGACCATATTCACCTTCGAAGGAACGTTCGGCGGCAGTCTTGTTCAGTCGTGCCGTATCAAGAATAAAACGAATGTCGTCTAATGGGGTTGTCATGGCGAAGTCATACACTTTGCGTAAAGTCAAGTCCAATACATCCTCCTCCTCTTCGATGCAAGAAGCGGTTTGTTTGTCCAGCAGGATATCCCCGTTGTGCGTTATATAAGTAAAGCAAGTATGTCCACCAGCAATAATGGCGGTTGCCTTGTCCGTATCGGCTTCACAGCAGACTTCTATATAAAGTTTCTCTTCTATATCGTCTTTTAAGGATATATGGATACGCTTTTCTTCTATGAAACGCTTTCCTGCCTCCACTGCATCAGGGGTACTGTCTTTCAAAACCTCCAATTGATATACCGACTTGCCTATTAAAGCGCCAAGCGCCACAGCAATCGGTAATCCAATCATCCCCGTACCAGGAATACCCACTCCCATTGCATTCTTCAGAATATTGGCACTCAGCAATACGGTTATCTTTTCGGGACGCTTATTCAACACTTCCACAGCCTTTGCTACACACAATGCTACTGCTATAGGTTCTGTACAACCAATGGCAGGGACGACCTCGTTCTTGACAAGGGCAATGATTTGCAGTCTTTCCGTTTCAGTCATATTTATTCAAATTTGATGCAGGCAAAGATAATGTATTTTATTCTATAATAAAACGAACAAAAAAATAAAAAAGAGGATTCCAAGCACAGAACCCTCTTTATAGATAAAGAAAAATCTTTTCTTATTTTTTATAAGAATTGTCACCAAGACTTATACCTAAATTGAATCTGGTAGTAACATTCCAAATTCCTTCTATTTCAGTCATTGAGTTCAAGGCAGTCAGCATCTGAATCATATTCCACAAAGGTATACTCTGTCCCCAGAATTCAATGTTCGTGTTCTTTAACAACGCATCTACATCAGGTAACATCGGATAGAGAGCAGGCATAAAAATATCAAATAAATCCTTATCCAAATAGATAGAGAGATCATTTACCGTTCTTACGAGCTCTTCCTCGTTCTTTATCTCCAATTGGGTGGTTCTATAGTTCAAGGGGAAACCATCGATTACATAGCTAATCAGCTTTTCAATATCACTATCAGAAATTTTAGAAATATCTAACTTTTTCAGCATATTATCATCTTCAAGTCCAGCCAACAACTGACCCAACAAATTCTTGATGTCAGCTCCACTCATGCTCTTCACCATTTCTATAATCTGCAAAACAGCTTCCGGAGTCATTTGAGAATCCTCAGCATCTTTCAATGCTTCGGTTACAATGGCAGGAATATTCAGCACAACATAGATATGCTCACCCTTCACATACCAATAAGCCAGATTTGTGGGAGAAGTTTTCCAAACAATGCCGTCCGTTGAAGGGAGCTGCCCCATACCGGCCATAATCATCTGATCCATAGTAATGTTTATTTCTTCTGCATAGCTGGCTACAATAGAACCATCAGCTTTGAACTCTACATCTTTCAAAAGCTGTATCATAGCCGCAGATAGGACATTCGTCCCTACTGTCGAGATATTATCCGCTGCAATCCCTGCATTACCACCTTCTCCATAAGGCGATACCCAAGTCAATCTTCCCGGAGCATAAATATTGGTTCTATCTTTAGAATCAGCATAATAAACAGCATCACACAACTGATATTTCTTCACGATATCTCCTACAAACTCCGTAGAAACCGTAACTGTAGCTTTCCCTTCTAATGTGATAGTACCCGAAACTTTCACATTCGTAGAGCTAAGCAGCACCCAAGCCGCCTTAGTAGCAGGCGTTACACTTTTCTCGCCTTGAAACTTAAAAGTACCGTCTGTCTGTTCAACAACAGTCACATTAATTTCTATTTCATCTGCACCTCTAACCACTTTATTCAACGTCAAAATACCATTCTGCGCATCGGTCATCGCTAATTTCACACTAGCATCAGAACTTGTCGGAATATTAGTTTCCAGTTCCAGATTTTCAGCTGTAATAATCTGACTAGGCACTTTCTTCCAATTTTCATCATCATCATCACTACAAGCCGTGAATAAACTCATTGAACAGATCAATGCAAATAAATAAAATAAATTCTTTTTCATACTTTTTTGAGTACTTGTTTAGTTAATAAAAAGCTTCCCAAGGGAGCTATTAATTTCCCATTTTAAATCGAAGGTGCAAAGTAACACTTTTTAAGGTTACAGTACAAGGTCTTTTCTAAAAAATAAATGTTCCTTTTTTCATCATTACGAGTGAAATTCGGATGCAGATTTCATAAAGAGTAAGCCATTTTTATAAAGAACAAGCCATTGGCCAAACTCTGGCAAAGGCAGGCAACTTTATGCGGAAAAGACTTTTTATCTTATTTCCTTAAACGTTTTATGAAAAAAAGTTGTTATCTTTATAAAGTCAAAAGCATTTCTTATAAAGCGTATTGGCACATTAACCTCATATATAAACCTTTAAAGCATTTGATATGTTCAACTCATTTGGAAATATTCTCCGTCTTACCAGTTTTGGGGAATCGCACGGTAAGGGCGTGGGAGGAGTGATAGACGGATTCCCTGCAGGAATAGTCATTGATATGGATTTCGTCCAGGCAGAGCTCGACCGACGCCGCCCCGGACAGTCACGTATCACTACCGCCCGGAAAGAAGGTGATAAAGTGGAGTTCCTCTCCGGCATCTTCGAAGGAAAATCCACAGGCTGCCCCATAGGATTCATTGTATGGAACCAAAACCAACATTCTGACGATTACAATAATCTGAAAGAAGTCTACCGACCGTCACATGCCGACTATACTTATAAAGTGAAATATGGCATCCGCGACCACCGCGGAGGCGGACGTTCATCAGCCCGTGAAACAATCTCGCGTGTAGTAGCGGGTGCCCTGGCCAAATTGGCGCTGAAGCAGCTGGGTATACACATCACGGCGTACACTTCACAAGTAGGTCCTATCCGCCTTGAAGAAAATTATACCGCATACGACCTCGACCTGATAGAGACCAATCCGGTCCGCTGCCCCGACCCGGCGAAGGCAAAAGAAATGGAAGAACTCATCTTCAAGATAAAGGGAGAAGGAGATACCATCGGAGGAGTGGTGACTTGTGTCGTCAAAGGATGCCCCATCGGACTGGGACAACCCGTATTCGGTAAGCTCCATGCAGCACTTGGAGCAGCCATGCTCAGCATCAATGCAGCAAAAGCATTTGAGTATGGAGACGGTTTCAAGGGATTAAAGCAGAAAGGCTCGGAGCAGAATGATGTGTTCTACAACAATAACGGACGTATCGAGACCCGCACCAATCATTCGGGCGGTATACAAGGTGGAATCAGTAACGGGCAAGACATCTATTTCCGTGTAGCCTTCAAACCCGTGGCAACCGTACTGATGGAGCAACACACCGTGAACATTGACGGTGTAGACACCACCCTGAAAGCCCGAGGACGCCATGACCCGTGTGTATTGCCACGCGCAGTACCCATCGTGGAAGCAATGACAGCAATGACATTGTTGGATTATTACCTGATTGACAGAACAACACAACTATAATATTCACCCATGGAAATAAAGAAATACATCACCGAGAACGAGCCTAAAATGCTGGAAGACTTGTTCAGCCTCATTCGCATTCCAAGCATCAGTGCCAAACCCGAGCATCACGACGATATGCTTGCCTGCGCCGAACGCTGGGCACAGTTGCTGCTCGAAGCCGGAGCGGATGAAGCCCTCGTAATGCCCTCCAAAGGTAACCCGATTGTTTTTGGACAAAAAATCGTAGACCCGGACGCCAAGACCGTATTGGTATATGCCCACTACGACGTGATGCCAGCCGAACCTCTCGAACTTTGGAAAAGCGACCCCTTTGAACCGGAAATACGCGACGGACATATCTGGGCACGCGGTGCTGATGATGACAAAGGGCAATCTTTCATACAAGTGAAAGCGTTTGAATACCTCGTACGCAACGAACTGCTGCAAACCAACGTAAAATTCATCTTCGAAGGAGAAGAAGAAATCGGTTCGCCCAGCTTAGAAAGCTTCTGCCAGGAGCACAAAGAGTTGCTGAAAGCAGACGTCATTCTGGTTTCGGACACCAGCATGCTTGGTGCAGACCTGCCTTCACTGACCACCGGACTGCGCGGACTGGCCTATTGGGAAATAGAAGTGACCGGCCCCAACCGCGACCTGCACAGCGGTCACTTCGGCGGTGCTGTTGCCAACCCCATCAATGTGCTTTGCCAGATAATCAGCCAAGTGACGGACGCAGAGGGACGTATCACCGTACCGGGCTTCTATGACGATGTGGAAGAAGTTCCCCAAGCCGAGCGCGACATGATAGCCCGCATTCCTTTCGACGAAGAGAAATACAAAAAGGCTATCCATGTAAAAGCACTTTTCGGAGAGAAAGGTTACAGTACGCTGGAACGTAATAGTTGCCGTCCGTCTTTCGACGTATGCGGCATCTGGGGCGGATATACGGGTGAAGGGTCCAAGACCGTGCTCCCATCCAAGGCATACGCCAAGGTATCCTGCCGGTTGGTTCCCCACCAGGACCACCACAAGATATCCCGGCTCTTTGCCGACTACATTCTGGACATAGCGCCGGATTCAGTACAGGTAAAAGTCACTCCGATGCATGGAGGCCAAGGATATGTATGTCCCATCACCCTACCCGCCTACCAAGCCGCCGAAAAAGGTTTTGAAAAAGCTTTTGGAAAGAAACCGCTGGCAGTGCGTCGGGGTGGAAGTATCCCCATCATCTCCACTTTCGAGCAAGTACTGGGCATCAAAACCATTCTGATGGGCTTCGGGCTCGAATCCAACGCCATCCACTCACCTAATGAGAATATACCGTTGGACATCTTCCGTAAAGGAATAGAAGCTGTTGTCGAATTCTACCTCAATTATAAATAAAACAAGAAAATCAGGATGAAAGACTTCCAAATTCAAGCCATCGGCCTGATGTCCGGCACTTCCCTTGACGGGCTGGACGTATGTTGTTGCACTTTCCGGCAGCAAGCCGGAAAATGGTCTTTCCACATAGACTGTGCAAAAGGCTATAGCTACCCCGACGCCATGAAGCAGATATTGGGTACCGGTGCACAGACAATGAGTGCTTTGGAGTTCATCACTTTCCACAGCTCCTATGGAAAGTTTCTCGGTGAACGTGTCAACGAGTTCATGCAAGAATTTGGAGTCCACCCCGATATTATCGCCTCCCACGGGCATACCATCTTCCATGAGCCTCAAAAGAGAATCATGTACCAAATAGGTGACGGAGCCGCCATTGCCGCTGAAACCCGTATACCTACCGTTTCGGATTTCCGGCGGCTGGACATCATGCTGGGTGGGCAGGGCGCTCCACTCGTACCTATTGGCGACCGGTTGCTTTTTGCCGACTACGACTTCTGTTTGAATATCGGCGGTTTCTCCAACATCTCATTCGAGCAGGACGAGCGGCGCATCGCTTTTGACATCAGTCCGGTGAATTACGTCATCAACCATTACTGCCGGCAAATAGGATTGGAATTTGACCGTGACGGCGAGATAGCACGGCAAGGCAACATCTGCCAAGAACTGCTGGACGAACTGAACGGAATGGATTTCTACCATCAGTCCGGACCGAAGTCATTGGGACGGGAGTGGGTGGAAACGCTGGTATATCCCATGCTCGAGCGTTATGGCTTGAGTATGGAGAATATGCTACGTACCTTTTACGAGCATGCCGCCTGGCAAATATCACGCATCATCACCGCCCACCCCTTGCCCGATGGTAACGGAAAACTGCTGATTACCGGCGGAGGTGCATTCAACAAGTTCCTCATAGAACGTATCGACGCCTTGTGTCCGTGTGAGATCGTGATTCCCAGCCGGCAAATCATAGAATACAAGGAAGCCCTAATCTTTGCTTTCCTGGGTGCCCTCTATATGGCGGACACACCCGGATGCCTCGCCTCGGTGACGGGAGCCACGACAGATAATATCGGAGGGATGCTGTTTAAAATATAGTCAATTCTACCATTATGGAAAAATCAAAAGACACCTGGACCGTCTTATCCAGCGAATACCTTCATCGGGCCCCATGGCTCACTGTGCGTAAAGACCATGTAGTACTGCCCAACGGCAACCACATTCCCTCCTATTATATATTGGAATATCCCAACTGGGTGAATACCATTGCCATCACCCATGACGGACAATTTGTCTTTATCCGCCAATACCGGCATGGCATACAAGAAACGTCCTATGAGCTCTGTGCAGGGGTATGCGAAGAAGAGGACGGCTCTCCGATGGTTTCCGCACAACGGGAACTTTTGGAAGAAACCGGCTATGGAAACGGAGTATGGAAAGAGTTCATGCAAATCTCTCCCAATCCAAGTACCCACACCAACATTACCTACTGTTTCCTGGCTACGGACGTGGAGAAAATCTCCGAGCAACAGTTGGAAGATACGGAAAACCTGACCGTACACCTGCTTTCCTTGCAGGAGGTCAAGGAATTGCTGCAGCAAGGAAGCATCCGCCAGGCGCTGATGGCTGCTCCCCTCTAGAAATACATGGCGGAGAGAATTATTTAATGTGATTACCCTTATTCAAACGGCTTACGGAATGTGCATCCGGATTTCCATTCGGAACAACCGTAAGCCGTTTTCCCCTTGATAACGGTACCTTTTCCGCAAAGCGGACAAGGCTGACCGACGAAATCGTCAGCTTGTACGGAAGCCTCCGTACTTGAAGCTGCCACAGCGCCCGAAGCCTGCTCCGTCTTTTTACCTGCGGCGGCAGACTTTCTCGGTGTTCTTTTCTTCGGTTCCTTTTTCGGCTTATCGGCAGCCTCTGTCTTGGCAGAAGCCTTACTGCCCTTTTCGGGAGCAGGCGCTTGGATGGTGATGTGGCGGTTGCTGTTATCAGAAAGTACACTCATCACGACTTCCGATACCATCTGCTTCAATTCTTCCAAGAATTGTCCGGCATTATATGTCCGCCTTTCTATCTCACGTAGCTTTTTCTCCCAAATACCGGTCAGTTCCGCCGACTTCAACAGCTCCTCATGGATAATCTGTATCAGCTCCACACCGGTAGGGGTGGCTATCAGATTCTTCTTTTCCTTGCGGATATAGTTTCGCTTGAACAGCGTCTCGATGATGGCTGCACGGGTAGATGGACGACCGATACCGTTTTCCTTCAGCGCATCACGCAGTTCGTCGTTATCCACCAGCTTGCCCGCCGTTTCCATAGCACGCAGCAGGGTGGCTTCCGTATAAGGCCGGGGCGGCTGCGTCCACTTCTCATACAAATCGGGGACGTGCGGTCCGCTTTCTCCTTTCACAAAAGCCGGAAGCACATTCTCCTCTTCTCCCTTCTCCTCTTTCTCCTCCTGCGATTGTGCCGAGGGGATGCCGAAGATAATACGCCAACCCGGTTCCAGAATCTGCTTGCCGGTAGCCTTGAACTCTATGCTCTCTACCTCGCCCAATACGGTGGTAGTGGCAAACTTACAATCGGGATAGAATACAGCAATGAAACGGCGTGCTATCAAATCGAATACGCGACGCTCCATATCCGTCAGATTCTGCGGATGCTGACCGGTAGGAATAATGGCGTGGTGGTCTGTTACCTTCGAGTTATCGAAAACCTTTTTGGACTTCAACAATGCAGTTCCTGTCAAAGGGGCTGTAAATGTCTCGTAATCACGCAGACCTTTCAAGATGCCGGGGCATTTGGGATAGATGTCATCACTCAAATAGGTAGTGTCTACACGTGGATAGGTAGCCACTTTCTTCTCATACAAAGACTGGATGATTTTCAGCGTCTCATCAGCGGAATAGGCAAACTTCTTGTTACATTCCACTTGCAAAGAAGTCAAGTCAAACAAGCGGAGTGGCGCCTCCCTCCCCTCTTTCTTGGTGACATCCGTCACGGTAAAAAGAGAATTCTTAATCTGGTCCAATAAAACAAGCCCACGTTCGCGGTCGGTAATGGGGTCGATACCCCGATTCTCTTCTTCTTTTTTAGGTTTCTTCCCGGCAGCTATAGCCTCTTTCTGCTTCTCGGCTTCCAATACCAGTTCCTCCTCACTTTTCCGGAGGATGGTGGAGAAAGTGGTATCTCGATAGACGGTCTTCAGCTCCCAGTATTGCTTGGGAACAAAATTCTGTATTTCCAACTGACGGTTTACAATCAGCGCCAGTGTCGGCGTTTGCACACGGCCGATAGAAAGTACCTGCCGGTTCTGCCCATACTTCATGGTGTAGAGGCGGGTGGCATTCATCCCGAGCAGCCAGTCGCCAATGGCACGCGACAAGCCTGCTTCGTACAAAGGCTGGAAATCCGACGCATCGCGCAGCTTGGCAAAGCCCTCACGGATGGCTTCCTCTGTCAATGAAGATATCCAAAGACGTTTCACCGGGCAACGTGCCCCGGCTTTCTGCATCACCCAGCGCTGTATCAATTCTCCTTCCTGCCCGGCATCACCGCAGTTTATAATCATATCGGCATGTTGCATGAGGTTCTCTATCGTATGGAACTGGCGCTCGTATGTGGGATTGCTAATCAGCTTAATGCCGAAACGGGGAGGTATCATGGGGAGGCTTCCCAAACTCCATGACTTCCAGTTAGGGGTATATTCATGCGGCTCCTTCAGCGTACAAAGATGGCCGAATGTCCAGGTCACCTGGTATCCGTTTCCTTCGATGTATCCGTCCTTCTTTTCTTTCGCTCCCAATACATCGGCTATGTCACGCGCCACAGAGGGCTTTTCGGCAATACAAACTATCATTCGTTATTCTTTTAGCGGGACAAAGGTAATAAAAAGGGGGCAAGAACGAAACTATAAGCAAGAAACGATAACATAGACCAGGTGATTTTTCTCCCCCAAAGCTGACGTACGGACATAAAAAAAGGAGTACCGCTGTACTCCAACCTTTGTTAACCTTAAATCTAATACTATGAAAAACACATTGCAAAGATACGGACTTCTGATAAATCTGCAAATTATCCAACTAAAAAAGTATGTTCTATAACACAGATTAAGAAAAAGGGACGGATATGTAAACACATACCGTCCCTCTTTTAACATTTAACGTGTCGGATTATTCTTCATCCAACAAGATTTCCAATATCTGGCAAGCAGCCTTGGCAACCGGAGTACCGGGGCCAAAGATGGCAGCTACACCTGCCTTGTAAAGGAAGTCATAGTCTTGTGCGGGAATTACACCACCGGCAATCACTACGATATCCTCGCGTCCCAACTTCTTGAGCTCTTCGATAATCTGCGGAACCAATGTCTTGTGTCCGGCAGCCAATGAAGAAACCCCTACTACATGAACGTCGTTCTCAACCGCTTCACGGGCAGCCTCGACCGGTGTCTGGAACAAGGGTCCCATATCCACATCGAAGCCACAGTCGGCATATCCGGTTGCAACAACCTTGGCACCGCGGTCGTGACCGTCCTGGCCCATCTTGGCTACCATGATACGAGGCTGACGTCCCTCTTTCTTCGCAAACTTCTCCGCCAATTCACAAGCACGGTGGAAGTCGCTGTCATTCTTACTTTCTGATGAATACACGCCTGATATAGTTCTAATTACTGCTTTATAACGTCCTACAATCTTTTCGCAAGCATAAGAGATTTCCCCCAAAGTGGCACGGACACGGGCTGCCTCGACTGCCAGTTCCAGCAAGTTTCCCTTACCGGTCTTTACACATTCAGTAATAGCCTCCAATGCCTTGTCCACTTCCGCCTGGTTACGTCCTTCCTTCAGACGCTTCAGGTTCTCAATCTGTTCCTGACGGACAGCCGTATTGTCGATTTCAAGAATATCAATCGGAGCTTCTTTCTCCAGACGATACTTGTTCACACCGACAATGGTCTGCGAACCGCTATCGATACGGGCTTGTGTACGCGCAGCAGCCTCTTCGATACGCATCTTGGGGATACCGGTTTCGATGGCTTTTGCCATACCGCCCAGCTTCTCTACTTCCTGAATCAATTCCCAAGCCTTGTGAGCCAACTCATTAGTCAAACTTTCCACATAATAAGAGCCACCCCATGGGTCTACATTCTTGCAAATGTAAGTTTCTTCCTGAATATAAATCTGCGTATTACGTGCAATACGTGCAGAGAAATCCGTCGGCAAGGCAATAGCCTCGTCAAGAGCATTGGTATGCAGTGACTGGGTATGTCCCAATGCAGCAGCCATCGCCTCGATACAAGTGCGGCCCACATTGTTGAACGGGTCTTGCTCTGTCAGCGACCAGCCGGAAGTCTGGGAGTGCGTACGCAAAGCCAGCGACTTCGGATTCTTCGGGTTGAACTGCTTCACAATCTTTGCCCACAACATACGTGCGGCACGCATTTTGGCAATTTCCATAAAGTGGTTCGTTCCGATGGCCCAGAAGAAAGAGAGACGCGGTGCGAAAGCATCGATGTCAATACCCGCAGCCGTTCCGGCACGCAGATATTCCAAACCGTCTGCCAGGGTGTAAGCCAACTCGATGTCTGCCGTAGCACCCGCTTCCTGCATGTGGTAGCCGGAGATGGAGATAGAGTTGAACTTAGGCATTTTCTGGGAAGTATATTCAAAGATGTCAGAGATAATCTTCATAGAGAATGCAGGCGGGTAGATATAGGTATTACGCACCATGAATTCCTTCAAGATATCGTTCTGGATAGTACCAGCCATTTCTTCCAACTTGGCACCCTGCTCCAGACCTGCGTTGATGTAGAATGCCATAACAGGAAGTACGGCACCGTTCATAGTCATAGAGACGGACATCTTGTTCAAAGGAATTCCATCGAACAACACCTTCATATTCTCCAAGGAACAGATAGATACACCTGCCTTACCAACGTCACCCACTACACGTTCGTGGTCGGGGTCGTAGCCACGGTGAGTGGCCAAGTCGAAAGCTACGGACAAACCTTTCTGTCCGGAAGCCAAATTACGACGGTAAAAGGCATTTGATTCTTCCGCTGTGGAAAAGCCTGCATACTGGCGGATGGTCCAAGGACGCAACGTATACATCACCGAGTACGGACCACGCAGATAAGGAGGAAGCCCGGCAGCATAGCCCAAGTGTTCCATTCCCTCAAGGTCTTCTTTTGTATAAACAGGCTTCACCTCAATGTGTTCCGGCGTTTTCCAATCAGCATGGATGCCGTTAGCCTTTTGCCACTCAGCACCGTTGACGGGCTGAAAAGCGGCATATATATCTAAGTTTTTAAAATCTTTTCGCATCATGTTATTTACGATTTGACGATTTACGATTTACGATTGAAGTTGCTTACTTCAAAAGTTTGGCGTTGAATTCTTTTAATGTCTCTAATACGTTGACACGGACATGGATAAAGTTCTCGATACCGGCAGCCTTCAAGTCGTCCATGCAAGCAGGAGCACCGGCTACGATAAACATGGCACGGCCATTCAGAGCCTTGAAGGCAGGAACAGCATATTCTGCATATTCATCATCACTTGAACACAATACCACGATGTCGGCCTTGGCAGCCATAGCTGCTTCTATACCTTCTTCTACGGTGGGGAAACCGAGGTTATCCACAACTTCGTATCCGGCACAAGCCAGAAAGTTGCAAGAGTACTGTGCACGTGCCTGGCGCATGGCCAGATTACCGATAGTCAGCATAAACGCTTTCGGGCGTTTGCCGGAAGCCTCTGTTTCGAGACGCAACGCTTCAAATTCACTGGCAGCACGGTCAAAGTTCAGTGTCGGAACATCTTTTTCGCAGGTATGTCCGCCGCCGCAACAGCAAGTAGCCTCAACCGGTTTCTTATCTCCCGCCTTTTCATTAAAGTTGGGGAACTGGTTGGTACCCAGCAACACTTCCTTACGCTTGGCGACTGCAGCATGACGGGCCTTGTTGCTTTCGTTTACGGCAGCCTGCACTTTTCCGGCTTTCACGGAAGCATAGAAACCACCGTCTTCTTCTACAGTGAGGAAGAGGTCCCAAGCCTGCTTGGCAATAGAGACGGTCAAATTCTCAATATAGTAAGAACCTGCAGCTGGGTCAATAACTTTATCGAAGTGCGATTCTTCTTTCAACAGCAGTTGTTGGTTACGCGCCATACGCTCAGAGAATTCGTTAGGAGCATCATAAGTCTTGTCGAACGGAGTAACCGTCATTGAGTCAACGCCGGCAAGGGCGGCACTCATCGCCTCAGTCTGCGTACGCAACAAGTTTACGTGTGCATCAAACAAAGTCAAGTTGAATGAAGAAGTTTCCGCATGAATCTTCATCTTGGCTGCACAGCGGCATTCGTTATCCTTACCCTTGTTGTCGCAGTCGCGCAGACACTCGGGACTGTAAGAAGCCACAATATTAGCCCACAGCATACGTGCAGCGCGGAATTTGGCTATTTCAAGGAAGTAGTTGGAACTGATACCGAAATTGAACTTAATCTTCTTGGCTACCATTGCAGCCGGCAGACCGGCATCAACCAGCTGATTCATATATTCATTACCCCAAGCCAAAGCATAACCCAGTTCCTGAAAAATATAAGAACCCGCATTGTTTAATGTCAACGCGTTCACATTCAATACACGGTATTTCGGAAGGGAAGCGGTAGCCTCGAGCAGCGCCTTGGCTGTTGCCACCATATCACCTTTTTCTTTACCTTTGGCCAGCATTTTGTTGAAGTAGTCATAGTTGATGGAGCCCTGCAATTTCGTCAAGTCATAATCCTTCTTCTGGAAATAAGCGACAAGAAGTTCTGCAAGTTCCACCACATGCCCCTGGCAGGTAGAGAAATTCAACTCGACACATTCCGCGCAGATATCTTTCAACAAAGTTTCAATATACTCTGCGTTCAATTCCTTGGCCTTTACATGGAAAGAGAGTGAATCTACACCTTTATTCAAAATATCCAACGCCTTGGCATTGGCCTCTTTGGGGCATTCCACTTTGATTTCCTGACGCACAAGCCATTCATTGTTGTCTTTCTTGGTACCTCTGAGATAAGGAAACTCGCCGGGAAGGGCATCTGTCGTCTTCAAACCTTCCAGGTCCTCCATACGGTAGAAAGGTTTCACCTTAAATCCTTCGTTTGTCTTCCAAACGAGCTTCTTCTCGAAATCCGCCCCTTTCAGGTCTGCGGTAACTTTCTCCATCCACTGCTCAGTGGAAACGGGAGAAAAGTCGGAGAAGAGTTTTTCTTTACTGTCTGCCATAGTTTATTTAAAATTTAAATAGATGAATACTATTCATTTTTGTCATCAAGAGACTTGCAAATATAAACAAATACTTAGAACAAAATCTTTTTTTAGAGAAAATTGCACTTACAGATGACTCCGTGTCCATACGGATTCAGCGTATTCACCGGAAGCATACTCTACTTTTGCAAAGTTGATATAGCAAAAAGTACCACAAAGCCTTTGCTACCTCCTTTTTATTAAGTAATTTTGCGCGAAATTAAAAAAACGACATATTAATAAGGTACTATGAATTGGTTAGAAAGCTTGCTATGGGACCCTTCATCTGTCGCTCACATCGTTTGTTTGTATGCATTCGTAATATCTGTGGGCGTATTGCTGGGTAAGATTAAGATTTTCGGGGTATCGTTGGGGGTTACATTCGTCCTCTTTGCCGGTATCCTGATGGGCCATTTTGGCTTCACGGGCGAAACACACATTTTGCATTTCATCCGCGAATTCGGTTTGATTTTATTTGTATTCTGTATCGGTCTGCAAGTCGGGCCCTCCTTCTTCTCTTCCTTTAAGAAAGGGGGTATGCGGCTGAACATGCTTGCTGTCGGCATCGTATTGCTGAATATCGCAGTAGCATTGAGCATCTACTTCATTGACGGAGGAATAGACTTGCCAATGATAGTAGGTATTCTCTATGGTGCCGTAACCAATACTCCGGGTCTGGGTGCCGCACAAGAAGCCCTGAACCAGATAAACTATACGGGAGACCCCATTGCACTGGGATATGCCTGCGCCTATCCGCTTGGTGTGGTAGGTATCATAGGTTCCATCATAGCCATCCGCTATATCTGCCGGGTGAACCTCAAGAAAGAGGAACAGGAACTCAACACGCAGGAAGCCGATGTTAAGCATCAGCCGCACATGCTTCACCTCGAAGTACGCAATGAATCAATTTCCGGAAAGACCCTGCTCCAGATAAAGGATTTCCTGGGACGTCCGTTTGTATGTTCGCGCATACGCCACGAGGGGCACGTCAGTATCCCCAATCATGAAACAATATTCCACGTAGGAGACCAGCTCTTCATCGTATGTTCCGAAGAAGATGCCGAAGCGGTGGCTGCCTTTATCGGAAAAGAAATACACGTAGACTGGGAAAAGCAGGACACTCCGATGGTTTCCCGCCGTATCCTCGTCACCAAGTCCGAAATCAATGGCAAGAAGTTGGGAAGCCTCCACTTCCGCAGCATGTACGGTGTAAATGTAACCCGTATCAACCGTTCGGGTATGGACTTGTTTGCCGATCCCAATCTGGTACTTCAGGTAGGTGACCGCGTAATGGTGGTCGGCCAGCAGGATGCCGTAGAACGTGTAGCCGGCGTATTGGGTAATCAGTTGAAACGTTTGGACACTCCGAATATCGTAACTATTTTTGTGGGAATCTTTTTGGGAATCCTGCTGGGTAGTCTACCTATCACATTCCCGGGTATGCCGACACCGGTTAAGTTAGGTTTGGCTGGTGGTCCGCTGGTAGTGGCCATCCTCATCGGACGTTTCGGTCACAAAATGCATCTTGTGACATACACCACCATGAGTGCCAACTTGATGTTGCGTGAAATCGGTATCGTGCTCTTCCTTGCCAGCGTCGGCATAGAAGCCGGTGAGCATTTTGTGCAGACCGTGGTAGAAGGCAGCGGATTGCTGTATGTGGGATATGGTTTCCTGATAACCGTTATTCCTTTGTTGATAATCGGTATGATTTCCCGCTTCTACTGCAAGGTGAACTACTTCACGTTAATGGGTCTGATTGCCGGTAGTAACACAGACCCTCCTGCATTGGCATATGCCAACCAGACATCGGGCAATGACGCTCCGGCAGTAGGTTATTCTACAGTATATCCGTTGACTATGTTCCTGCGTATCTTGGCGGGGCAGATGATATTGCTGACAATGATGTAATAGGAAATGCAATAACCTCCTTAAAATAAAACCTCCGGTCTTTTCAAAACTATAATATGAAAAGACCGGAGGTTTTATTTTGAAGATTATCCATCAACGGCAACGATCAAAGAAAGATTCTATCGCCTCCTTATCCACAAAGTAGCCTTTCACCCCGCATACCATGCGGTTGTTCATAAGCAACCCTTCATACCCATTCCGGTCCACATCCAGCACCTCCTTCTGATAGGTTTCTGAAACGGTATGCGCCTTTTCGTCAGCAGGCAATTGCTGGTAAGTACCAATGTACCAATTGCCGTCAAACAGATTGTTTGTAGAGCTTATCATAGAGAATCTGCTTGCCTCGGCAGCATAGAAAGTATTCTGTTTGAAAAACGTGTCATCGGCCAAACCATCCCAAGAATCGGAAGTAATCATCGTACGGTCCACGTTAGCAGCCAGCTTTGCATTGGCATGAATAATATTGTGTTCTACCAGCGTATGTTTCGCAGGACCGGCAACATGTATGCTCGGCGAAAACATCCCTGCACGGGTTTCTTTGGGACGAATACCATCGCCGATACTGATATTATAGCGTACCACGTAGAAGTCCTGCCCATTGTCCCAGGAGTTACCGGTGTCCTTAGGGTCGAAATATTTCATGACGTAGACCATGGACAAAGAAGCGGCTGCGCCACCGTACCAATTGCCTTCCCCGCCCTTGCCGTTCCACGACATGCCGGGTACAAACAAAGTGCTGTAAAGCCGTGGGTCACGGTTGGCAAAATGGGCGGCATTGGGGCGCGTCACATCCAATGCTCCATTGTTCATTTCCCCGTAGTTACGGTCGGTCACCGGAGTACCGTCCGTCAGGTAATAGTCATCCACCAGGTTTAGTGTACCATTCATTGATTCGATAGGAGTATTCCAGTGTGCATTGAAAGACATCCGGTCCACACTTGCCGAAGTCTCGGAACTTCCGTATACCTTTATACCCGGCAGAAAGAACACCCACAACAGTAAGAGGAATCTCAATCGTGACATACCGAGCACTCAGTTTACCTGAGATTGAGTTTCTGTTTCACAAATTCCTCTATGAAATCCGTCGTTCCCTCAACTCCCAATACAGAGGAATCGATACACAAATGATATGTCTCGGCAGCCCCCCATTTTTTATAGCTGTAGTAGTTATAGTATTCGGCGCGTTTCTTATCCGCTTTGTTCATCATCTCCTCCGCTTCACGCTCAGAAATGGAATGCATTCGGCAAAGGCGTTTGATGCGCTCTTCATTGGAGCAGGAAATGAAAACATTGACACAGCGTGGATTATCCCGAAGAATATAATCAGCACAACGTCCCACGAACACGCAGGACTTCTCCTCCGCCAATCGGCGTATCACGTCACTTTGCACTTTGAACAGAGCATCATTACTCAGGCAATTCGTAGCAGGGATAGCCCCGTCACTGACAAAAGGGAAACGCATGCCGAAGAGCCCTCCAATAATGCCTTGTGAAGCTTTCTCATCAGCTTTTTCAAAAAACTCACAACATAGTCCACTCTCTTCGGAAGCCAGCCTAATCAGCTCCTTATCATAAAAATCAATTCCCAGACGGGTAGCCAGCTTCTCGCCTATCTCCCGTCCACCACTACCCAACTGACGGCCTATATTGACTATAAAATTATTGTCCATATGCTTGTTAATCTATTAGTTTGCAGATAGCAAATATAAATATTCTTACGGAATATCTACAGAAAGCATATGAAAAATTTTATTTTAATGTGCTGCAGCAGTCTTAAACTTACGGAATTGATAAACCAGCATCACCAGTGCTATCAAGCTTGCAAGTAAATCGGATACCGGCATACTATACCACACCCCGGCCACGCCAAAGAAGTGCGGCAGAATAAGCAGACAAGGAAGCAGAATCAGCATCTGCCGCGTAAGTGAAAGGAATATCGCCTTGCCCGCCATCCCTATACTTTGGAAGAAATTGGAGGTTACCATCTGGAAACCGATAATGGGGAAGAACATCACCGTAATACGCAATCCCGTAGCCGAAAGTTCCGTCAATTCTGCGTCTGATGTAAAGATACCCACCACCAGATTAGGTGCCAGCATCCCTACCAAGAAGCCAAAGGTTGTCACACAGGTGGCATAGATTATTGTCAGTTTCAGTACCTTGTTCACCCGGTCGTACAACTTTGCTCCGAAGTTATATCCGGCAATGGGCTGCATTCCCTGGTTTAATCCCATCACAATCATAACTACGATAAACACCAAGCGGTTCACAATACCAAAGGCACCGATAGCCAAGTCGCCTCCGTACTTCTTCAATCCCTGATTGATAAGGATTACAATAAGGCAAGCCGCCAGGTTCATCAGAAAAGGAGACATACCGATAGCCAGTGAATCAAATACAATCTTACGCTTCAGACGGAAGATACCCCGGCGGAAGTGCAGCAATTCATTGGCGTTATTGAACTGCTTGAGTTGCCACAGCAAGGCAATGACCTGCGCAGACACCGTAGCAATGGCAGCCCCGCGAATCCCCCAGTCGAACATAAATATAAAAATAGGAGCCAATATCGTATTGATAGCCACCGTAGCAATAGTGGCATACATCGCCTGCTTGGGATGTCCCGAAGCACGCAGCACCGCATTCAGACCCAGATAGAGATGGGTAACAACGTTGCCCAACAAGATTATCTCCATAAACTGCCGCGCATATTCCACCGTCTCATCACTGCCACCAAAGAAATAAAGGATAGGATTAAGAAAAGGAAAGACTATAACGGTAAACGCCAAACCCAACAAAATATTCAGTACAAACACATTGCCCAGCACCCGTTGCGCCGTATCATAATCCTTCTGTCCCAGCTTTACCGAAATCAGTGTAGCAGCACCTACGCCTACCAATGCACCGAAAGCAGCCCCGAGGTTCATCAACGGGAAAGTCAGTGCCAATGCCGACAGAGCCATGGTCCCCACACCGTGACCGATGAAAATACTATCTACCATATTATATAAAGAAGATGCCGTCATGGCAATGATTGCCGGCACGGCATACTGCATCAAGAGTTTTCCGATGCTCTCCGTACCCAACGCTGTGGGTGTCTTTTGTGCTGTCATACTATATACCTATTTCTTTTTACCGGGTGCAAAGGTACGTATTTTCCGTCAAAAGGTTCGCTATCTGAAAAATGTTTCGTACTTTTGTACCCAAATTGAGTGAAATATAGCGAAATGAACGTATTAGAACTAAGTGAACAAGAAATCATTCGTCGCAACAGTATGAATGAACTTCGCGCGATGGGCATTGAGCCTTATCCCGCAGCAGAGTATGTAACAAATGCTTTCTCTACCGATATTAAAGCTGAATTCAACGACGATGCAGAGCCTCGCCAAGTGTCCGTTGCCGGACGTATCATGAGCCGCCGTATCATGGGTAAAGCATCTTTCATCGAATTGCAGGACTCCAAAGGACGCATCCAGGTATATATCACCCGCGATGACATCTGCCCGGACGAGGACAAGGAGATGTACAACACCGTGTTCAAACGTTTGCTCGATTTAGGCGACTTCATCGGTATCGAAGGATTCGTATTCCGTACCCAGATGGGCGAAATCAGCATCCATGCCAAGAAGCTGACCGTACTTGCAAAGAGTATCAAGCCCCTGCCTATCGTGAAATATAAGGACGGCGTGGCTTACGACTCTTTCGAAGACCCCGAACTCCGCTACCGCCAGCGTTATGTAGACCTTATCGTGAACGACGGCGTGAAAGAAAAATTCCTGAAGCGCGCCACCGTCATCAAGACCATGCGTGCTGTGCTGGATGAAGCCGGCTACACGGAAGTGGAGACGCCGATTCTTCAATCCATCCCCGGTGGAGCAAGCGCCCGTCCGTTCATCACCCACCATAACTCTCTGGATATAGACCTCTACCTGCGTATCGCCACCGAGCTTTACTTGAAGCGACTGATTGTGGGCGGATTCGAAGGTGTATATGAAATAGGCAAGAACTTCCGTAACGAGGGTATGGACAAGAACCATAACCCGGAATTCACTTGTATGGAGCTGTACGTGCAGTACAAGGACTACAACTGGATGATGAGTTTTACGGAGAAATTGCTGGAACGCATCTGTATCGCCGTAAACGGCTGCACAGAAACCGAGATAGACGGCAAGAGCATTAGCTTCAAAGCTCCCTACCGCCGTCTGCCCATCCTGGAAGCCATCAAGGAAAAGACCGGATACGACCTCGAAGGCAAGAGCGAGGACGAAATCCGCCAGGTGTGCAAGGAACTGAATATGGAAATTGACGACACCATGGGCAAGGGCAAGCTGATTGATGAAATCTTCGGAGAATTCTGCGAAGGTACTTTCATACAGCCCACTTTCATCACCGACTATCCCGTAGAGATGAGCCCGCTGACCAAGATGCACCGCAGCAAGCCGGGACTGACCGAACGTTTCGAGCTGATGGTGAACGGCAAGGAACTTGCCAACGCTTACAGCGAGCTGAACGACCCGATAGACCAGGAAGAACGCTTCAAAGACCAACTCCGCTTGAGCGAAAAGGGAGACGACGAAGCGATGTTCATCGACCAGGACTTCCTGAAAGCATTGCAATACGGTATGCCTCCCACATCGGGCATCGGTATCGGCATCGACCGTCTGACCATGTTAATGACGGGCGAATCCTTTATCCAAGAAGTACTTTTCTTCCCGCAGATGCGTCCGGAAAAGGTTATCCCCAAAGATGCTCCTGCACGATACACAGAGCTGGGCATCCCCGAAGACTGGGTGGCTGTAATCCAGAAAGCCGGCTACAACCTGGTGAGTGACATGAAAGATGTGAATCCGCAAAAACTCCACATGGACATCTGCGGTATCAACAAGAAATATAAATTGGAACTGGCAAACCCGACCGTAAACGAAGTTGCTGACTGGGTCGGAAGAATTAAGAATTAAAAATTAAAGAATTAAATAGGCAAGATTAAAGATAAGAGGAGGAGGAAGGTACTCCTTTCCCCTCTTTTAATTTTTAATTTTTAATTATTAATTTCGATATGAAACTACCCGGTAAGATAGCCATCATGGGCGGAGGAAGTTGGGCAACTGCCATTGCAAAAATGGTTCTGTCACAAGCGGAGTCTATAAATTGGTACATGCGACGCGATGACCGTATTGCCGACTTCAAACGGCTTGGTCATAACCCTGCCTACCTGACGGGCGTCAAGTTTGATACCAAGCGTATCAACTTCAACTCCAACATCAATGATGTCGTGAAAGAATCTGATACGCTCATCTTCGTTACACCTTCCCCTTATCTGAAGGTTCACTTGAAGAAACTGAAGACTAAGATTAAGGATAAATTCATCATCACTGCCATTAAAGGTATTGTGCCCGATGACAACTTGATTGTCTCGGAATATTTCACTAAGGAATATGGCGTCCCGGCTGAGAATATTGCTGTATTGGCAGGTCCCTGCCATGCGGAAGAAGTGGCTCTGGAACGCCTTTCTTATTTGACCATTGCTTGTCCCGACACCGACAAGGCTTGCACCATTGCCCGCAAACTGGCCAGTTCATTCATCAAGACCTCTGTCAGTAATGACGTTGCCGGCATTGAATACAGTTCGGTGCTGAAGAATGTATATGCCATTGCAGCCGGTATCTGCAGCGGTCTGAAATATGGCGACAACTTTCAGGCTGTGCTCATGTCCAATGCCATACAGGAAATGAACAGATTCCTGCAAACGGTACATCCGCTGAACAGAAACGTAAGTGATTCCGTTTATTTAGGTGACCTGCTGGTGACGGGATATTCCAATTTCAGCCGCAACCGCACATTCGGTACGATGATTGGCAAGGGATACTCCGTGAAAAGCGCGCAGATTGAGATGGAAATGATTGCTGAAGGATATTACGGTACAAAATGTATCAAGGAAATCAACAAGCATTATCATGTCAACATGCCTATTGTAGATGCAGTATACAACATTCTGTATGAGCGTATCTCGCCGACGATTGAAATCAAGCTGCTTACCGATTCATTCCGGTAAGCGCGAAAAAAGATAAAACGAAATACTGAATTTAAAACCTAGAATATTATGATTAGTTTGAACATTGAAAAGACTCTTGGATTCATCTCCAAAGAAAACGTTTTCGCCTATGAAGCCCAAGTAAAGGCTGCACAAGAAGCATTAGAGAATGGTACCGGTAAGGGCAACGACTTCTTAGGCTGGCTGCACCTCCCCTCTTCCATCACTAAAGAGCACCTGGCTGACCTAAAGGCTACCGCACAGACGTTGCGTGACAACTGCGAGGTAGTAGTAGTTGCCGGTATTGGCGGAAGTTACCTCGGTGCACGTGCGGTGATAGAGGCTTTGTCAAACAGCTTCACTTGGTTGCAAGACAAGAAAACGGCTCCGGTCATTCTGTATGCAGGACACAATATCGGTGAAGATTATCTATATGAACTCACCGAATACTTGAAAGACAAGAAATTCGGTGTTATCAACATCTCCAAATCCGGTACTACCACTGAAACGGCCTTGGCGTTCCGTCTGTTGAAAAAGCAATGCGAAGACCAACGCGGCAAGGATATGGCAAAGAAGGTTATCGTTGCCATCACCGATGCCCAAAAGGGCGCTGCCCGCGTAACGGCCGACAACGAAGGCTACAAATCCTTCATCATCCCCGATAACGTGGGCGGACGTTTCTCCGTACTGACTCCGGTAGGCTTGCTGCCCATCGCAATAGCAGGTTTCGACATTGAGAAACTGGTTGCAGGTGCAGTTGCCATGGAAAAGGCTTGTGGAAAAGATGTTCCGTTTGCAGAAAATCCTGCTGCCATCTATGCAGCTACGCGTAACGAGCTCTACAAGAACGGTAAGAAAATTGAAATCCTCGTAAACTACAATCCCAAACTGCACTACGTAAGCGAATGGTGGAAGCAGCTTTATGGTGAATCCGAAGGTAAGGAAAACAAGGGTATCTTCCCTGCTGCCGTAGATTTCTCCACCGACCTGCACTCCATGGGACAATGGATTCAGGAAGGCGAACGTACCATCTACGAAACTGTCATCTCCGTGGAGAAGACACAGCACTCCCTGCAAGTACCTTCGGACGAAGCCAACCTCGACGGACTGAACTTCCTGGCAGGCAAGCACGTGGACGAAGTGAACAAGATGGCTGAATTGGGCACACAGCTTGCCCACGTTGACGGCGGCGTACCCAACATGCGCATCGTTATCCCTGCACTGAATGAAGAAAGCATCGGAGGTCTGCTCTACTTCTTCGAAATAGCTTGCGGTATCAGCGGTTATATTTTGGGAGTCAATCCGTTCAACCAACCGGGTGTGGAAGCATATAAGAAGAATATGTTTGCATTGCTGAACAAGCCCGGCTACGAAGAAGAGTCCAAAGCTATCCAGGCAAGACTTTGATAAATTAAGAATTGAGAGTTGAGAATTGAGAAATGGCTGCACAACAAGTGCGAAGAGAACCGTTCCCCGATTCTCAACTCTCTATTTATCTACCCCGCATTTTTAAATTCTCAATCCCCAATCTACCAAGTGTTCGAAAACTCTATCGCCCGTTATCTGGAAAAGCACGGGCACCCCTACATCCAACTGAAAGCCGTTCTTTTTGACATGGACGGTGTGTTATTCAACTCCATGCCCTACCATGCCGATGCCTGGCATAAAGTAATGGAACGTCATGGCCTGCACTTGAGCCGTGAAGAGGCATACATGCACGAGGGACGTACCGGAGCCTCCACCATCAACATCGTTTATCAACGCCAGTATGGCAAGGATGCCACTCCCGAGATGATAGAAAGCATCTATGCAGAGAAAAGCGCCGAATTCAGTACCCACCCGGAACCGGAACGTATGCCGGGTGCTTGGGAAGTGCTGCAAAAGGTAAAAGCGGCAGGACTTATTCCGGTACTTGTCACCGGTTCGGGCCAACACTCCCTGCTGAACCGCCTTGCCCACAACTTCCCTGGTATGTTTCAGCGCGACCACATGGTGACCGCCTTTGATGTGAAATACGGAAAGCCTCATCCTGAGCCTTATCTAATGGGACTGGAAAAAGCCGGAGTACAAGCCAACGAAGCTATAGTTGTAGAAAATGCACCTATCGGAGTACAAGCCGGAACAGCAGCTGGCATATTCACTGTGGCAGTCAATACCGGTCCGCTGGACAGGCAGGTATTACTGGATGCCGGAGCAGATTTATTGTTTCCGTCCATGCAGGCGCTTTGTGACGACTGGGAAAGGTTGCAAACCGCATTAGATGCCAGTAATAGCCTTCGCCACAAAGATTGACGGCGACCCAAACAATATAACAGTTGATTGGAGCTTATATAACCAAGTAATACCATTACTTGATATACAGAAGGCATCTATTGTCTTTCTTCTTAAAACGCTCCAATCTACTCATTTTCTCCTTCTCGGTTTCTTTAATAGGGAACGTTATCCTACGAGTATCTTTATCATAATCGTACAATTCTCTGGCAGGAACTACATAAACAGATTCCGGACCGTCACCACACCATCCAAAGCCAAAAACATAAAACAAGTTTTTTATCGGACGGTTCAACAGATTAGAGTTCATATACCTTTCGTACTTTTCAATGTCTTTTATATCGAGATAAAAACCTATCTTACTTCGCCATTTACATTCTACAGCTATAATATCTCCAACTTCATGAATGGTACTCGTAGTGGTAACACACTCCATCAACAAATCCGGAGATGATGAAGACAGAGGTCTATAACCCTCAATGTATTTATCACCTCTCCAATCTAAAAGCCGCCAAAATATTTTCTTGTCACAGAGGTCCGGATAACCTTCTTTACTAATATTAGAGTTCTTCACAACCCATTCCTCAAATCTATCTCCCAAATATTTACTTTTCTTCCTTTCTTTAAAATATTGAAAGGTATCCATAAACCGATATTGGAAAACACCTACAAAATCATCGATAAACTGATTTAATATTTTCATAGCCATAATAGTCTATTGTGTCTTTAAATAATATTCATTGCAAACAAAAATTCATAGGTGAAGAGCCGCAACACCCATTTTCAAAATAGATTTTTTTTCATTTCCAAAAATAGAGTTTTTTTCCCAATTCTTTCCAGATTTCCTTCCCATCTTTGCAATACAGAAAACAAATAAAGTATTAATTATTAAAAATAGAAAAGTATGAAAAAGTTAGTTATGATGTTGGTTTGTATGTTTGCAGTGCACACAATGGTAATGGCAGATAATGATAAGCCGATAGAGGTGAGCCAGTTGCCGGCGAAGGCGCAGACATTTATCAAGACTTATTTTAAAGACCATAAGGTGGCAATGGCTAAATTGGAGTCGGGAATGTTTTATAAAAGCTATGATGTGGTGTTCACGAATGGGGAGAAGGTAGAATTTGATAAATCGGGAGAATGGAAGGAGGTACGATGCAGACAAAGTGAAGTTCCTGCACAGATTGTACCGGAAGCGATACGTAACTATGTAAAGACCAATTATCCGGATGCAAGAATTCTTCAGATTGAGTACGATGACAATGAGTATGAGATAAAGTTGTCTAATCGTTGGGAAATTACATTTGACTCTAAAATGAGGGTGATTGACATTGACGATTGATGACAAGAAAGATTTAGAATATGTAGATTATAAAGTTAAGTATCAAGAAGCTGAAAACAGTTGCTTGGAGAGGGTTTCTCCAGGCAACTGTTTTTTTATGCACTTCCGTACGGTAGCAGGGCATATGGTGCTGCGCTCATTGTACAACAGTAGTTGTACTACTATTCCAATTGCCCGGAGTCAACGAAGCCCCGGCTGCACTTTTGCAGTTTTTTAATCAGTGTGTCCGGAGAAGGACACTCAACCTTCTCCGGAGCTGAAAATACTGATTTATAAGGAAACGGCGCTTCTCGGCGCTTCCTGCCGGAAGGCGACTCAGGCTATGACGCTTTTAGGATTTTGGCAGACCTCACCATGGTATAGGTAGTCTCCTTAGTACTATGGCGCATATCATTCAGCTTACTGAAAAATAGATTTTTTTCAGAGAGGTTCGTTCGGCAGAGAAATTCCAACCGCAGAACGGAAGAACAACGTTTTCAGTCCGTCATAAAATCCCGGAAGAGCAACCGTTCCATGCGTCTCTTCCGGGAACTTTTTTGATACCACCCGCAAATGCCGCTTCTCCATACGAGGAACTGCACTCCCTATAAAATCATCTGTCAGGGGAAAGTGGATCAGCTTCCTATCAAGACGCGGCTGAGTGGCAAACGCAACATACAGTTGCTTTCCTGAAAAGTCAACCTTATCTACCTGCCGTTCTACCTGTTTCTGAAAATATCCTTTATCCCACCATAAACTGGGGTCTATGGCGATGTATGTATCAAATGCACTGGGATAATTCAGCAAAACATGCAGCGTGAACAACCCGGCATAAGAATGTCCAGCCAACAAGTGTTGTCCATTCACCGGCAAGTCTTGTTCCACTGCGAGGCGTAGCTCCTCCGTCAGAAAACGGCAAAATTGTCCTGCCCCACCCCCTTCCGGTTTATCGCCCGGACGGACAGTTCCGTCACGCCGGGCAGCGGAACAGGTTGGCGTAAAGTCTCTGGTTCTGTTTGTATTCAGGACAGCCACAACGATACAGGGCGGTAAGGAAGAAACTTTGGAGGTGGAAAACAAGCGAGTAAAACCTACCACCGAATGAAAAAAAGAATCACCGTCCAGCAAATAAAGAACCGGATAACTTTCCTCTTTTTCACCCGGGCGGGTTGCAGGTACATACACCCAATATTCTCTAGCCTCATTCAAGACATGCGAAAACAAAGTGTGGCGAGTCCCGATAGAAATAGCTTCTTGCGCTCTCAGCGGAAAACCGAGCCAAGTGACAACTACCAATATGAACAGAATATGCAGGCTTCTCATTTCAATTCTTTTTTCAGTCTGCAAAGTTCGCAGAAAATAAGTTGACTACCTATCCCTATTTTTAGGTATTCTCACGGTTGAAAGCTTTCCGCAGAAATCAAAGGCTGATTAAGAAAGTTTGATGGGCAACTGAATTTCCGTCATCCATTCATCCACCGTTTCTTTGTTCCAAATGCCGTCAATATGGCAAAACCGGGCACGGTCAATGACCTCGTATCCATTTGTCTCGGCATACGCAAAAAGCTCGGCGAAAGTTTCGGGCATATGCTCATAAGCACCGTAATGGTTGACACAGAGCGCAACCGGCACTTCCGGAAGTTCCTTGAATTTAATCAGTTCCGAATCTTCCTTGCGTTCAGCCACCGCTTCAAAAAACTCGATATCAATATCAACCCCATATTCCTCATTATATTCCACCGTGAAACAATATTCCGGGGCAGGACATTCACAACCCAAACGGTACATTTCAGGCCCGATGATATTCGGACAAAGATTGAACAGCTCCTGATAAGAGTCTATTTTACGGCGATGGGTAGCAAAAATTCTTGAAGGGAGGGATTTCTTAAACACTTTTTCCATAACATTCTCTTGTTTATGGAGTAAATTTTCCAATTTGGCAAGTTCGGTCTGCCGCCATATCAAGTGTTCAATCTCGTTTTTGCAACGTTCTATTTTAACCTTCAACAATTCAGCATCCGGAAATTCCTTGCCATCGGCAAACAACTCGGATATCTCTTCGAGGCTGAACCCTAATTGCTTGAGGTAAACAATACGGCTCATACACCGGAGCTGGCTGATGTCGTAATAGCGATACCCCGTCCACTCATCCACTTCAACGGGTATCATCAATCCTATCTCTTCATAATGACGAAGCGTCTTAACGGTCACCTGGCAAAGTTTGGAAAACTCTCCGATTTTAAACTTCATTTTATTCTTCATAAACTCATGCACATTTTGTTTATGATGCAAAGATAGGTCCTGCCCTTAGGGACGAGTCAAGAGATTGCTTCAAAAAAAACACATATTTCACTATTCACAACGGCAATAGGTGTTTGCACCGCACGTACAATGGGGTAACAACTGCCCACTCAGTTCATCGCGGTAAAATTCATACAGCCGCCGGTACATGGTTTCATAGAGTGCGGCAATTTGTTGCTCCTGCTCACTTTCATTTTGAAAACGATTTTTAAAGGGGTCTTCAAAATTAAAATGCACCTGCTGCTTGGCATCCAGAGTGATAAATTTCAGTTCTTCTCCGGCTTCTTTACATAGGGTAATCACGTAGTCCCACGACCGGTGCGTATAGGTCCCGACACCAGACGGTTTCTTGCGAGACACGCTGAAACCATTCTGTTCCATCACATTGCACACGGCATCGGGAACGCAGTTCCCCTCCATAATTCCTGCCGTAGAGATATTCATTCCCCTGCCAAATGCATGCAGGAGTTCCTGCGCGATACGGCTGCGGCACGTATCTTCATTACTTATTAACAGTATATCCATTGTCCGTTACTTTTCCAGGTTTAAATACTCGCCATCTCCTTCTTTCTTCATCTTCGCTTTACGTGCCAGGTCGAACAAGGTGGGGTTAATGTGGCAATATCCACCAGGATTTTTGTCCAGATAGTCTTGATGATAATCTTCGGCGAGATAGAAGTTCTTCAAAGGCTCTATCTCTACAACCAACGGACGGGAGTAGTTGGCAGCCAGCCGGTCAACGGTTTCACGAATAACGGGCAGGTCGGCGGTATCCGTATAATAGATACCCGTGCGATACTGTGTACCTCTATCCCCCCCTTGCTTATTGAGGCTGGTAGGGTCAATCGTTTTGAAATAAAGGTCGATAAGGAAAGGCAAGTCCACCTCATCGGGATCATACTGTACTTTTACGGTTTCGGCAAAGTCCGTGGTACCGGTACATACCTGCTGATAGGTAGGATTGGCTATATTTCCATTGGCATATCCCACCTGGGTAGCCTCCACACCTTCTATTTGTTTCAGGAAATGTTCGGTACCCCAAAAACATCCTCCTGCCAGATAAATCTCTTTCATTGGTTTCATGTCTGTTCTCCTTTCTGACCGTCCTTCCGGCTTACCGGCATAGGACAGACAAGTCATTAACATTGCAAAAATAAATATTATTTGTTTCATACCTCTAACTCTATGGAAATTATAACAAGAAAGAGAACCGTATGGTTGACTTTTCTGGATGTATTGTATAAAAAGAAACTCCCTTTGCAAAGTATTCATGCAAAGGGAGTTCCTTTCTTTGTGACCCCGGTGCGATTCAAACGCACGACCTTCAGAACCGGAATCTGACGCTCTATTCACTAAGCTACGGAGCCAAATGTGGATGCAAAAGTATAAAAAAATTAGCAGATTCCTAACATTCAAACGCTTTTTATATCAAACCGAGGAATATTTTTATTATTACTTTGAGAAGACTAACCGCAATTACACAAACATTTTGTTCTTTTTTCCCACAAAACAGAAGCAAGTATCAATATTATTCCTATCTTTGCCGAGCAATTTAACAGAAGTTATACTGAATAAATTTATGAGCTACCTGATAACACCTGAAGGTTACAAACCTTTATTGGACCTAAAACAGACTGAATTAGGGATTAAACAAATTAAAGAGTTCTTCCAATTGAACCTCTCTTCCGAACTGCGCCTGCGACGTGTGACAGCTCCACTGTTCGTATTGAAAGGAATGGGTATCAATGACGACCTCAATGGAGTGGAACGTGCCGTAACTTTCCCTATCAAAGATTTGGGCGACGCCAAAGCTGAAGTGGTGCACTCCCTCGCCAAATGGAAACGCCTCACGCTTGCCGAATACCATATCGAACCGGGATATGGCATCTACACAGACATGAATGCCATCCGTGCCGATGAAGAACTGGGCAATCTGCATTCCCTTTATGTAGACCAGTGGGACTGGGAACGCGTCATTACTGCCGAAGACCGCAATGTGGAATTCCTCAAGGAGATAGTAACCCGTATCTATGCAGCTATGGTGCGCACAGAATATATGGTATATGAGATGTATCCGCAAATCAAGCCTTGCCTGCCCCAGAAACTTCACTTTATCCATGCCGAAGAATTGCGCCAACTGTATCCGGACTTGGAACCCAAATGCCGCGAACATGCCATTTGCAAGAAATACGGTGCAGTGTTCATCATCGGTATCGGATGCAAGCTGAGCGACGGCAAGAAGCACGACGGACGCGCCCCGGACTACGACGACTATACCAGCAAAGGGCTGAACGACCTCCCCGGACTGAACGGTGACCTCCTGCTATGGGACCACATCCTGCAACGCAGCATCGAACTTTCCTCCATGGGTATCCGCGTAGACAAGGAAGCCCTGCTTCGCCAGCTCAAAGAGGAAGGCGAAGAGGAACGCCTGGAACTTTACTTCCACAAACGCTTGATGAATGATACACTGCCGCTTTCCATCGGTGGCGGTATAGGGCAGTCCCGCCTCTGTATGTTCTATCTGCGCAAGGCGCATATCGGTGAGATACAAGCCAGTATCTGGCCGGAAGATATGCGCAAAGAGTGCAAGGAACACAATATACACCTGATTTGATATACATTTATCCCGTCATATAATATAAAGTTCACCCCCTCAAAAGGTTGGACTTTATTTTTTATTTTGTACTTTAGCATCCGAAACTACTAACAGATCCAATTATGAATGTTCAAATAGAAGAAAGCTGGAAAGCACATCTGCAACCTGAATTTGAGAAAGATTATTTCCGTACATTGACTGATTTTGTACGGGACGAATATGGGAAATATGCAATATATCCTCCGGGAAAGCTGATATTCAATGCATTCAACCTATGCCCTTTTGACAAAGTAAAAGTCGTGATAATCGGTCAAGACCCCTATCATGGTCCGGGACAAGCACACGGACTTTGTTTCTCCGTAAATGACGGTGTTCCTTTCCCTCCTTCCTTACTTAATATTTTCAAGGAAATAAAAAATGACATTGGCACTGATGCCCCCACTACCGGCAATCTGACACGCTGGGCAGAGCAAGGCATATTGCTGCTCAATGCTACCCTCACCGTACGTGCACACCAAGCCGGTTCTCACCAAAACCGAGGTTGGGAAACATTTACAGATGCGGCTATCCGCATTCTCGCCGAAGAAAAAGAGCATCTTGTATTTATTCTTTGGGGAGCCTACGCCCAACGTAAAGGGGCATTCATCGACCGTAGCCGACATCTGGTACTTACCTCGGCACATCCATCTCCCCTATCCGCTTATAACGGCTTCTTCGGGAACAAGCATTTCAGCAAAACAAACGAGTATTTGCGGGAACATGGAGAGACGGAAATAATTTGGTAAACATCAATACCACTGAATATTACTCTGAGTCTGGCTTCTCTGTTCCCATTTCAAGTCTTGCAGGATACTTGCATTGGCACGGATGGTAAAGTTATAGTATTTCCAGCGTCCGAAAGGTGATATGGCAGCCGTCATGCTGAAACAGTGCAGGTCACGTGTGATGTTGAAAGCGGTCTGCGTTATCTCCTTCGCATTGAAGTCATAACCGGAATTGAAGCTGACAGCCCATTTATTGGTAAGCTTGACGTTACCGTTTATATTAAGGGAATTCAGGCTGAATTTGTACGGATAGCGCATGTTCTTACGATTAATGGGCTTACTGGTGTCTTCCGTAATATTGAAACCGGTACTGAAGTTGATAGACCAAGGCATCTTGAATACCTGATAGCCGTCAGCATCGGCAGCAGCCTTTTCCTTCTTCTTCTTCGGAGTGCCGTCCTCGGTAGTTTCCCCCTCCATGTCACCGTCTTCCTCCGTCGAGGCATTCTGGTCTTGGCCCTGCTCCTCGTCATCCTTCTGACCGGTGAAGAAGTTCCTTATTTTCTTCCACGAATCATTGTTCACGGTCCAACTGAACGACGTACCATATCCCGACCAACGACCGAAACGGCCATACGACCATTCCGTACGGTTACCGGGCACCACCCTTCCGTTCTCATCAAACTCGTAAGCATAAGTGGCAAAGGTAGAGCTCATACTCAACGTATAACTCTTGCTCAACTTCAGACGGAGATTAAAGCTCAAGTCACTCCAAGGACGCACCTGGGCAGCCGTGTTGTAACTGATACCCATACTCAAATCGTCAATCAGGCTCACCTTGCGGATAGAGTCATTCTTATCCTTGAACTTCATTTCAAGGTTATTGGAGATATTGAAACTGATAAGCCCCTGCTTTCCTCCACTTGGCGGACTGAACACCTGACCGGCATAATAGGAATACTGCACGGTATCGCGAATGCCGTTCTGGTCTTTTATATAAGAGTCATAATAGCCAAAACGGGACGAAGTGAAATCGGGCGCAGCGCTGAAACTGATGGAGGGAGTGATGACGTGACGTATCTGTATCTCCTTCTTCTTCATGAACAATGGCTTGTACATACCATAAACTTTGGTATTGATACCCAGACTGGCACTGTAGTCGTATACACGGTGAAAGCCGTAGGTCGTATCATTCACCTCCTTGCCTTGCTCATCGTCCCAGTCCTTCTTCACCTTGCGGGTGTACCAACGCTCCGTATAGTTTACGGTAGGCGTCACATTGAAGTACTTGAACAAAGTAAACGTGGCACTTACCGGAATCTCATGCTGCATACCGTTCTCCCAATCGCGTATCAGGTTCTTCTTGAACAACAGATTGTCCTTCGTCTTGATACTGTTCTTCACACGGCCAGTATAGCGAACGGAAATCTTCTCATACCACTTTTCATCTCCCACTGCATGTTTGCGCTTGAAAGGGAAAATGGTACTCAAGGAAATGGTCATGTCCGGTAAAGTCACCGCGATAGAGGAGTCGCGCATGGTCTGGGCAATATTACCTGAAGCGGAGATGCTCAGATGCTGGTCGGGAAAGTTACGCGAATAGCTGACACTGGAAGTCTTGGTATTCTGCGACATTGCCTGGGAGTTGTACATATTGCCGATATTGGTACGCTCATAACTACTGGTAGCAAAGTTCACACTGGCAGAAAAGGTAGAATTCGGACTCGCTTTCGGGTCCTGCCGGTGAGACCACACCACCTTGAAGTCTTTGGCAACCGAGTAGTCGGGCAAGCCTTTGTCACCGGTCTTGGTCACCTGATAGCTTGCCTGCAGCAAACCGGAATATTTGTAACGCTTCACATAGTTCGACTCCATATTCAGCGCCCAAGAACCTTTCGTGAAGATATCCGCCCGCAGCTTCAAGTCCATTTGGTCACTGATGGCGAAGTAATATCCACCGTCCGTCAGACCGAAGCCACGATTGGAGTCATCCATATAGGTAGGCATCAGAAAACCGGACTGGTAACTGCTAGAAAACGGGAAAAAGAAAAATGGAACGGCAAGCGGAAGCGGCACATCCTCTACTACCAGATAGGCAGGTCCCGTCACCACGTTCTTTTTCGGACGTACCTTGGCATAAGTCATCTGCATATAAAAATGGGGGTGGTCATGATGGTCACAAGTCGTGTAACGACCGCTCCTCATATAGAGTTCATCATTATTCCCTTTCTTAGCATTATTACCGGTCACGTATCCCTCGCCCTGCTGGCTGACAACATTGCTGATAAGACCTCTTTTACTCTTGAAGTTATAACGGATAGTATCGGTTTCGTAGGAGGTGTCCCCGTCTTTGAAGACCGGTCTTCCCTTGGCTGTTCCTACAGAATCGACCACGCCACGGGCAAAAACCGTACTGTTGTCCATATCCATAGAGATGACATCAGCCTCCAGGTCAGCACCCGGATAACTCACCTTTCCCTGGCCGTAAAGATGGGCAAAGCCACTCTGCGTAAATACAATGGAGTCATTGGCTTCGTAGGCTACGGGAGCATCCAATGCATCCTTCTTGGGAGGCGCAGCCGCTACCGTATCTTGTTGCAACGAATCGGCAGGAAGCCCCTTTCCCCCTTGCAGGGAGTCTCCCATCTGCAAACTATCCCCTACCTGCAACGTGTCTGTCCGCTGAATATTCGGAGGCGCGACCTTCGCTCTACGGCGCTGAGAAGCAGCCCCACCGGAGAGAAGAAGCAAGACGAATAGTAGTATGAATGATATGAATGTATTTGCTTTCAATGGCGTCATTAACTAATAGTTTACGCTTGGAGGGGCAAAAGTACATAATTTATACGGATAATCTCCCTTTTTAAAGAAATTTAGATTGCTACAAGAACTGTTCGCACCAATTATCAAAGCGCCGTACCCCTTCTTCACCATAACGTTCCAAACTTTTACGGGCTTTTTCTACACTTTTCTCCTTTTCCAAATGAGTTTTTGAATAAAACTTATCGGCAAAACAGATAGCTTGTTCTTCCAAGCTGACCGGAACCATTTCACGATGCGGTACGGGCAAATCCTGCGCAATGATTCCCTCCAATGAAAGTCCGGCACCCGTATGGCGTTCACAAACCAAAGCATGGCGGGGATAGCCTTCGCCGCGTATCAAGTCGGCTCCCAAATAACCGTGACAGATATAAGGCTTGTCGCCAAAACAATGGATACCTGCCGCATCTGTAAGAAAAATGCCTATATCGTGCAGCATGGCAGCCTCGTACAGAAAATCCTTATCCAATGAAAGTTCCGGATGGCGGTCGGCAATCCATAACGACTTGTCGGCTACGGAACGGCTGTGCGTCAACAGTGTATGCCGCAACTCATTCTCTTCCGGATAATATTTGTTAATGATATCTATCGGATTCATTTTAAGTTATGAGTTATAAATTATGGGTTATGAATGTCAATCGCCCTAAATTTATACATGCAGATTTCATTACGCATATCACAACTGCGTCTGTCTGTACGGAATATCTTTTCCAGATGATACGTCTGTTCCAGCTCTCCCAACATATTCTCCTCCTCCTTTACGGGAACCAACAAATAGCCCTCCCCGCTGGACGGACGTTCCTTTTCAATGTGCCGCATGCGGTCTTTCAGATAGAAGTTAACACCATAGAAACTCATTTTCGAGTAAGAATAGACCACACCTTCCGGAACATACGTATTGACCCTTTCAGCCAAATGTTTATCTGATTTCACAGCCAGCACCGTGGGCTGATAAACCGAATCCAATGATACGAAAAGGCAGAGCATACATCCTGCTATGCCATATAATAATGACCGGCTATCCGCACGCTTTATCACCATGCGTAATGTGCAGACAGCGGCTACTACGGGAAGCGCTACCAGGAGCCACTTGGGAACAGACAAAGCCACATCCTCCAACGCATGCATAAAGGCTACATTCTCAGCGGCATGGCGTCCGCTTCCAAAAACGCTGTCGGGAACCAGGCCGAGACGAACTACGACAAAAACAAGCGTAAGCAACAAGCCCAAAGAAGCAAAGATGATTGCACAAATCCTGAAAACTCGTGCCCCCTTTTGTACCAAAGCCAACAGATACTCAGCTATCAGCACTGCCATAAACGGATAGATGGGAAGCAGATAAACGCTCCGCTTACTCTTGGGGATGCAGTAGAAGACAAAGATTATCAGAATGACCAGCCACGTGAACAATTGTACCGGAGACTGGTTGCGGAAAGCAGTCCAGCCCTTCTTCAACCGCAACAGCAGGGTCTCCCCTTCCGGCAGACAACGCATGTTTTTCCACTTCAAGCCAAACAAGGAAATTACCAGAACCAACGTCCAGGGAATCCATCCCCAAATCAAAGTCAGGAAATTATACCATATAGGATTTTCATGGGACTCGTAGGACATTTTGCCCATAAACCGCCCGGTATTCTCCTCCAGAACCAAATCGAGGAACGGTTGTCCACCTTGTCTGTAAGCTACGTATACCCAAGCTAAATAAGGAACAAAAGAAAGCAAGCCGATACCTACCAACGAGAAAAACGCTTTCCAGAAAGAACGTCCGCGCAACAACTGATACACACCGATACACGCGCAAGGGAATATGGAGCCTACCGGCCCTTTGGTCAACGTGGCACATCCCATCAGCAACACCGCAAGCCAGGGCACTCCGCGGCATCCCTTCTCATCCCAGCGGAACAGCAGACAAAGGGAAATAACGATAAAGGCAACCTGAACCATATCGACCCGACAAGCGACAGCCGCCCGATGCACCTCGAAAGAAGACAAAAGAAGAATAGAGGCCAGAAACGCCGTTTGAACGTTTTTACGTTTTGCCACAAAGGCAAAGAACATCAACTGCATGGCTAAAAAAGCCAATGCAGACGGGAAACGGGCGGAAAACTCCGTCACCTCTCCAAAAAGGGAAGAGACGGCGGCTATTGACCAGTAGAAGAAAGGGGGTTTATAAGCAATATCAGTACCATAGTTCACCGGAAGTATCCAGTTTCCACTTTCCAGCATAGAAAGGGCAACAATCGCCTCCCGCGGTTCCCCCTTGGAATAAAAAATGGTTTCTCCCAGAAAGGGAACAACCACAAGCACACTCAGCAGCGCAATAAACCAGAACGCCTTCTTTCTGTCCGACATACCTTATTTGTTTTTTATGTTTTCTGGACGCAAAGATAGCGCAAACCGAAAGCAGATGCAAATTTATTTGCAATTTGCTGAGATGCAGCTTATTTTCGCAAAGCAAAATTACAAATAATTCTGAAACAATACCTAACTTTGCCGCCGTAATGATAATGGCAACAGAGAGTAGATATTTAATGTTAAGATGAAGCGGCTGAAACAACTACCGGAATTTGTACGCTTCGTAATGGTGGGCATCTTTGCGACAGCTCTGCACTACGGATTGTATTTTGTATTACAACGGGTTATCAATGTAAACATAGCCTATACACTGGGATATGCTCTCAGCTTCATCGCCAATTTCTATCTGACTGCTTACTTTACCTTCGGCCGGAAGCCCTCATGGAGAAAAGCCTTCGGATTTGGAGGGGCACACTTATGCAGCTATCTGCTACACATGGGGTTGCTGAACCTCTCTCTCTGGATGGGCATCCCCAAACCTCTGGCCCCCATTCCGGTTTTCGCCATCGCCATTCCGGTCAACTTCTTACTCGTACGTTTCGTTTTCAAAAGAAAAGAGTGATAATTTGTTTTTCTCCCAATTTCTTACGAATATTGCAAAAAGATTTGTTCTATGATGGAAAACTCTCCCATACTCGCCGTTGTCGTACCTTGCTACAAAGAAGAGGCAGTGCTGCATGAAACCCATAAACGATTGAGCCAATTATTCGACCGGCTGATACAAGCCCGGCAAATTTCCCCAGAAAGCTATATATTATATGTAAACGACGGAAGCACCGACCAGACATGGGCTATCATCAAAGAACTGCACCAAAATACGGCCTATGCCTGCGGACTGAACCTGGCAGGAAACGTAGGACACCAGAATGCCCTGCTAGCAGGACTCAATGCAGTAAAAGAGCGTTGCGAGATAGCCATCTCCATTGATGCAGACTTGCAAGATGACATCCAGGTGATTCCGGACATGATAAACAGCTATAAAGCGGGCAATGACATCGTTTATGGCGTACGTAAAGAACGGAAGACCGACACTTTCTTCAAACGCAACACCGCTTTGGTCTTTTATCGGCTGATGAAGGCAATGGGGGTAAAATCCGTCTACAACCATGCCGACTACCGCCTGATGAGCCAGCGGGCTATACAACACCTATGCCGCTTCCGCGAGCGCAACCTTTTTCTTCGAGGGCTGGTTCCCCTCATCGGCTACCAGACGGACAGCGTGTACTACAATCGTGACAAGCGTTTTGCCGGAGAATCAAAGTATCCTTTCCGGAAGATGCTTAATTTTGCCATCGACGGTATCACTTCCTTTTCCGTCAAACCGGTCCGTATGATTTTTTGGATAGGCTGCATCTTTATTCTTGTGGCACTGTGTGTCACCGGATGGACACTTCACTCTTACACACAGCATAACGCCGTCCCCGGATGGTCATCACTGATGATTTCCGTCTGGCTGGTAGGAGGTGTGATACTTGTGTCGCTGGGGATTGTAGGCGAATACATCGGCAAAATATACATTGAGGTGAAGGACCGACCGCGCTACAATGAAGAAGAACTGCTGATGCCGTCCGGCAAAACAGAATAAAAGAAGCCCATCATCATTCTACACAAAAGTTTTAAAAAGGAAAAACACTTGTCACGCTATCACACTATAATAAAGGTATAGGGAACAGTGTGTATCTTTCTTGCCGACAAGTTGGCAAGATTTTGCCACCCTATTGGCAAAACTTTGCCATAGGCATGGCAAAAGTTTGCCAAAAGCATGGCAATGGGTTGGCAAAATTACTCTCTGGCAGACAATGAGTTAACATAACTATCAAAATCGTATCGTCACATCAGTTTATATCAAAAAACACAAAATCGCTTGCGAAAGCGACATAAATGCCGTATCTTAGTACACGTGCAAGCAAACCATTTTGCTTACACATGATAAAAATCTGCTTATGGGAACATTAGGCTGCATCAATGACATGCTACAAAGGGATAAAGAGAACCGTGCTCTCCGCAAGCTGAGCAGAGGACGGATGCGGGAGCACTACAAATACCTTGTAGACAGAAAAGGTCCTGAGAGAGCCGATGTAACCATTGAGGAAATAGAAAAAATCCGAAGAAATACTACTGAAAAGGAATTGTCAGATAAAGAACATCTATTCAGGGCAAAGACGATTCTTGCAGCATGTGCTTTAGTCTTGCTTTTATTGGGAGTACTTTGTTATAAATTGTTCTTATAAGCAGGTCTGAAACCAATTGGCAAGAAATCTACCCGGTTAAATTCATCAGCCATTGGCTGGCGATTGAAAGCAGATTCCCATGCTTCATAAAAATTCGCATACTTTTTATATTCGAAGCA
Organism: Bacteroides sp. 4_1_36; assembly: GCF_003466325.1. Taxonomy (NCBI): domain Bacteria; kingdom Pseudomonadati; phylum Bacteroidota; class Bacteroidia; order Bacteroidales; family Bacteroidaceae; genus Bacteroides; species Bacteroides sp. 4_1_36. The sequence goes on from NZ_QSOX01000017.1 coordinate 68,922, forward strand.
GAGAATCAACAACTTGATTTTCCTAAACCAATAAATTAGAAATGAAAAGATTATCTTTGCAAACACAATAAATACATTGAAAGACTTTCTGTTAGAACATAGAACATCTAAAAGCATACATTTTAGCACTTAAAAACATGAATACAGATTTTACAATTAGAATTGCCCAACAGTCTGATGCTCTTGAACTTATGAGTTTGTTTCAAGAGACAGTCCTCCATATAAACAAACGTGACTATTCAGAAGCAGAAGTGGCAGATTGGGCATCGTGCGGAAACGACCTCTCCCACATAAAAGACATGATTAAGACACATTATTTTATTGTGGCAACCAATCAACAGTCACAGATTGTCGGCTTTTCATCCATTACCCACCAAGGATATTTGCATTCTATGTTTATTCATAAAGATTTTCAAGGTAAAGGCATTGCTACCATACTTCTAAATGAGATAGAACGGTATGCAACCGCAAGAGGAATCATGCGAATTACATCAGAAGTAAGCCTGACAGCCCGTCCATTCTTTGAGAAAAGAGGCTATATAGTAGAAGTGGAACAGAAACGCAAAGCCAACCAACTTTATCTCACCAATTTTTGGATGGCGAAAAGGCTGGCTGAATGAAATCGTATAACGGACGTATTCCTGCTTGTGGTGTCTTTTGTGGTGGTTGTCCCATATACACAAGAGAAAAAAGTCCCTGCAAAGGAGCAGAACAGAATGGTTCTCGCTGTGAAAAATGTAAAACATTCCATTTATGTTGCTTGGAAAAAAGAATAACACATTGTTTCCAGTGTTCTGATTTCCCATGTACTAAATTCAAAAGATTTACCAAACGTTGGCTAAAATACGGACAAAACTTCATTGAAAACCAAAAGCTTTTAAAAAACGTAGGTGAAGTTAAATTTTTAAAGTATTATAATAAGAGAATCCACAACCAACTTACCAACAATGACAAAAAATCAGGAATAAAATAATAATTTTGTACCTTTCGAAAAACATGTGTTGTAAATGACAGATTTTAATTCATACATGGGCAATATAGACACTGACTTTTTTAGGGAACTGTGTTTAAGAAACGGAGAACTACGGTATTATAAAAGAAATGAATTTATCCTCCGAGAGGGAGAAGTCGGTTCTTTCTTCGGGTTTATTGTATCCGGTGTAATCAAATATACCTGCATCAACCAAACTGAAAACAAAACATATAATGTAGGTTTTTCTTTTGCCAATGAATTTATCTCTGATTATCCCAATTGTTTATACGACATAAAATCTGAATTGAATATACAAGCAATAACCCCATGTAGAATCTACATCTGTTCTTCCGAATTACTTCTACAAGAATTTGAAGAGAACAAAGAAAATCAACGAATAGCCCGTATTGCAGCCGAACAATTATTTTTTCAGTCGTATTCACGTTACTTGGATTTGTTCAGATTTACATCGGAAGAACGCTATCTCCAACTTCTTAAAAAATGTCCAGAAATCCTACAAATGGTACCCTAAAAGAAATTGCGTCTTACTTGAAAATAACCCCTATTCACATGAGCCGCATCAGACACAAACAGAGTTTTGACAGCAAAGAATAAACATAGGTTTAGAAATTCAATCATTTAACAATATTCCAAGACAATATTGATTCTGTTAGGAAGTTCTCTTTTATCTTTGCCCTATCCTTTGGCTGATTCAGCGAAAGGCAGGAATGAAAGGAGTTAAACATAGAGTCCTATATATGAGAACAAGAAAAGTATTTAGAATGCCACTTGATAAAATTCTTTGTTTATCAGCCAATGCTATATTAACCATTATTGCACTATGGAGTATTGCATCAGTCTTTTTCGAAAACGCCACAATTGATTCTATAATAGCCCGTTTCAGCGTGGTTTCTGCCTGCATGGCCAACCTATTTTCAAAACATCGCCTTATCCGGATAATATTCCTCATTATGGCATTTGTACTGATAATTGTTGCAACCGCCCTCTATGTCCATAAAGCAAATAAGATGTAAAATACTCAGCAGTTATTCCGTCTCATTTTTCCTTTTCTTCCACAGCTGATAACTATTGATGATGTTTTGCCACAGCACATACGATCCCGGACCGACGGAAGATAACGGATTAAGATAAGTATATGCCATCCAGATGGCAAGCACCGTATTCTTTTGCCCCAGCGCCTGCCCTCCGCTAATGCGCTCACCATAATGACCGCCGATTCTCTTTCCCAAATAGAATTGTATACAGCAGGTTATCAGTCCCGCCAGGGCTATCAGCAGTTCAACAAATACCGGTGCATCACTATTGACCAATGAACGTACCGTCTGCCCTGAGACAATGGCAAGAGCTACCGCCCACAAATAGAAGGCTGCATCATGGAAACCCAACAGAAAATGATGCACCTTCGGCACAAACGCACGCAGAAACCATGCCAGCAAGAAAGGACAAAGCAGCAATGGAAAGACTTTACTCAGAATTTTCAGGAATGCAACAAAAAAAGTAATGTCAGCATGAGGCTCCACCAACGGGAAAACCAAAGGAACAGCCACAGCCGCCAGAAGATTGGACAACAACGTATAGGTCGTCAGGCTGGATGCGCTTCCACCCAGTTTACCGGTAATGACAGCCGCAGCGGTTGCAGTGGGACAAATGAGACAGACCATTGCACCTTCAAACACTTCCCGGTAGACCTCCTCCATAGGGCAACACACCAACAATACCGCAACAATCAAGCAAGAAACCGTCTGGAACAGCAGTAACCATCCATGCCACGATTTGGGTTTCAGTTCATGCACCTCCACCTTACAGAAAGTGAGCAGAAGTTGGGAAAAAATCAAAAGTGGAGTCAGGAAAGCCACTAACACATTCACATAAGGTTTGGCAGGCGCCACAAAAGGAATGTCTGCAAAAAAGAAATATCCCAAAGTACCGGCAAGCATTGCCAAAGGCAACGTCCAGTTCTTTATAAAACGAACCAGCATACTTGATTTGCTATTTTAATTATCTGCCGCAAAGTTACGCATATTATCAATACATTGAGCCACTAATTACTCAAACACAGACATTAATTACACTAAAAATGAGAAGAAGAACAATAAAACTGAACATAATCCATTAGTTTTCTATAAATTTCCACTACATTTGCCAAGCGAAAAGGAAGCATTGTCTTTGCTACAATTATATGAAACTATACAGACGATACATATTATATATAAGTATATGCTTAGGGCTGCTTATCTCCCCCTTTTGCAGTGGCAGCGCTGAAGCGAAAGACTTTGTTGTCGTTATAGACCCCGGACACGGTGGACACGACCCGGGTGCAGTGGGAAAAATTTCCAAAGAGAAGAATATCAACCTGAATGTAGCACTCAAACTTGGCAAACAAATCAAGAAGAACTGCCCTGATGTAAAAGTTATCTATACGCGGGACCGGGACATATTCATCCCCCTGGACCGGCGCGCTGAAATTGCCAATAACGCCAAAGCTGATTTGTTCATCTCCATACATACCAATGCCCTGGCCAAAAACCGGACGGCCAAAGGAGCCTCCACCTGGACACTGGGTCTGGCAAAATCGGATGCCAATCTGGAAGTAGCCAAGCGCGAAAATGCCGTTATCCTCTACGAAAGCGACTACAAGACGCGGTATGCCGGCTTCAATCCCAACTCGGCAGAGTCCTACATCATCTTCGAATTCATGCAAGACAAATACATGTCACAGAGTGTGCACCTCGCCTCCCTCGTACAAAAGCATTTCCGCCAAACCTGCAAACGTACAGATCGGGGCGTGCACCAGGCAGGTTTTCTGGTATTGAAGGCCAGTGCCATGCCAAGCATACTGGTGGAACTCGGATTCATCTCCACACCGGAAGAGGAACGGTACCTGAACACTGAAGCAGGAACCACCTCACTTGCCAACGGTATCTTCCGCGCTTTCCTCACCTATAAGCGCGAGCAGGAAATCCGGTTGAACGGAAGCAGCAATACCATTCTTCCGGAGGATGTACCTGAGCCCGTTCAAGAAGAAGGCAACGCAGCTACAGCGACACCGGAAAAGAAAAATGCACCTCAAGCGGAGAGTAACCAAGCTGCCCAACGCCCGCAAAGGTCAGAAAATGCAGCCGTTTCCCAAACAGAACAGAGCGGCATCGTGTTTAAGATACAGATACTCACTTCTTCACGTCCTCTGGCCAAGAATGACAAAAGACTGAAAGGACTGAAAGACGTGGATTATTATAAAGAAGGCGGAATCTACAAATATACGTACGGCGCATCACCCGATTACAACAAGGTGCTACGCAGCAAACGTAGCATTACGGACAAATTCAAGGACGCATTCATCATTGCGTTCAAGAATGGAGAAAAGATAAACGTCAACACAGCCATCAGCGAATTTAAAAAGAACAGAAATAAATAACAAAAGATACATCATGAAGTATATTACAAAAGAAGTTAGAATAGGAATAGCAGGCATAGCTGCACTTTGCATATTGGTATACGGCATCAACTACCTGAAAGGGATAAATATGTTCAAGCCCTCCAGCTATTTCTACGTGAAATTCCAGAATATCAATGGGCTGACAAAATCCAGCCCGGTCTTTGCCGACGGCTTCCGCGTGGGTATTGTCCGCGACTTGTACTACGACTATACCCAACCGGGCAAAGTCGTTGCCGAAATAGATGTTGACCCAGAGCTGCGCATTCCCAAAGGAAGTACGGCAGAACTGGCAGCCGAAATGCTTGGCGGCGTAAAGATGAACCTGCTGCTTGCCAATAACCCACGGGAGAAATACCAGATTGGAGACACAATCCCCGGCGTGCTGAACAACGGAATGATGGAAAAAGTTGCCACCATGATGCCGCAAGTAGAGAAGATGCTGCCCAAGCTGGATTCCATCCTCGCATCCTTAAATGTCATACTAGCCGACCCCGCCATCCCTGCAACCTTGCATAACGTACAAGATTTAACAGCAAGTATGGCCGTCACAAGCCGCCAGTTGCAAACTCTAATGAAGGATGATATTCCACAACTGACCGGCAAGCTCAATACCATTGGAGACAACTTTGCACTCATTTCCAACAACTTAAAGGAGATAGATTATGCTGCCGCCATGCAAAAGGTAGACGCAACTTTGAACAATGTAAAAATGATTACAGACAAATTGAACCAGAAAGACAATACCGTCGGACTTTTGCTAAACGACCCTTCTCTATATAATAATCTGAACGCCACCACTGCCAACGCAGCAAGTTTATTGGAAGACTTAAAATCGCATCCGAAACGATACGTCCATTTCTCCCTATTCGGCAAGAAAGATAAGTAAAAGATTGGCATTATATAGATTTTGTCTAAATAATAAGTCCATAAAGGAATTAAAAGGAAAGCCCTCATTTGCTCTATACAAGGAGCGAAAAAGGGCTTTTTCCTGCTCTGGACAAAGAAGGAAAACAAGAGACGTAAAGCTACATAAATCACTATATGACAAAGTATTAGATAAATGCAATACACCCTATATAAGGAATATACTCATAGTATTCGATAAGTAGCTGAAAGTAAAGAGCTTATTACTTTTCCTAAAAACGCAAGAAAAAAAGGATTTGTTTTTCTCGAATAAGATTGCCAATTTTGCAATCGTAGAAGTTATGCTTAATTAATAAATGTATTTATAGCCGTTATGAGTGAAATAGATCATGTCGGGCTGTGGAATCGCTGTCTTGAAATCATCAGAGACAATGTTCCGGAGCAGACATACAAAACATGGTTTCTTCCCATCATACCTTTAAAATATGAAGACAAAACGCTGGTCGTACAAGTGCCCAGCCAGTTCTTCTATGAGTTTTTGGAGGACAAATTTGTTGATTTGTTGCGCAAGACTCTCTATAAGGTCATTGGTGAGGGAACTAAATTGATGTATAACGTAATGGTAGACAAGAGTTCGCGGAAAACCGTTGACCTGGAGTCTACACAGCGTACCATCATACCGCAAAAACAAGTGATGGACAAAAGGATCCCACAGATTCCCGTCCCCGAACTTGACCCGCACCTTAATCCAGAATACAACTTTGAAACCTTCATCGAAGGCTACAGCAACAAGCTGTCGCGCAGCGTTGCAGAAGCTGTCGCTCTTAATCCGGCTAAAACAATCTTCAATCCGCTGTTCCTATACGGAGCATCAGGTGTAGGCAAAACCCATCTTGCCAATGCTATCGGAACCAAAATCAAGGAACTATACCCGGAGAAAAGGGTATTGTATGTATCTGCACACCTATTCCAAGTGCAATACACCGATTCCGTACGTAACAATACGACTAACGACTTCATCAACTTCTACCAGACCATTGATGTTCTAATCATTGATGATATTCAGGAATTTGCCGGCGTAACCAAAACACAGAATACATTCTTCCATATCTTCAACCATCTGCATCAAAACGGCAAGCAGCTTATCCTTACCTCCGACCGTGCACCGGTATTGCTACAAGGCATGGAAGAGCGTCTGATCACACGTTTTAAATGGGGAATGGTAGCTGAGCTGGAGAAACCTACCGTAGAGCTCCGCAAGAACATTCTGCGCAACAAAATACACCGTGACGGCCTGCAGTTCCCCCAAGAAGTGATTGACTATATTGCAGAAAACGTGGGCGACAGTGTACGTGACCTGGAGGGCATCGTCATTTCCATTATGGCACATTCCACCATATACAATAAAGAAATAGACCTGGAACTGACGCAACGTATCGTACGCAAGGTGGTGAACAGTGAAAGCAAAGCAGTAACTGTCGATGAAATCATCAACACCGTATGCAAGCATTTCGGATTGGAAACAGCCACCATCCACACAAAATCCAGAAAGCGGGAAGTGGTGCAAGCACGACAAATAGCCATGTATTTAGCCAAAAACTATACAGACTTCTCTACTGCAAAAATCGGTGCGCTAATTGGACATAAAGACCATGCCACTGTATTGCATGCATGTAAAACCATCAAAGAGCTGAAAGAGGTAGACAAATCATTCCGTGCGGAAATTGACGAGATTCAAGCCGCACTGAAAAAAGGATAAGAATAAAGGATAAGGGATTAAATGCAGCTAAGTATGCATTAGCTTAACCCCTTATCCCTTATCCCTTATCCCTTATCCTTAATCCTTAATTTTCAAAATCCCTGCTTTTTCATTATCTTCCAAAGATTCTCCGACATTGCCTCACTGTCTTTCTTCGTATAACGCACATCTGTAAAGACCTGCGCCAGCGTTTCCTTATTGTTCTCCAAGATGAACTGCTTGTTCTCAGGAAGCGATTCTTTATAGGCATACAACCGGTCAATGTCCTGAGGAGTATAATCATGATAAACCTCTTCGTGTACAATGGCCTCCAACGGCAAACGGTCCACTTGTTCCGGCTGTTCGGCAGGCCATCCCACTGTGACTGTCGTGATGGGAAACACCAATTCCGGTAACTCCAACGCTTCGACAATCATCTGAGGGTTGTAAGTGGTAGTTCCCAGATAGCAAATGCCCAACCCCTTCTCCTCGGCAGCCACACAAAAAGTCTGTGCCACCAGCAAGGTATCGACAGCCCCCGTCACAAACCACTCAAAGTTGTTGTATCCCGGCTCAGCCTTACGTTGCTCACACCACTTGCTGAAGCGGCGCAAATCTATGCAGAAAGTAAGCACTACCGGCGCCGTCCGAACCATCGGCTGATTGAAATGTGCAGGCGCCAGTTTGGCTTTACGCTCTGCATCACGCGTCACAATCACACTATAAACCTGCATGTTCCCGACTGTAGAAGCCCGGAAAGAGGTTTCAAGCAAATCATTTAACAAATCAGCAGAAATATCCTTCTGCTGGTATTTTCGGATTGTTCTCCTTTGTTTCAAGCTTTCCATTCTTTCTTTTTTTGCAAAGATAATGTAATCCACGAACAATTCATTCAAGAGTTCACACTTTTTTTATCATCATATATCCGGAATAAAATACATCTTTTCAACAAGAAATGAACAATTATTATTTTTACGAGCAGATAAAAGTAACCTTATGTTCGACTAAACCGAGAACCTTTCAGCCCAACAAGTTGTTAATAAATTCCATTTTGGAAAACTTATTCGTTTACTCAAATCATTAAAACATTATAAACCAATAAATTAATGGCAATCAATAGAAAACTATACATCGGTTGATAAAAACATTCATTTTAATTTTGCCAAGTTGAAAAACATTCATAGCTTTGCAAATGCATTTGTTAACGATAAGTACAACTTCTACAACTTTACTTATTTGTAACTAATCCTAAGAGATACAACATTGTGGAAAAGAAAAATTATTCTTATGACGAAGCCTACGGAGAATCTTTAAAATACTTCCAAGGCGACGAGTTGGCTGCCAGAGTTTGGGTAAACAAATATGCAGTCAAAGATTCTTTCGGAAATATTTACGAAAAGTCTCCGGAAGACATGCATTGGCGAATAGCCAATGAGGTAGCCCGTATTGAGGCCAAGTACCCCAATCCATTAAGTTCAGAGGAACTTTTCGGCTTGCTCGACCACTTCAAGTACATTGTTCCGCAAGGAAGCCCGATGACCGGAATCGGAAACAACTATCAGGTAGCCTCTCTGTCCAACTGCTTTGTTATCGGTGTGGACGGCGAAGCGGATTCTTATGGTGCCATCTTCAAGATAGACGAAGAACAAGTACAGCTGATGAAACGCCGTGGCGGCGTGGGACACGACTTATCCCATATCCGTCCGAAAGGTTCACCGGTAAAGAACTCGGCACTGACCTCCACCGGCTTGGTTCCCTTCATGGAACGCTATTCAAACTCTACACGCGAAGTAGCTCAAGATGGACGCCGCGGCGCACTGATGCTCAGCGTATCCATCAAACACCCCGACTCGGAAGCCTTCATCGATGCCAAGATGACTGAGGGCAAAGTGACCGGAGCCAACGTTTCCGTAAAACTGACCGACGACTTCATGCAGGCCGCCATCGAAGGCAAACCATATACACAGCAATATCCGATTGACGCCACAGAGCCGGCATTTCAAAAAGACATTGACGCATCCGCATTATGGAAAAAGATTGTGCACAATGCATGGAAATCGGCAGAACCCGGTGTATTGTTCTGGGATACCATATTAAAGGAATCCGTGCCCGACTGCTATGCAGACCTGGGCTACCGTACCGTATCCACCAATCCATGCGGCGAAATTCCACTGTGCCCGTACGACTCCTGCCGTCTGCTCGCCATCAACCTTTACTCATACGTGGTCAATCCGTTCAAGCCGGACGCCTACTTTGACTTTGAGCTATTCAAGAAGCATGTAGCTTTGGCCCAACGCATCATGGACGATATCATCGACCTTGAACTGGAGAAGATAGAGCGCATCATGAGCAAGATAGATGCCGACCCCGAAAGTGAAGACGTAAAACATACAGAACGCGTTTTGTGGCAGAAGATTTACAAGAAAAGCGCCCAAGGCCGCCGTACCGGTGTAGGTATCACGGCAGAAGGCGACATGCTTGCCGCCCTGGGATTGCGTTATGGTACTGAAGAGGCAACCGAGTTCTCGGAGAAAGTACACAAGACGGTGGCACTCAACGCCTATCGCTCCTCCATAGAAATGGCCAAAGAGCGCGGCGCATTCGAGGTATACGATACAGAACGCGAAAAGAACAACCCGTTCATCAACCGCCTGCGTGAAGCTGACCCGGAAATGTACGAGGAGATGAAGAAGTACGGACGCCGCAACATTGCCTGTCTGACCATCGCCCCGACCGGCACCACCAGCCTGATGACTCAAACCACCTCCGGTATCGAGCCCGTATTCCTGCCCGTGTACAAGCGCCGCCGCAAAGTGAATCCCAACGATACGAACGTCCATGTGGACTTCATCGACGAAACCGGAGATGCCTTTGAAGAATATATCGTGTTCCACCCCAAGTTCGTGACTTGGATGGAAGCACAAGGATACAACCCCGCCAAACGCTACACGCAGGAAGAAGTGGATGCCCTGGTAGAGAAATCACCTTATTATAAAGCAACCTCCAACGACGTGGACTGGCTGATGAAAGTCAAGATGCAGGGACGTATCCAAAAATGGGTGGACCACTCTATCAGCGTAACCATCAACCTGCCGAACGACGTAGACGAAGACCTCGTGAACCGTCTGTATGTAGAAGCATGGAAATCCGGCTGCAAGGGCTGTACGGTTTACCGCGACGGTTCGCGTTCCGGCGTGCTCATCTCTACCAAGAGCGACAAGAAGTCCGAGCTTCCCCCGTGCAAACCGCCTACAGTCGTTGAAACACGTCCCAGAATATTGGATGCAGACGTTGTCCGCTTCCAGAACAACAAGGAGAAATGGGTGGCATTCGTCGGCTTGCTGGACAATCATCCCTACGAAATATTCACCGGTGTGCTGGATGATGATGAAGGCATCATCCTGCCGAAGAATGTGGTGTCGGGCCACATCATCAAGAATGTGGATGAGCACGGAAACAAGCGTTACGACTTCCAGTTCGAGAACAAGCGCGGATACAAAGTCACCATCGAGGGTCTGTCTGAGAAGTTCAACAAAGAGTATTGGAACTATGCCAAGCTGATTTCCGGTGTATTGCGCTACCGCATGCCTATCGAGCAGGTCATCAAGCTGGTAGGTTCACTGCAACTGGACAGCGAAAACATCAACACCTGGAAGAACGGTGTGGAACGCGCCCTGAAGAAATACATCCAGGACGGCACGGAAGCCAAAGGCAAGAAATGCCCCAACTGCGGTAACGAAACACTGGTTTACCAAGAAGGTTGCCTCATCTGCAAGACGTGCGGAGCTTCCCGCTGTGGATAATCCCACGGCAAGCACAAACGTTTGCATAGGAATTTAAATGACTTAGATAACGGTAGCTGCATGATTATGAGGAATAATTTCTATACTTGCATAATCATTGCAGCTATTGCTACTTCTAAATCTAATATAATATGACACTAATATTCAATATCGAGTATCGCACCAGCTGGGGTGAAGAAGTCAGAGTCCTGGGTTCCATCCCGGAACTTGGCAACAACCAGCCCGACAAAGCCACCCCCCTGCACACTGTAGACGGCATTCACTGGACCGCGGAAGTGGATATCCAGATTCCCGGTAATGGAAGCGTCGAATACAGTTACCACATCTATCGAGATGGCAGAACCATACGGACAGAGTGGAACAGCCTGCCACGCATCCTGCACGTTGCAGACAATCCGAAGAAAGTTTACCGCATAGAAGATTGTTGGAAGAATCTGCCCGAGCAGCAGTATTTTTATACATCCGCTTTCACAGAATCCCTGCTGGCGCATCGCGAACGCAGTGCCGCCCCGAAAAGCTACAAAAAGGGGTTGCTGATAAAGGCGTACGCCCCCTGCATAGACAGCGACCATTGCCTGGCACTCTGCGGAAACCAGAAGGCGCTGGGTGACTGGAACCCGGACAAAGCTGCCCTTATGAGCGACATCGACTTCCCCGAATGGCAGGTAGAAGTGGATGCCGGTAAAATCAGCTTCCCGCTGGAATATAAATTCGTCCTTTACAACAAGAAAGAGCGCCGTGCCGTGGCCTGGGAGAACAATCCCAACCGTTATATGGCCGACCCGCAGATAGCCGCCAACGAAACGCTGGCTGTCGGCGACCGTTATGTATACTTCAATCTTCCTGCATGGAAAGGTTCCGGAGTAGCCGTACCCGTATTCTCCCTACGCTCCGAGAAAAGCTTCGGTGTAGGCGATTTCGGCGACTTGAAGCGCATGATTGACTGGGCAGTTGCCACCAATCAGAAGGCAGTGCAGATTCTGCCCATCAACGACACTACCATGACGCATACCTGGACAGACTCCTACCCTTACAGTAGCATCTCCATCTATGCCTTCCATCCCATGTACGCCGACCTGAAGCAGTTGGGCAGCTTGAAGGACAAGAAGGTGATGGCCGAATTCAACAAACGCCAGAAAGAACTGAATGCCCTGCCCGCCGTAGACTACGAAGCTGTGAACAAGACAAAGTGGGAATACTTCCACCTCATCTTCAAGCAGGAAGGGGAAAAGGTGCTGGCATCGGATGCTTTCCGTAATTTCTACGAAGCCAACAAGGAATGGTTGCAGCCATATGCCGTCTTCAGCTACCTGCGTGATGCCTACAAGACCCCGAATTTCCACGAGTGGCCCAAGTATGCCACCTACGATGCCAAAGAGATAGAGACATTGTGCCGGCCGGACTCCGCCGACTATCCGCACATAGCCATCTATTATTACATCCAGTTCAACCTGCACCGGCAACTGCTTGCCGCCACGGAGCATGCGCGCGCCAACGGCGTAGTGCTGAAAGGCGACATTCCCATCGGCATCAGCCGCAACAGTGTGGAAGCCTGGAAAGAGTCCCACTACTTCAACCTGAACGGACAAGCCGGTGCACCGCCCGACGACTTCTCCGTGAACGGACAGAACTGGGGCCTCCCCACCTACAACTGGGATGTCATGGAAAAAGACGGTTATGCCTGGTGGATGAAACGTTTCCACAAAATGGCAGAATACTTCGATGCCTACCGCATAGACCACATCCTCGGCTTCTTCCGCATTTGGGAGATACCGATGCACGCCGTACACGGGCTGTTGGGACAATTCGTCCCCGCCCTGCCCATGACGCGCGAGGAGATAGAAAGCTACGGGCTGGCATTCCGCGAAGACTTCTTCCTGAAGCCCTATATCCATGAGTACTTCCTCGGACAAATCTTCGGCCCGCATACAGACTATGTGAAACAGACCTTCATAGAGCCGACAGACACGTGGGAGGTTTACCGCATGCGTCCCGAGTTCGACACCCAGCGCAAGGTGGAAGCCTACTTTGCCGGAAAAACGGACGATGACAGCATCTGGATTCGTGACGGGCTTTACGCCCTTATCAGCGATGTGCTGTTCGTGCCCGACCGCAACAATCCGCACGAATACCATCCGCGCATCGGCGTGCAGCACGACTACATCTACCGCGCACTGAACGATTGGGAAAAGGCTGCCTTCAACCGGCTGTATGACCAGTACTACTATCACCGCCACAACGACTTCTGGGGACAGCAAGCCATGAAGAAACTGCCGCAACTGACACAGTCCACGCGCATGCTGGTATGCGGTGAGGACTTAGGCATGATTCCCGATTGCGTGGCATGGGTGATGAACGACCTGCGTATCCTTTCCCTGGAGATACAACGTATGCCGAAAGACCCGAAACAAGAATTCGGCCACACAGACTGGTATCCATACCGTTCGGTCTGCACCATCTCCACGCACGACATGTCTACCCTGCGCGGCTGGTGGGAAGAAGACTTCCAACAGACGCAGCGTTACTACAACACCATGCTCGGGCACTACGGTGCCGCACCGGCAACGGCCACGCCGGAGCTCTGCGAAGAAGTGGTTCGCAATCACCTCCATAGCAACTCCATCCTCTGCATCCTCTCCCTGCAAGACTGGATGTCCATGGACGGCAAATGGCGCAACCCGAACGTGCAGGAAGAACGCATCAATATTCCTGCCAACCCGCGGCACTACTGGCGCTGGCGCATGCACCTGACACTGGAACAACTGATGAAGGCAGAAAGCCTGAACGAGAAAATAAGGAGCATGATAGAAAGCACCGGAAGATAAGAAAGGATTCTTAGCAAAGTATTATTTTAGGCACGGATTACATGGACAATCACGGATAATATTGAAAGCAACCGTGATAACCCGTATAATTCCGTGCCTAAAATAGTTCGATAAGTTTATTCCGACCCTCACATAATTGTATTCTATAAAAAACAATTTCGCGCTATTTTTATATTTTACAGAATACAATCCGCAACCTGAATCGTAATAACCGGATACTGATTTGCCCGTACCACAAAATATCAGTAAGTTTGCAGAAAACAATCTACAAGTAATGACCAGTTATATTTTCCTTGACACGCTTCGCTTCTTCGCCCATCACGGCGTGGGTGAACAAGAAACCGTGGTAGGCAATGAGTTTACCGTCAGCCTGCGCCTGCAAGTTGATATCCGGCGTGCGGCAGAAACGGACGACGTAGCCGACACCGTGAGCTATGCCGATGTACATACAGCTGTGAAGGCAGAGATGGACATTCCTTCCAAACTATTGGAACATGTATGCGGGCGAATTATAAACCGATTGTTCCACGACTTCCCACAGATAGAAGAAATAACCCTCAAGCTGGCAAAGCGCAATCCACCGATGGGCGCGGATATAGAGGCTGCAGGAGTGGAAATATGCCAACGCCGCGGAGAATGACAGATTGCCGAATCACCCCATTCACTATTGATACACAGACACTTCCCACTGCAAAGACACTGCATGCTTTTTGCTGTGGCGCTGCAAACGGTTTGCAGTAACACTGCACATATATTTGCAGTAACGCTGCAACAGATATGCAGTAGCACTGCAAAATGTATACAGAAGTTCTGCAGTGAGCATGCAGCAACTTTTCTGCCGTAGAATACAACCATTGATACCAATATTCCGTACCTTTGCCCCATCATCAACAAAAAGTCAATGAGAAACGCTATACAACGACTGGCATTACTCCCCATCGTCGCTCTCTTCCTGCTACCGGCCGCTTGCTATCAAATACAGCTCCGAGTTTCATTGGAGAAATGCCCTCTACCTGCCCACCCCTTACGACTTTACAAACCCATACAACTATGCAGACTTCAGAAGGAATGAACTATTGAAAATAAACCTCACAGAGTTCCGCTTCCCCTACCAATACCTCAACGACATAGAATGGGCAGATTCACCAACACCATTATTGTGCAACTCTATGACTTCAAACGGCAAGGGTGGGCTATCGCACCAGTGTGGGCTGTCCATGAACGAAGGGTAGCGATAGATTAAGAATGCCCAGTAGAACCGAGTTTCATCCTTATTTTTGCCGTTTCCGCTTCTTTGCCGATTCCACCGCTTCGGCCACCACCGGCTTATTTGCAAACCGCTTGGTGTAGTTGCTATAATCGGGAACAGTGCGTTCATACGTCGGGTCGACAAACAACGGGCTGGAAATGATATGGTCTGCCGTACTGCGGTTGCAGCAGAACACGATGTTCTCCACACCGGCAAGGCGGGTCAACGCCTTCACATCCGTATCGTGCGGCTGAAGGGTCATCGGGTCGGTGAAAAAGAAAAGATAGTCAATCTCTCCGTCCACAATGCGCGAGCCCATCTGCTGGTCACCGCCCAAAGGACCGGATTTAAGGATAGTGAAATCCCACTCCACATCAGGATGTTTCTCCCGGAGGGCTTCGAGGATAAGGGTACCCGTGGTGCCCGTACAATAGAATTTATGCCCCATCAGCAATTCCGAGTTCCACAGTACCCACTCGATGAGGTCTTTCTTCATGGCGTCGTGTGCCACTAATCCGATTTTTCTAACTAGTTTTTCCATAATTCAAAACCTTTAATAGATTGAACAATTATAAAAGGCAACAGTTCCTACAATTGGGAAAAGAATTTCTTTCCATGCAGATAAAACTGCGCCAATATACTGTTTTTTGTCCGTTCCGGTATTACGGCAAGCGTAGTTTTTTTCAGATTCTCTTTGCGGGACGCTGCCAATGAAGTGCGGAGGGAGTGGTAGGCACGGCGCGCACGGAATACGGCCAAAGCATTGGGTAACTGGCCTTTCAGCATGAAACTGAACGCAGCCACATAATCGAGCACCGCACGTACACGCATCACGGACGCCAAGTCCTCCTGCGGCAGATTCTTATAAAGCATGACAAGGTTATTACGAAAATTGAGGAAGGTCTTGCGCGGATTCTCCTTCTTCAAAGTGGCCCCTCCCACATGAAATACCACACTCTGCGGTATACATGCCAACTGTCTGCCACGGGCACGAAGCCGCCAACATAAATCTATCTCCTCCATGTGGGCAAAAAAACGTCCGTCCAGCCCACCCGCTTCCCGGTAGTCTGCCAGACGGATGAACAGAGCCGCCCCCGTAGCCCAGAAAATGGGTATCACCGTGTCGTATTGCCCCTTGTCCTCTTCTACCACGCCCATAATACGGCCGCGGCAGAAGGGATAGCCATAGCGGTCGATGAAACCTCCCGCAGCTCCGGCATATTCAAACTGCCCCTTGTTACGCCAACTGCGTATCTTCGGCTGGCAAGCGGCCGTCTCCGGATAGGCATCCATATACTCTGCCAACGGGACAAGCCAGTGCTCGGTGACCTCTACATCGGAGTTGAGCAGCACTACATATTCTGCCTCCACCTGCTTCAATGCCAGATTGTATCCGTCGGCAAAACCGTGGTTCTCTTCCAGCAGAATCAAGTGCACAGAAGGAAACTCGCGACGGAGCATTGCCACGGAAGCATCCGTAGAGCCATTGTCCGCCACATACACCACAGCACCATCCACCTCCGAAAAACGCACAACAGAGGGAAGGAAGGAACGGAGCATATCACATCCGTTCCAATTCAATATGACAACAGCAATCTTATCCATGTTGCACAGATTCTTTTCGTTTATTTTTCCAGCGTTTATGAGACCAGAACCAATAAGCCGGTTCGCGCCGGATGGTCTGCTCCAAACGACGGGCGAAGCACTCGGTTATCTCGCCATCTGCCGTCTGCTTGGGAGTTTCGGTAACCAAATCGAAGAGCACTTTGCAATATCCCCTGGATGTCCGTTCCAATTCACAATAAAAGACGGGGAAGTCCATCAGCTTGGCAATGCGCTCGGCGCCATCCATGAACACGGTGTCCTGATTCAAGAAAGTGGTCCAATAATGGGCCTCGCTGCGGTTGGGCGACTGGTCCGTAATCAGGCCGATGGCTATCTGCCTGCCTTCACGGCGAAGCTTTATCACTTCGCGTGCCGTGGAATGTTTCGCCACATTGTATCCTCCGAACCGGGCGCGGATATGCTTAAACATCTCGTCCAGATACTTATTGCTTAGCGGTTTGTACACCTGCACCGGGATGTCGCCCGGACGCATGATGGCCCCCATGCCTATAATCCACTCAAAATTGGCATAATGGGGAATCAACAGTACAATGCCTCCATGCTTCTCTATCATGGCAAGGTATTCTTCCTTATTATCATACTTCATCCGGCGGCAGAGCTCCTCGAAAGACATGCGCAGCATCTTCACCTCTTCCAGCATATAGTCGCAGATATAATGGTAGAACTTGCGCTCTATCTCCATCAATTCGGTTTCCGACTTCTCCGGAAAGGAATTGCGAAGGTTGCGGCGAACGACTTTCTTCCGATAATGCACGACGTGGCGCATCAGAAAGTACAGCCCGTCGGACAATGCATAAAGCGCCCGGAAAGGCAGAAGTGCCACAAGCCACATGCCCGCATAAGTCAGCCAATAGACAATTTTTGATTTCACTTCGTCAGTTATGAGTTATAAGTTATGAGTTATTTGTTGCAAAGGCGGCATTCCTCATTCCATTGCTCCCAAGAGTGCGGTGCCGTCGGCATTGAAATCGCCCAGGCGCACAGACACGAGCTGGTTGTCCAAGGCAGCATCATGAGGGACTTCCACACGGATATAATTGGGAGTGAAGCCGTGCATCGGCAGTCCGGGTTTGGGACGTTCCAGCAACACCGGCATCGTCTGCCCGATATGGCGCGCATAAAAAGCACGGGTCTTTTCGTCCGAAAGCTCCAGCAATTGCTGGCTCCTGCGGTGCTTTTCTTCGGGTGCCACCACGTGGTCTATCTTCAAGGCTTGCGTGCCGGGACGCTCCGAATAGCTGAAGACATGGAGCTGCGTCACGTCCAGGCTCTTGATAAACTCATAAGCCTGCCCGAAATACTCCTCCGTCTCTCCACGGGTACCCACAATCACGTCTACCCCTATAAAGGAATCGGGCATCACTTCCTTTATCTTCTTTATCTTCGAGGCAAACAAGGCGGTATCGTAACGGCGTCGCATCAGCTTCAGCACCTCGTCACTGCCCGACTGCAGCGGTATATGGAAATGAGGCATGAAACGCCGGGAACGGGACACGTATTCTATGATTTCATCTGTCAGCAGATTCGGCTCGATGGAGGATATGCGGTAACGCTCAATGCCTTCCACCTCGTCCAGCGCCTTCACCAAGTCGAAGAAAGTCTCACCGGTAGACTTGCCGAAGTCTCCGATATTGACGCCGGTCAATACAATTTCCTTTCCACCTTCGGCAGCCGCCTGGCTGGCCTGCTCCACCATAGAAGCAATGCTGCCGTTACGGCTACGTCCGCGGGCAAAGGGAATGGTGCAATAGGAACAATAATAATCGCAGCCGTCCTGCACTTTCAGGAAGAAGCGTGTCCGGTCGCCACGCGAACAAGACGGGGCAAACGAACGTATATCCTTCAAAGCGGAAGTGTAGGCCTCGCCGGTCTCGTGCTTCTGCAGATTGCCCAGGTAGTGGAGCAGGTCCTTCTTCTGCTCGGCTCCCAGCACGACGTCCACACCTTCTATCTTTGCCACCGTCTCCGGTTTCAGCTGGGCATAGCAACCGGTCACCACGACAAATGCACCCGGATGTTGCTTCACCAGTTTGTGGATGGCCTGGCGGCACTTCTTGTCTGCCACTTCCGTCACCGAGCAGGTATTCACTACACAAATATCCGCTTTCTCACCCTTGCGCGCCGTACGTACGCCCGCTTCCCGCAAAATTTTACCGATAGTAGAGGTCTCCGAGAAGTTCAGTTTGCACCCCAACGTATAGTAAACCGCCGTCTTATCTTGAAATATATTGGTATCTATCATGAGCTTATAAACACATTTATGCTGCAAATATATACATTATTAATCTATTTTTCCTACTTTTGCACACTCAACTAAAATTTGTGCAATGATACAAGAGAACTTTATCAAACTATACGAGCATAGTTTCCGCGAGAATTGGGACCTCCCCTGCTATACCAACTATGGAGAAAACGAGAGCTATACTTATGGCGAAGTGGCACAAGAAATAGCCAGACTGCATCTTATTTTCAAGTACTGCCAACTGCGCCGCGGCGACAAGATAGCCGTCATCGGCAAGAACAATGCCCGCTGGTGTATCGCCTATATGGCCACCATCACCTACGGTGGTATCGTAGTCCCCATTCTGCAAGACTTCAACCCCAATGATGTCCATCATATCGTAAACCACTCCGAATCAACGTTCCTCTTCACCAGCGATGCCATTTGGGAACATCTGGAAGAAGAACGGCTTACTGGACTTCGCGGTGTGTTCTCGCTGAGCGACTTCCGCTGTCTGTATCAGCGGGACGGCGAAACCATCCAGCGTTTCCTCAAGCATCTGGGCGATGAGATGGAAGCGACCTACCCGAACGGGTTCCGTAAGGAAGATATCGTTTACACGGACCTTTCCAACGACAAGGTCATGCTGCTGAATTATACCTCGGGCACCACCGGATTCAGTAAGGGCGTCATGCTGACGGGAAACAACCTGGCCGGCAACGTCACCTTCGGCATACGTACCGAGCTGCTGAAGAAAGGGGACAAAGTGCTCTCTTTCCTGCCTTTGGCACATGCATACGGCTGCGCATTCGATTTCCTTACCGCCACGGCCGTCGGCACACACGTCACACTGTTGGGAAAAGTGCCTTCCCCAAAGATTCTGATGAAAGCTTTCGAGGAAGTGAAACCCAACCTGATTATCACCGTCCCCCTTGTCATTGAAAAGATATACAAGAATGTCATACAGCCCATCATCAACAAAAAGACCATGAAATGGGCGCTCAGCATTCCCTTGCTCGACGGACAGATATACGGGCAAATCCGCAAGAAACTGATTGACGCACTGGGCGGACGTTTCAAGGAAGTCATCATAGGAGGCGCAGCCATGAACCCGGAAGTGGAAGAATTCTTCCACCGCATCAAGTTCCCCTTCACCATCGGCTACGGCATGACTGAATGTGCCCCTCTCATCAGCTATGCTCCCTGGAATGAATTCGTCCCGACTTCCTCCGGACGGGTACTCGACATCATGGAAGCCCGTATCTGCAAGGAAAACCCGGACGACAAACTCGGCGAAATACAAGTACGTGGCGAGAACGTGATGACGGGTTATTACAAAAACCCCGAAGCCACCAAAGAAGTCTTCACCGAAGACGGATGGCTTCGCACCGGCGACTTGGGTACACTGGACGACGACAACAACCTATACATACGCGGACGCAGCAAGACCATGATTCTCAGTTCCAGTGGACAGAATATCTTCCCCGAAGAGATAGAAGCACGGCTCAACAACATGCCTTTCGTCCTGGAAAGTCTTGTCATCGAACGGAATAAAAGACTGGTAGCGCTGGTTTATGCCGACTATGAAGCCCTGGATTCCTTGGGACTAAACCAGCCGGATAACCTTAAAACCATCATGGATGAGAATCTCAAAAATCTGAATAACAGCGTGGCAGCCTACGAAAAAGTAAGCCAAATCCAACTTTATCCGACAGAATTTGAGAAAACGCCCAAAAGAAGTATCAAGAGATACTTATACAACAGCATTGCCGAAGATTAATATGTTGTAAAACATATAGATAGGGATAAAAACAGCCGAAGCTCCAAAAAAAATATAAAAAAAGTTGGGGTTTCGAGAACAACATATTCAAAAAGTACATACCTTTGCAACGTTTTAATAAAGCAATTGATTGTATTACGTTTTAAAAGTAAAGAAAATGAAAAAATTAGTTTTGATGGCTGCAGCTATCGTAGCAGTATCTTTCGCATCTTGTGGCAACAAAGCAGCTAACGCTGAACAAGCAACTGCAGATTCTATCCGTATCGCTGACTCAATCGCAGCTGTAGAAGCAGCAGCAGCTGAAGCCGCAGCAGCAGCCGCAGCAGCTGACACTGTAGCAGTAGATAGCGCAGCTGTTGTAGCTGAATAATTTCAGTACAACACTCGAGAGAATTGAAAGTCTGACGTGCATACAAGCACACCAGACTTTTTTTATGTCTTATCCTCTCCTTCTGTTCCCTTCCAATTGTTAAGTCTTGGTCTTATTTCACAAAAAAGGGTATTATATGGCAGATAAATGATAAAGTATAGTGCATATACCAAATAAAAGCCGTTACTTTGCATCAACAAAACAATAAGAGGTTTATTACGATCTACGTTTCACTATGTTTCTCCTCGATTAGCCACATTGAGAATTTTCATTTCTGACTACAACTTCCTAAGACTCCTTTATTGAATTATTAATTTTTTATTTTTGTATTTTATGAATATGTACATTGGAAACCTTAGCTACAACGTTAGGGAATCAGATTTGAGACAAGTAATGGAAGAGTATGGAACAGTAGAATCAGTAAAACTGATTATGGACCGTAATACAAACAGATCAAAAGGTTTTGCCTTCGTAGAGATGCCCGAAGCTGCTGAAGCCCAACAAGCAATCAACAAACTGAATGGAGCAGAATATGTAGGCCGCCAAATGGTAGTGAAAGAAGCATTGCCAAGAAACTAAAAGAATTATTGGCTGACAATAAGGCAAAGAGCATACCCCTGAGTGGATATGCTCTTTTTTTTGCATTAGTAACCTCGTAAAGAGACACAAGAGTATTCTTGCCAAACCTCTATACCGCGCGCGTAAACCTCTACTTCAGATTCGTAAACCTCTATGTCAGCATGCGTAAACCGCAGCTTTACGTATCCCTCAATAAGCTCACACACATACGCTCCGAACATAGAAAAGCCCGGTCCTTTATCAGAACTGGGCTTCCTTATCATTATTAAGTCTTTTCTTATGCTTCTTCAGCAACTACTTCGAAAGGAATTTCTACAGAAACTTCCTTGTGCAGCTTAACGATAGCCTTGTAGTTACCAACTTCTTTCACTGCGTCCTTAACAACGATAATCTTACGATCGATGTTGTGACCCAATTTAGCCAACTCTTCAGCAATCTGGATGTTACCAACAGAACCGAAGATAGTACCAGTAGAGCTAACCTTAGTAGCAATCTTCAATGATACGCCTTCCAGCTTAGCAGCCAGTTCTTCAGCATCCTTTTTGATTTTCTCCAGCTTGTGAGCACGTTGTTTCAGCTCTTCAGCCAACATTTTCTTTGCAGCCGGTGAAGCGATGACAGCTTTACCAGTCGGGATGAGGTAGTTACGACCGTAACCAGACTTTACTGTTACGATGTCGTTCTTATAACCCAAGTTTACAATGTCTTCTTTCAATATAATTTCCATACTTTCCTCCTCCTATTATTTCATCATGTCAGTTACATAGGGCAGCAACGCCAAGTGACGTGCTCTCTTCACAGCTTGAGCTACACGACGTTGGAACTTCAAAGAAGTACCGGTAATACGACGCGGAAGGATTTTACCTTGCTCATTCAAGAATTTCTTCAAGAATTCGGGATCTTTGTAGTCGATGTACTTAATACCGCTCTTTTTGAAACGGCAGTATTTTTTCTTCTTAACGTCTACTGAGGGCGGAGTTAAATATCTGATTTCTGATTGAACTTGTTGTGCCATGATTAATCCTCCTTTTTAGTTGATTTAACACTTCTTCTCTTCGCAGCATATTCAGCAGCGTACTTGTCTTGCTTGAAAGTCAAGAAACGAATAACGCGCTCATCACGACGGAAGTTTATTTCCAATTTCTCAATGACAGTAGGTTCTGCATTGAACTCAATCAGCTGATAGAAACCGGTTGACTTCTTCTGGATAGGATATGCCAGCTTCTTCAGTCCCCAGTTTTCTTCATTTACAATCTCAGCACCTTCAGCAGTAAGGATGCTTTTGAATTTTTCTACCGCTTCCTTCATCTGAACATCAGACAAAACGGGAGTCAAAATGAAAACGGTTTCGTATTGATTCATACTCGTTTAATTAAATAAATAAATTATTCGTTTTAAAAATGCGGTGCAAAGGTAGACATTTTATTTTGAACTACAAACATTTAATGTTTTTTTGTGTAGGGATATAGGAATTGTCTTCGGCTTGCACTATCTTTGCAAAGTTGTTTAAACAATAATTTCATGATAGAGCAATTCAACTTTGATATCCGCCTTATCTTTGCCATACTGAACGGTAAAGTGTCGGCTGCCATTAACCGAAAGCTGTCCCGCAACTTCCGCCAGAACGGTTTGGAGATTACTCCGGAACAGTGGACCGTCCTCATCTTCTTATGGGAAAAGGACGGGGTGACGCAACAAGAGTTGTGTAATGCAACTTTCAAAGACAAGCCCAGCATGACGCGCTTGATAGACAATATGGAGCGTCAGCATCTCGTCGTGCGCATATCGGACAAGAAAGACCGCCGAACCAATCTGATACATCTGACCAAGGACGGCAAGGAGCTGGAAGAACGCGCGCGCGTCATTGCCAACCAGACCCTCAAAGAAGCCTTGAAAGGCATCACCATCGAAGAGCTCAGTGTGAGCCAGGAGGTGCTGAGGAAGATTTTCTTCAATACGAAGGACTAAGATATAGGGATTAGGGGTTAAGGATTAGAGATTAAGGGAGGAGAAAACAAGGGGATGAAGCGTCATTTTTCATTCCTCATCTTCCATTCTTTATTAAAATATGGATTTTTTGCAAAAATAATTTCGCTTGTTAAAGAATTATGCTTTTCTTTGTGACAAGAATACGAAAGAATATAATAATCTAATTAAAATACACACACATGAAAGGCTTATTAAAAAATCTGGGATTGATATTAGTCGTAATAGGAGCTGTAATCCTGGTTGCATGTTCTTTTACCGGCAATGTTAACAACAATGCCATCTTGGGCAGTTCTGCCGTTTTGGTTGTAGTGGGATTGATTTCCTACATTGTCATTAACAAGAGAATTGTCGACTAATATCAAAAGAAAAGAAATAAAGAAGGCGGTTAGCATATACATGCAAACCGCCTTTTTTATTTTCTCTCCCCCAGAGGAGCCGAGTCTCATCAAGACTCAGCTTCCGGAGTAATCAGTTTATATCCTTTTCCGTGAATGTTGATGATTTCAATCGAATCATCTTCTTTCAGGTGCTTACGCAGCTTTGTGATATATACATCCATACTACGTGCATTGAAATAGTTGTCATCAATCCAAATAGTCTTCAACGCAAAGTCACGCTGCAGAATTTCGTTGGCATGTGCACAAAGCAAGCCCAGCAGTTCGGATTCTTTGGTGGTCAGTTTAGTCTGCTTCTCGGCAGTCGCCAGAATCTGTTTCTGCGTGTCGAATGTAAACTTACCAATCTTATAGATGTTGCTCTCCTTGTTCTTCTTTCCGCGAACACGTCTCAGGATAGCTTCAATTCTGAAAGTCAGCTCTTCCATACTGAAGGGCTTGGTGATGTAGTCATCGGCACCAATCTTGAAACCTTCCAGAATATCTTCCTTCAATGTTTTTGCCGTCAAGAAGATAATAGGTATTTCGGCATTGGCCGCACGCACTTCTTGTGCCAGTGTGAATCCGTCTTTCTTTGGCATCATCACATCAAACACACACAAGTCATATTTATTCTTCAGGAAAGCCTTGTATCCTGCTTCTCCATCGGGATATAACTCGGCAGCGTAACCTTTTGCCTGTAAATATTCTCTTAAAAGCATGCCAAGATTTTCATCATCTTCGCACAATAAAATACGCAGTTTCTCGTCCATATCAATCAATTTTTTAATAAAGGTAATGCAATAATAAATTTAGTTCCTACGTTCAGTTCACTTTCTGCCCGGATAGTTCCCTTATGATCCATGATAATCTTCTTCACATAAGCCAGTCCCAAGCCGAAGCCTTTCACATCGTGCAGATTACCTGTATGCACGCGATAGAACTTCTCGAATATCTTTTTCAAATTCTCCTTCTTGATGCCGATGCCGTTATCTTGGATGGAAATCATCAGTTTGCCAGGCTCATTCCAAGTCTTCACCGTCAGTTGCAGATCCGCATCCGGACGTTTATACTTCACTGCATTATCCATGAGATTGAAAATCACATTGGTGATATGCATCTCATCGGCAAAAATGGCAGAGTTGGTAGCTTTAAGCTCCGATTCAATCTTTCCATTATAACGCTCCACTTTCAGTGTAAACGTGTTGATAACACCCGCTATCAGCTCGTTGGCATCCAGTTCCTTATTCTTCAAAGTAGCCTTCTGACGGTCAAACATCGACATCTGAAGCACTTTTTCTACCTGGAACCTCAAGCGCTTCGTTTCATCGTTGATGACACCCGATATATGCTGGAACATAGTCGGAGACTTGCCCACAGCCGGGTCTTTCAACATCTGTGCCGCCAGAGAAATCGTCGATATCGGCGTCTTGAACTCGTGCGTCATATTGTTGATGAAATCATTCTTCATCTCCGTCAGCTTCTTCTGGCGGAATACGATGTAAATCGTAAAGATGAACGTCACCAGCAGTACAAAAGTAAATATCATCGACGGTATCATAAACCTGACCGAATCGAAGATATAATCCTTCTTTCCCGGAAAATGTATCTTGACGATACTCATACGGGCTGGTGGGTCATTCAAAAACAATGGCTGCGAATAAGAGCTTTCACTCCCTGCATCGCTATAATCCGCACAACGGTATACCTCCCGACCTTCCCGGTCTATCACCTTGAAGTGATAATCCATATCACCGAGACCATTCTCTATCAGACCTGCTTTTAGATACTGGTCCAGACTTTTGAAATTAACACGCTCCTCAATCGGCTTGTCGCTGGCATTGTATACCATCTGCAACACCACCTCGTCTACCAATGCACGCTGGTAAAGATAGCGGTTTTTAAGCATCTCTATCTGCGAGCGTGAAGTCTGAGGAATGGTTTTTGCTCCGTGTTTGCGTGAAATCATTGCTCTTGGCAATTCAGAAGGCTCGTTACTGAAAGTTTTCAATTCCACCGAAGAACGGACACTGCCATCCGGAGCTGTCATCACAAACCGCTGGGTACGCATCACTCCGCTACTGCTTTGCGATTGTTCCCACGCCTTCTTTTCTGCCTCGGAGATATCCTCATTCAGCCAACGCACAACCTCTGCGGACTCTGCCTCTTTCGAAGCAGCCATCAACGCACGCTTCACCGATTCATCAAATTGTCCGTTACGCATCTTCACCATTTCCTCAATATAGCTTATCTGCAGATACAGCAAACTAAGGAAGGAAAGCCCCATAACAACACCTAATATCCATATAGTTGACTTTTTCATAGTCACAAAATTAACACTCCCTAATTAACACTCCTAACCAATTAACCTGATTTAACCGGACGTTCTCGTAAATTAACCGAAGACCATTTTTTAGGTTGTATTATGAGCATTATAACAAAAACACAAGCCTTTGGTTTGCAAATTTAATAAAAAATTAATCATTCAATTCACAATTCTGCATGTTCTTAATCTACGTTAATGAAAAAAGCCGTTATTACTTGCCATGAAGTAACAACGGCTTTAACAATTGTTATATTAGCAGCCGGTAGTTACAACAGCCAAACTACCAACCCCTGAAAATCATTCTTCAGCTTGCTTTGCCTCAAATTCCTTAATCAGTTTATCCTGCACATCACTCGGAACGAGTTCATAGCTGGCAAACTTCATGATGAACGAAGCACGTCCACCGGTCAGTGAGCTAAGTGCCGTAGAGTAGGATGACATTTCCTTCAAAGGCACCTTAGCACTCAGTTTTTCGTAACCGGCCTCGCTGCTCATACCCATAATCATGGCACGGCGTCCCTGCAAGTCCCCCATCACATCACCCATCTTGTCCGACGGAACAAATACTTCCACGTCATAAATGGGTTCTAGAATCTTCGGGCCTGCATTCTTGAACGCTTCGCTGAACGCATTCCGTCCCGCCAGCATAAAGGAGATTTCATTGGAGTCAACCGGATGCATTTTTCCGTCATATACGATGACACGTACATCGCGAGCATACGAACCAGTCAACGGTCCCTGCTCCATACGTGACATGATACCCTTCAAGATGGCCGGCATGAAACGTGCATCAATGGAACCACCCACAATACTATTGACGAATACCAGCTTGCCACCCCATTCCAATGGAACTTCTTCGGTACCCTTGACGTTCATCTTGAACTCCTGACCATTGAATTTATAGGTTTCGGGCAACGGCATGCCTTCGTAGTAAGGCTCAACAATCAGATGAACTTCACCGAACTGGCCTGCACCACCCGACTGCTTCTTATGGCGATAATCCGCACGGGCAGCTTTGGTAATCGTTTCGCGATACGGTATTCTCGGTTCTTCAAACTTGATTTGCAGTTTTTCATTGTTTTCCAGACGCCACTTCAAGGTACGCAAATGGAATTCACCTTGTCCGTGTACAATAGTCTGACGCAATTCTTTAGACTGGTCTATCACCCACGTCGGGTCTTCCTCTCGCATACGGTTCAAAGCAACCATCATCTTTTCTGTATCCGACTCGTTCAACGGCTTGATAGCACGTGAGTATTTGGAGTTCGGATATTTAATGAAGTTGAAACGGTTTTCAGAGCCCTTACCGTTCAATGTATTGCCGGTATGTACATCCTTCAGTTTCACTGTACAGCCGATGTCACCGGCTACCATTTCCTCTACCTTGATACGGTTGGCACCGGCACAAGCATAAATCTGCGCGATGCGTTCCTTGGAACCGCGGTCTGCATTGGTAAAATCATCACCTTCGTGCACTTTACCACTCATAACCTTGAAGTATTGAACATCACCGATATGCGGCTCAACGGCAGTCTTGAAGAAATACAAGGAAGTCGGTCCGTTAGAATCCGGCTTCACCACCTCACCGCGTGTATTGTGCACCGGTGGCATTTCGTCCACAAACGGCACCACATTACCCAGGAACTCCATCAGACGGCGTACACCCATATCCTTGCCGGCACAGACGCAGAATACCGGGAACATACCTCGTGAAGCCAGTCCCTTGCGGATACCTTCGCGCATTTCGTCTTCTGTCAAAGAGTCCTGCTCAAAGAATTTTTCCATCAGGCCTTCGTCATGTTCGGCTGCAGCTTCTACCAAAGCCTTGTGCAGTTCTGTAGCCTTTTCCATTTCTTCGGCCGGAATCTCTTCAATAATGGGAGCGCCACCTTCGGGTCCCCACGAATATTTTTTCATCAAAAGTACATCGATCAACGAATTGAAGTTCGGTCCGGTAGCCAGCGGATATTGCACGGGCACCACCTTCGGACCGTATATGGTTTGCAACTGCTCAAGCACCATATCATAATCGCACTTTTCATTATCGAGCTGGTTTACCAGGAAAATAACCGGTTTGCCCAGTTTCTCGGTGTAGCGGAAATGGTTCTGCGTACCTACCTCGGGACCGTATTGCCCGTTCAGCAGCAGAATGGCAGTATCTGTAACGTTGAGCGCCGTCATGGCAGCCCCTACAAAGTCATCACTACCCGGGCAGTCAATGATATTCAGTTTCTTGCCGTTCCACTCCACATGGAAAACGGTGGAAAACACAGAATAGCCGTATTCCTGCTCCACCGGGAAGTAATCGCTGACTGTATTCTTGGCAGTAATCCTGCCGCGGCGTTTTATAATACCACTCTCAAAGAGCAGCGCTTCCGTGAGAGTGGTTTTACCCGAGCCGTCATTGCCAAGGAGGGCAATGTTCTTAATTTCATTCGTCTGATATACTTTCATGATATATTAAGATTTTAAGTGAATAACCTGACATACGATGATGCCGTTAACTTTTTGTGAGGCGCAAATTAGGCATTAATTCAAAGAAAAGCAACATCGGGAAGCATGTTATATAACACACTTCCTCCGCCAACAAAGAATATAATGTTCTTCTGCCAATAAACTGCCCGAATTCACAAGTCATCCAACTTCTTGGACGGCTTAAATATTTCTTATAACTTTGCAGGAAAAAGAATCCCCCCCGAAAACCATGAACAAACTACTGTTAACAACACTGCTCGTTCTATGTCCATATTTGGCAATGGGACAGTCCAACCAAAAAACAACCAGGAAAGCCCCTCTCATCGGCATTTCCTGCTCACATCCGGGCCGAAGCTCATCCACACAGATGACGTATACCGAGTCTGTAATCCAGGCAGGTGGAACACCTATACTGATTTCCATCACTACCGATAGCCTTGTCTTGACAGACATTGCCAACCGGCTGGACGGTATCATTCTGATAGGAGGAGGAGACATCCACCCTTCCTATTTCAATGAATCGCCCATCGAACAGCTGGGAGAGGTGGACTCCCTGCGTGATGTATACGACATGGCACTCATCCGCCTGGCTACCCGGCGTAACATTCCGATGTTTGGCATCTGCCGAGGAGAACAGTTAATCAATGTAGCTTTCGGCGGAACCCTTTATCAGGATATCCCTACCCAGCATCCCGACACCACTGTCTGCCACCAGCAGCAGGAACCGAGCAGTATACCAACTCATACCGTCCACCTCACTCCCGGTTCTGCCATGGCATCCATAACCGGACAGACACAACTTTTCACCAATACTCACCATCACCAGGCGGTCAAGCAAGTTGCCCCGGGATTCAGCGTAACGGGTTGGTCGTCAGACAGTATTCCCGAAGCTATAGAGTCTTCTCACGAATATCCGATATGGGGTGTGCAATTCCATCCCGAAGCTCTGGCTACGGCAGGCGACAGCATCTCTGCCAGATTCTTCTATTTTCTGGTTCAAAAGGCAGCTACCTACCGGCATGCCAAAGAGATTCATCGCCGCATCCTCTCCCTCGACACGCATACAGACACCCCACTTGATTTTGACGTTTCCTATAATATAGGTACGCGCGAAAAAACGCAGGTTTGCCTGCCCAAGATGCGAGAAGGAAAATTGGATGGACAATACCTGGCATGCTGGGTGCGTCAAGGCCCGTGCGATGAAGAGAACAGTCTGAAAGCCATTGACCGAGTGGATGAGTTGATACGCCACATCTACCGACAAGTGGAGATGAACGGGGAGCAATGTGCCATAGCCCGCACGCCCGATGATTTGTCCAGGCTCAAGACCGAAGGAAAGAAAGCCTTTTATATTGGCATCGAAAACGGATACGGCATCAGCAAGGATTTGAAGAATATCACCCGTTTCCATGATGCAGGCGTTACCTACATCACCCTTTGCCACACCCGCAACAATGACATCTGCGACAGTTCTTCGGACACGACTGCCCGTTGGAACGGCTTAAGTCCTTACGGTAGAAAAGTGGTGAAAGAAATGAACCGGCTGGGAATAATGATAGACCTTTCCCATGCAGCCGAAAGCACCTTCTGGGATGTACTGAAATATTCAAAAGCACCGGTCATAGTCTCCCACTCCTCTGCAAGCGCCATCTACAGACACGACCGCAATCTGACCGACGAACAGCTACGCGCCCTTGCCGCACATGGCGGTGTGGCTCAAGCCTGCCTGGTAGACGAGTTTCTGAACCCGGATGCCAAGAAAACCAACCTTACGGACTTCATGAAACACCTGCTGCACATGGTTGAAGTGGCAGGCATAGACCACGTGGGCATTGGCTCGGACTTCGACGGTGGAGGCGGGGTCAAAGGATGCAATGGGGACAATGATTTCATCAATATCACCGTCCGTCTGCTGGAACATGGATTTACAGAAACAGACATCGCCAAGATATGGGGTGGAAATTTCCTCCGGGTGATGAAACAAGTACAAACCAAATAGAAAAGACCGAAAAACATCACAAAAAGGAGAGATTAGAGCTATAATCTCTCCTTTTTGACACATTTACATACCCTCCATTTCTCAACTTTCGCATATCTTTGCCCAAAACATAAACGATTTATTAATTATCTAATACCGAATTCTTAAATGAAAAGGAAAATTATTTGGAGTTTTGCATTGCTGGCCTGCCTTTGCTGCCTGCCATCTGCAAAAACAAAAGCACAAACGAAAAATGCCGCAATCATACCCGGGGAAGTATGGAAAGACACCGACGGCAATCCCATCAACGCCCATGGCGGCGGCCTTCTTTACCACGAAGGGACCTACTATTGGTATGGCGAATACAAAAAAGGGGAAACCATCCTGCCCGAATGGGCTACGTGGGAATGCTACCGCACCGACGTAACCGGTGTCAGCTGCTACTCTTCAAAAGACCTGCTGAACTGGAAGTTCGAGGGTATTGTACTTCCTGCCGTGAAAGATGACAAGAAACACGACCTGCACCCCAGCAAGGTGTTGGAACGTCCCAAAGTGATTTACAACGAAAAGACAAAGAAATTCGTCATGTGGGCGCATGTGGAAAGCGCCGACTACAGTAAGGCATGTGCCGGCGTAGCGGTCAGCGATTCTCCTACCGGGACATTCACCTATGTAGGCAGCTTCCGTCCCAACGGTGCGATGAGCCGCGACCAAACAGTGTTCGTTGATGATAACGGCAAGGCATATCAGTTCTACTCGTCGGAAAACAACGCTACCTTATATATAAGCGAACTAACGGATGACTACCTGAAGCCCACTGGTCGCTATACACGCAATTTCGTGAAGCAAAGCCGCGAAGCACCCGCCGTATTCAAGTATAACGGCAAGTACTATATGCTCTCTTCCGGTTGTACCGGCTGGGATCCCAATGTTGCCGAACTGGCTGTGGCCGACTCCATCATGGGGCAATGGACTACCATCGGCAATCCGTGTACCGGTCCTGATGCAGATAAGACCTTCTATGCACAAAGCACTTACGTGCAGCAAGTATACGGAAAAGGAAATGCCTACATTGCCATGTTCGACCGCTGGAAAAAGAAAAACCTTGAGGACTCACGCTACGTATGGCTCCCGCTTGAATTCGGCAAGGACGGCACAATCACGATACCCTGGCGCGACAGCTGGGACCCGCGTACCCAATGGGAAGAACAAGGCGACTTCTCTGCCGGCAAAGGAACATTCCTATTGAATGGCAAGCCGTTTGTCATCAAAGCCGCAGAGCTGCACTATCCACGTATCCCCAAAGCCTATTGGGACCAACGCATCAAGCTATGCAAGGCACTGGGCATGAACACCATCTGCCTTTATGTATTCTGGAACTCCCACGAGTCTCAGCCGGGAGTGTTCGACTTCACCGGACAGAATGACCTGGCGGAATTCTGCCGCCTATGCCAGCAGAATGACATGTATGTCATCCTGCGCCCGGGACCGTATGTCTGTGCCGAATGGGAAATGGGCGGACTGCCCTGGTGGTTACTCAAGAAAAAAGATATCCGCCTGCGCGAATCCGACCCCTACTTTATGGAGCGTGTAGGTATCTTCGAAAAAGCCGTTGCCGAGCAGGTAGCTGGTATGACCATACAGAACGGAGGTCCCATCATCATGGTACAAGTAGAGAACGAATACGGCTCCTACGGGGAAGACAAAGGCTACGTATCGCAAATCCGCGACATCGTACGCGCCAACTACCCCGGCGTAGCACTGTTCCAATGCGACTGGGCGTCCAACTTCACCAAGAACGGACTCCACGACCTGGTATGGACCATGAACTTCGGTACAGGAGCCAACATCGACCAACAGTTTGCACCGCTGAAGAAACTCCGTCCTGATAGCCCGCTGATGTGCTCCGAATTCTGGAGCGGCTGGTTCGACAAGTGGGGAGCCAACCACGAAACCCGTCCGGCTGCCGACATGATTGCCGGCATTGACGAGATGTTGTCCAAAGGCATCTCCTTCAGCCTCTACATGACCCACGGAGGGACCAACTGGGGACACTGGGCAGGAGCCAACTCACCCGGATTCGCCCCTGACGTAACCTCTTACGACTACGACGCCCCCATCAGCGAATCGGGACAGACCACTCCCAAATACTGGGAATTGCGAAAAGTATTGTCCAAATACATGAACGGCGAGAAGCAGGCTAAAGTTCCCGCTTTAATCAAGCCCATCCGTATTCCGTCTTTCCAATTTACAGAGATGGCTCCTTTGTTCGACAATCTTCCTGCTGCCAAGAAAGACCGCAATATCCGTACCATGGAGGAATATAACCAGGGATTCGGAAGTATTCTCTACCGCACCACACTGCCCGAGATGAAAACCCCGTCCCTGCTCACTGTGAACGATGCGCACGATTATGCCCAAGTTTTCCTGGATGGCAAATACATCGGCAAACTGGACCGCCGCAACGGTGAAAAGCAACTGGAATTCCCCGCCTGCCCCAAAGGTGCACGCCTCGACATTCTGGTAGAAGCCATGGGCCGCATCAACTTTGGACGTGCCATCAAGGACTTCAAGGGTATCACCCAAAGCGTAGAACTTACCGTAGACATCGACGGCCGTCCTTTCACCTGCAACCTGAAGGATTGGGAAGTCTATAATCTCGAAGATACATACGATTTCTATAAGAACATGAAGTTCCAGCCCATCGGCTCACTGAAAGATGAGTTAGGACAACGCATTCCGGGTTGCTACCGTGCCACCTTTAAGGTGAACAAGCCCAGCGACACATTCCTAAACTTCGAGACTTGGGGCAAGGGACTTGTCTACGTCAACGGGCACGCCATG
The DNA here is from genome assembly GCF_003466325.1 of Bacteroides sp. 4_1_36. Classification (NCBI taxonomy): domain Bacteria; kingdom Pseudomonadati; phylum Bacteroidota; class Bacteroidia; order Bacteroidales; family Bacteroidaceae; genus Bacteroides; species Bacteroides sp. 4_1_36. The sequence goes on from NZ_QSOX01000017.1 coordinate 102,393, forward strand.
GGACGCATTTGGGAAATCGGCCCGCAACAGACCCTCTACATCCCGGGATGCTGGTTGAAGAAAGGTGAGAATGAAGTGATTGTCTTCGACATCATCGGTCCCAAAGAAGTTAAGTCCGAAGGACTGAGCGAGCCATTACTGGACCAGTTGCTCGTCACCAAACCGCTGACGCACCGCAATGAGGGTGAAAATCTCGACTTGTCCGGTGAGCAGCCCGTCCTCTCCGACAGCTTCAATCCCGGCAACGGTTGGCAGGAACGCAAATTCGACCAACCCGTCACCGGACGTTATGTCTGCCTGGAAGCCTTGAGTGCACAAGATGGAAAAGACCTGGCTTGCATTGCCGAAATGTATCTGCTGGATGAGAATGGGGAACGTCTGTCACGCGAACCCTGGATTGTCAATTATGCCGACAGCGAAGACGTATCCCACGTCAACTGTTCTGCGGACAAAATCTTCGACCTCCAGGAATCAACCTATTGGAGCACAACAAAAGACACTCCATACCCGCATTCTGTCGTGATTGACTTGGGTAGTACCCGCACCCTGACCGGCATACAATATCTACCCAGAATGGAAAGCGAGGTACCGGGTGGAATCAAAGACTTCAAGGTTTACGTAAAATCCAAGGCTTTCAACTATTAGGCCGGATTTACAACACTAATAGATTCTTTAGACACGGATTACATGAAAAATCATGGATAATAAATGAAGAATATCCATGATTTTTCGCGTAATCCATGCCTAACTTAAAATCAATCAAACAGATTTTCCGTACAATTCATCGTCTACCACAGCCAGCATTCCCTCCACTTGAGCCAATGCCAGCATACGGCCATGAAAAGAATAACCTGCATTGTACCCTTTATCCTCGTCGCCCAACATCATGCAACCGTGGTCCACACGCATCGGCAATCCCGGATTTTCTTTCTCAAAGATACGAATCAAATCAATGAGGTGTCCCCTTCCCTCCAGATGGGAACTTTCGATAAAGTTTCCACCCGGTATTGCCTTCGTACTGCGCAAATGCACAAAGTGGGTACGCCTGGCAAACTTCCTTGCCAGTTCACGGGTATCATTCTGTTCACCCGCACTCAATGAACCGGCGCAAAAAGTCAGGCCATTATGGGGATTGTCCACTGCACTCAGTATCCAGGCAATATCTGCCTCGTCTGTCACAATGCGCGGCAACCCCAATACCTGAAAAGGAGGGTCATCGGGGTGTACACACATATTCACCCCATATTCCTCGCATACCGGCATGATGGCAGACAAGAAATAACGCATATTCTCGCGCAGAGCCTCCCGGTCTATCCCTTTGTATAGCGCCAGCAAACGTTTGAACAGGGTTACCGGCTCCTTGTCACCTTCCTTGATGTTGCCATTTACGAATCCTTGTGTCTTTACGATAATCGTATCTACCAGCTCTGCCTTTTCAGACTCCGTAATCACCTTATCCAGTTCTGCCACCTTGTCCAGCTCTTCCGGAGAATAATCGGCTTCCGCATTCTCCCGTTCCAATATCTTCAGGTCGAAGTAGGCAAAACGGATTCTGTCGAAATAAAGAGAAGATGTCCCGTCTTCCCAGGGATGTTGTAAGTCCGTGCGAATCCAGTCAATCACCGGCATGAAGTTGTAGCATACCGTCCGGATGCCTGCCTTGCCGAGATTGGCAAGGCTTATCTTGTAGTTCTCTATCAATCGGTCACGCTCACTCCCCGCATATTTGACAGCCTCGCACACCGGCAGACTTTCTACTACAGACCAGCGCAATCCGAAGGATTCAATATAATCCCTCAAATCTTCAATGGCTTCCAACGTCCATATTTCACCATTGGGAACTTCATGCAAGGCAGTGACAACGCCTTCCACTCCTATCTGTTGCAACATGGCAAGGGTTATCTTGTCTTTCTTGCCAAACCATCTCCAAGTCTTTTCCATTCTTTATTATTAATTTTCTTGTTTTTCAGGCGTTCAAACCACCCGTTACCTTTTTGCAAAAGTAAGAAAGAATATGAGAACTGTCCATTCTGAATGGATAGATTTGTTTGTTCGCAATGAAAACAATATCTTAGCACTTCATTACATATATTAATTACGCTTATGCAAGACATAACAAACGGACGTTGCGGCTGGTGCGGAACCGACGAGCTGTATGTGAAATACCACGATGAAG
>NZ_QSOX01000018.1:0-99853 GCF_003466325.1 Bacteroides sp. 4_1_36
CAGTGGAACATTTCGGGCTTTTAAAAACAGTCCCTTGAATAAGGACGTATGGTTTGCTTTAATCCCACTAATTTTGCCTATTCTTGGAAAAGGAAAATCCCCGAACTTCTTTGAAATTCAGGGATTTACATCGTTTTGCCTTCTTAAAAAGTGGTGCCACCAGGAATCGAACCTTTTGCTTCGGTTTATTCTAACTCCTTGAGTGACTGTACCTTTTTGCTTTATCTTTTATGAAAACCATTGAATTGGCCTTACGCTAAATTCATTGTTTTTCTTTACTAATCTGACAAAATTTGTCTCTTTGACACTGCAAATATAATACACAGGTTCGATTTCTGCAAATATTTTCATTCCTTTTAATTATAGTTTTCAACAAGAGAAAAAAATAAAAATATGTGCTTAATTAAATGCATTAAGAATTTATTTATTGTTTGGGGTGTTGACTTTAAAGTTGGAAATTTTGCTTCGCAAATCATTAGAAAGATATACCCCTTGAATCTTTATTTTGCATGAATAAACCAAAAGCACTAAAAGAGCAAAAATACAAATGACGACTATTTCACTAGGTGCCAAAAAGTTTGGAACTGACTTGGGCATGAAGGCACCTGCAAAGAGATCTACTAAACATAAGATTATGGCTCCCACCTTTCCTAAAGCACTCTTTACCTTTCTTGATTTTTGTATCTCTATATCGCTTACAATTTGTGCAATCACAGTATTATTGGTTTTCATTGCATATTCTTTCAACGTAAATATCGAAACTTCTTCATTCTTAAATAGAAAAATATAATTCCCAATTAAGGGTACTGCTAGTGTACATAATGCAAAGAGGATACAAGTAAAAAATTTCACAGTCCAAATACAGACAATACCTAATATTACGAATGGAATCAGGTTTATTAGAGTTAAATCCTGAAACGTAATTCCAGGTTCTTTTTGGGGACAACACACACCTAAATACAAATCTGTAAACACCAATAGAATAAGGACATTTGTCCATATATCCGTATCATAAATCTTGTGGTTGTCAAATAACGCAATCAAATCTTTCATGTTGTTCATAAATACTTTTTTAAATTAATAGTTTATAGTAAAGCGGCAGTCAACAGTTTTTAAATTTCCATTGTATTAAAATATAGAGTTTATACAGAAAAGAAACAGGGCTATTGGTTATCAATATCCTAAAACCTTATTCGATATAATGTCTACAGATTATACCATTCAAATATATTATGTGTTATTGGATTCTACAAATATACAGATACTATTCAGAATGTCATAACTTCTCCATAAATATTATTTTGTACAGTTTTGTTTTACTTATAATTCATGCCTTTATCATACTTTGCGGCATTGCTGCATGAAGGAGGTGTGCATGCCAAAACAGAAAAGTTTTTTTGAGCCATTCATGTAAAAAGGATATACAGGATGTCATCTGATGACTTTTAATGACATCTGATGACATTGCTTTTTATGTTTCGGGTATAAAGCGGTTCTTTGTCGTGTATTAATAGTGAACTAACCCTTGAAAATGAGATGCCATGAACATACAAGAAGCAAAGAACATCAGGCTTGTTGATTTTTTAGCCGGATTCGGATACGAACCGGTAATACAGCGTGGGAACAGCGTATGGTACAAATCGCCCTTCAGGACGGAAAAGGAAGCCTCTTTCAAGGTTGACCTCCATAAGGAACTGTGGTATGATTTCGGTCTGGGGAAGGGAGGGGATATTATAACGTTGGCCAAGGAGATTTATCGGACACAAGATATAGGTTATGTATTACAGTGTATTGAGAATAAAAGAGCCGTACTGAAACCGGTTACTGTTTCCTGTCCGTTTGAAAAGGCATATCCCGCCTTTCAAGATCTGAAAATCATTCCTCTTGCCAACCGGATACTGCTTACTTATCTGAAGGAACGGTGCATCGATCTGGAAACTGCCCGAAAAATATGCAGGGAAGCCCATTTTAAACGGAATGGGAAGAATTATTTTGCCATCGCTTTCCCTAATATTTCCGGAGGGTACGAAATCAGGAACAGGTATTTCAAGGCTTGTATTGCTCCCAAGGACATCAGTCGCATCATTAGCACGCCGGAAAGCAGGATTTGCTATATTTTTGAGGGGTTTATGGATTTTCTGTCTTTCAGACTGGCTTTTCCATCTTTGGAAGAGGGGGATTATATAGTGTTGAATTCTGTCAGTAACTTACAGAAGGCTTTTTCTTTCCTTTCACAATATGACGGCATCCGTTGCTGTCTGGATAATGATACCGCCGGGAAAAATGCGGTGCAGGCATTAAAGGACAAATACGGAATCCGTATATGCGATCTTTCGCATGAATATTCCGGATATAAGGATCTGAATGAATATTTGTGCGGGAAGAACAATCTGCTCCATATCTAATAGAAGTTTTGAAAAGACTGCCTTATGATATGCCCTTGTTTCCTTCCTGTCATATGTGGCAGAAGAAAACAAGGGTGATTTTTCATGTGGTGATACTATGTTAATAGTAGAATGTGGTCAGATGCGTTTTATGGTCTTTTACAATCTTTACTTCCTGCATCTGTCCGTATATCTCACGCATGGATACCGGACAATCCATCTTTTCCCATTCTTCCGGGGAAATCCTCATGTCGGAATGCCTGAAACACAGCATGACCATTTCCTGAGAATCCTCTTCTGCGAATATGGTACCTTCATGATCGTTGACAAACTGTTTGAGTCCATCCTCATCCTTACAGGATATTTCTCCGACGTACATATCCTCGCCCGACCGGGTGTTTTTGCGGATATGGATTTTGAACCATTCCCGGCTTTCCGGCTGTTCAGGTGCGCCACACTCCCACAGGGCTATTTTCGCATCGTAGTAAACCTCCCCGTTTTCACATGCCCCGTAATGCCCCCAATGCTTGAAACGGCCGGTAGTCCATGCCTTGAACCTTACATCGCCTGCCTTTACCAACAGACACTCACCGCCATGCATATCGCATTTGATACCCTCTTTGTCACGGGACACGAATGGAACACGGGAAAAATCCCGGAGTATAATGTCATCTCCATATACGGCATCTATAAAGAACAGCCGGGAACGCTCACCATAACCGGAAACAAAGAACAGGTTGTCTCCTGTCCGTAGATACCGGTCGGAGCGTGTCTTTTCGATGTGTTCCACCATGGTATTCACTTTATCTATATCTTCCTGTACAAGTCCGTGTATCCGATCATACCAGTAGTTCAGGCGGATGAAAGTTTCTTTGCTATACTTGTTTGTTGTCTGAATCATAATTTTCTTATTTCGTGATTAAACATTTCCGGCTTTGGCAAAGCCGATATTTCTATCTCTTACATGTCAGACATTTGTCTTTTGCTCTGATAGTGCAAGGCTTGGCGAAAAAATACCGCAGCGAAGCGAGGATGATTTTTTCAGCCAACCAGTCCGAAGGACCGCCTTGCGCATCAGAAGCAAAAGGCTACCTTTACATGTAAGAAATAGAAATGCTGACTGATATATGATTCCAAAATAAAAAAGGTGAGTATTTACGATAATATCCCAAATAGGCTTATCTGATTTATAATAACTGAAATCTTAAACTTTGAAAAGGAATTGAACGTTTTCAGATACAATACGTTATATTTGCATTTTTATAAGAAAAAACTACCGTCATAGTACCCAAATGACGGCAGTTTTATAAAAATTGCAAAATCGTATTAGAGTACGACTTGATAAAAGCAATACAAAATTACTTTTCAGTATTGTGAGTTCCTGAAGCTGTAATTTTGCATACAAGACGGTCATTTTGGCGTGAAGCATTGTTATCCCATTGCAAGGGACGGAGGTTGGATAGATTATCAGTTCCACCTTTTGAAACAGGAACGATATGGTCTATTTCCCAACCATATTCACTATTTCTATTTCCGTAGAACCTTCTTCCAATCCAAGCCTTGCATTGGTCTTGACGCCAAACAGCCGGGTCATTTCCAGCAACTGGTGTTGCCTTTTCCCATACTTGTTGAATGGTTTCTTCTGAAAAAGCCATAATATGCAATTTTAATTCGGGGAATCTTTGTATACGATAAGTTTATGTCGCCCCTGCAACAAGATTGTATCGTATATGTCTCTTATTCTCAGTTTTCAGGGGAGAAGTCTATAAAAGCCTGTCGCATATCCTCACGGACTTTAAGAAAAGGCTTGCGATACCTTATGGAAAAGGTAAACAAAATGAGTGCCAATACCCTTTTCCTGACAAAATGTCATAGCAATCTATGCCCAAAGTTATCAGATATAGAATAAAGAAAATTTGTAGATATAAATAGAACAATTATTTCAATTGAAGTACAAGACCGCGGTGGTAAAGAAGCGAATATCATCGTCAAAGGGGAACGGAACAATCAGATTATGTTTGAGGAACAGTTTGATTATAAGGACGAAGAAAAGTACTCTTTACGTCTTCATCTTCTGAAAGGGCGATTTATGGAAAAATTTTCGAAACTTGGCGAGAGTGTAGGTATTCTTTGTATCCGTAAACTATTCAATGATATAACGATACGGAGTAAAATGAAAGCTAATCCCGATTATAGAACACTTGATAAATAAAACGTTATGGAAGCTCAAACAACATGGACTGCTTTAAGGCATAGTCTCAAGATAAATTATTGGAGTGACCAAAAACAATGCTGGGTTAAGAAAGTAAAGAAAACCGCAGAGCAAGCTCCCAAGGTTAAATTTAGATAAAGGCAGGATTATTAGAGCCTTCAAACATAGTTCCTATTCTGACGTTGAAGTTCTTGCCCGTATTCTTATAGCGGTACATTCCATCGCCACGGTTATATACTTTGGACGTAGGGGTCATAAGGAGAAACAGGAATACCGTTTGCCCAGCGTTGCTGTTCCAGATACTTGATGCAGCTTTCCTCTGTAGGAAATGCTTCCAAGAGGTCATATAAAGAAGTGAATTTACCAATATTCATCTTACTAAAGTTTATAGTTCTTGCTATATATAACTCTGGTGAGAAAAGTTGCTTGGGAAAACAGTTATCTGTGTATATAGAAATACCGCCCAAAACTCTTGTTCTGAACGGCATTATTGGCAAAGTTAGTTAGGGTATTGTCGTAAATACTCACCATAAAAAACTTATAATCTGCCGGTTCTGTAATAAGAAAGCCATGAAACCCTCTCTTTTTATCGTTTCCATGACTTTCTTATGTTTATGTCGTGATACTTGGAAACGGGTATTACCAATGATTAAATGTTTCCACCCTGTTTTTTTCCAACAGAACAAGAATGTCCTTTTCCTTATATAATAATTTGCCTCCTACTTTGTAATAGGGCAACCTGCCGTTCATTCTGTAATCAGCCAGCGTTCTTCGTGTCAGCTTTAATTTCTCCGCCAACTCGCTGTCGGTAATGTAACGCTCTCCGTTCAGGACCGGACGAAAGTTTTTCTCCTGGTCATCCAGCATTTTGGACAGGGTGCTTATGTTCCGAAAAAAACGTATAATCTCAGGGCTTTCTTTGGTCAGTATGAATTGAGTCATAAGGATTCGGGGGTTACATGGTGAATACTGTTTTCCAAATAACGTATAATCTCCTGACGCCTGTAATATACCTTGCGGTCTATATGGCTGTAAGGGATAATCCTGCTTCTCCGAAGTTGCAACAGCTTTCGGGGCGAGACATTCATAAGCATACACGCTTCCTGGTTATCAATCCAGTCATCCATACTACAGATGCCTCCTCCGCATGTTTCACGCATTTTCTTTTCAACGGCTTCCAAAGCCTCATTCATTTCCATGAATGCCTTAGCTTCGATACATACAAACTCCATAAACTCTGCTTTTTTTGTCCGGCACGAAAATACGGGAAGTAAAAGTCGTGGGCAAAAGGATGTCATCAAACGGCATCAGATGTCATCAGATGTCAGAGACCGCTCTGTTTGGGGCAGCAAATTAAAAGAATGGCTAAAAGTCTGTTTCTTTACCGGAAAAACAGTATTTTTATCCCGGGCAATCTGTCCGAAAATAAAAAAACAGGAAATATGGAACTGATAATCAATGCAACATTATTACTAGCGGCTATCGTTCTCTGGATATACGGACAATACTGGAGGAAAAAGTGCGGCAAGGTGCTATGCCAATATGCAGCAGCCTACGATGAGCGGGAAGACAGGGAGAAACCGCTACGTCAAGCCATCATAGCAGGAAATCCTCATGCACCGCTGTTATATGCGCTGACTTGTCCTGAGCTGTTTGATAAAGTCCGTCCGTTGCGATTGTTCTCATTCGGGAGCATTCGCTGCGTGTTTGCCGGCTATTATTTTCCCAAACGCTTTGAAAGCTGGCTTTGTGATGACCAGTTGGCATTCGTGCAAAAAGTATATGATTTCAAGGATGGAAAAGACAGCTGTACGGAATATTTTTCACAAGCATTCCTGCTTCTTTCCACTGATGAGGATATTACTGCCATGTTTATGCCGTGCAGCACATCAGACCGCTATTACAGACGTTTCTCAGGCATTGCCAGTTTTCTGGAAACGCATGGCTATGTCCGTTCAGGACTGGATTTAATATGCATTACGGAAAGCAGGGAGTGTAAACACGCCTCAGAAAAACGTTCCGAAATAAATACCGCCAACTATATGATGTCAAACGCCCTGTATGGGAAGAGGGTCGTGATTGTCGATGACTTGCTGACCAGCGGGACCAGCCTGCTGGAATACGCCCATAACCTGGAAAGGGCCGGTGCCAAAGTGGAGGGTGCCGTATTTCTTGCCAGAACCTTTCAGATGCCTTCGCCGGCAAGAGTAAAACGCCTGGTATGGAAACGCCATCTGCTTGCCCGAATTTGGCGAAAACAGGCGGGGTATTTTCTGTAAATTGTAAAGTTTACATTCGGATTTTACAGTTTTACACTTCAAAAATTTACACTTATTATCCTCCAACAATAATTTTGAGATTATACAAACTTGATTATCAAAATGATATGATATTCATATAAACAGAAGCGGACAGTACGGCATAGATTTTTCACTAAAGATGGCATATACTCTTGAGAGTGCGCACAAGAAAGGGTATTTCAGTAATAACCTTTAAAATACAGGAGATACATGCCATGATGTATATAGACAATGAAGTGCTCGAGAAAATGATAATGACCATAGTGGAAGGTTTTGACCGCATAGAGAAGAAACTGGACAGGATGGGACGTGTGAAAGAGTTCTTGAACGGTGACGAGCTTTTGGACAACTATGACATAGCCCGGCTGCTCAACGTGTCGCTGCGGACAGTCGCCCGTTACCGGGAAAAAGGACTGATCCGCTATTACCAGACGGATGAGAACGGTAAGAATTTCTACAGGAGTTCGGATATACAGGATTTTTTGCAGAAACGGGGAAAGAAAAACTGAACGGGAGAATGTGGATATGCGGAAGTTGTGCTAACTTTGTCTTATAAACGATTGTTATGAAGACAAATACCAATTCCAGATATGCCGTTGCGGTCCTTATTGACGGGGATAACGCCTCCTTTGAGAAGATGGAGGATATAATGGGCTTTGTTTCCCGTTATGGGGATGCCGTCGTGAGACGAATTTATGGAGATTGGACGAGGAAATCGCTTTCCGCATGGAAGGAAACTGCCCGGGAGCATGGATTCAGGCTTGTACAGGCTTCCTCCCATGCTCCCGGAAAGAACACGACGGATATTGCACTGGTCATAGACGCGATGGATATTCTTCGTGACGGGCGGGCGGACTGTTTCTGTCTGGTAGCCAGTGACGGTGATTACAGCCTGCTTGCCCAACGGATACGGGAAGCCGGATTGAAGGTGCTGGGATATGGGGAGGGCAAGACTCCCGTATCGCTGGTACGGTCCTGTTCCGTGTTCCTGTATGCCGACCGGAAGGAAAACAAGGTTTCGGACAATACTCCCGAATTCTTTATCCGAAGGGACATGGAGTATTTTGACAAGGCTTTTGAGCAAGCGGCTGACGGCAAAGGGGAGGTGTCCCTTTCGCTGATCGGCGGCGCATTGAAAAAAATGATGCCCAAATTCAAGGTCAGGAGATATGGATGCAAGACATTGGGCAAACTTTATGAAAGGCTGGACCGGTACGAGCTGGTCATGACAGACAAGGGAGTGGCAAGTGCCGTGCGGCTGAAAGGCTGAACCGCACGGCGGGAATAATCAGGAACCGTCAGTTTCCTTTTATGCATCCTTGCCATGGCATAAAGGAAACTGACGTTCGTTGTCTATACCGGGATGGGATTTATCCGTAGTGTATCGAGATTGAGATAGGCCCCCCGGTAGAATGTCCTTCCTTCCCTGAGCATGCGCCACAGGATGTCGCAACCGGTTTGTGCCAGTATGGAATTGATGAAAAGGTCCTGCTTCTGCAAGGCTTCCGCCAGCGAGCAGCTCGGCCCCGAATCCTTTTCCTTGATGGTGGAGTAGCGTACCTCTTCGGTAATGACATTCATGCGGGGAATGGCCAGGTATTCGTTGGATACGGGCTGGAGGATCTTGCTACGGATGTTCCCTATCAGGACCTGTCCGGTGGTCCGGGCATTGCCGAAGTCCATCCAATATATGGGTGATTGCTCGTTGTTGGAAGTGTGTTCCCGGTGTTTCTTCAGGAATCGCCAGAGGTTCATCCGGGAGCGGGTGTTGTCAGTACAGGTGACGATGATGTTCGCCAGGACGGGTTCTTCCCGGTCCGCAGAGGCTTTCAGCGGATAACGCTGCCCTTTTGCCTCCCACGAGAAGCCGAAAAAGCGGTTGATGCGGGTCACAAGTGCCACCGCCTTGTTCAATCCGAGTTCCGATCCGCTGAACAGCTGGCGTCCGATGTTCGCTTCCGTAACGGTATCGGGGTCGAAGACCGTCACGTGCAGCCCCGGATGTCCGAGTGCCTGCAATGCCACGCTCATCCGCGCCAGACCGGTGGCCACCTGTGAGCCTGTACCGCCCGCACCGATTACGAAGACGGTCACGGGATGGTAGGGGTTGAGCAGGTATTTGTCTGTATAATGAATCTTTTTCATGCCAGTAAGTCTTTAAGTCGTTTGTTCATGGGTTTCAGTTCGTTCTCGTCAAACGGATTGGTGCGTGCCTTTTCCGTTACCGAGACCAGGTTGCTTTCAGTCGGATTCCTGTTTCCTCCCAAATGGGAGAATTCGCTGAGCCAGAAACGCTTTTCCCAATATTCAAGGAGCTTTGAGAACGTCATTTCTTCCGGAGTTTCCAGCGAGGCGTTTCCCAGACAGACACTGCTGCCCGTGACATTGAAGAAAGGAGCGAGGAAAAGCGGGCTGTTTTCCGCCAGGACTTCTCCCTTGTAGGAGAATATCTCCATCCTGTCGCCGGAAACCTTGTAGATGACGCCGGGCATATTGAATGTCCCGTCGGGAATATTCAGGCTTCCGGCAAAGAACATCTGCCGTTTTCCGGGCGGATTGTACCAGATATACCTCTCGTGCCCCTTGCGGACATCACACCACAGCATGTTGGCGGGGATTTTCCCGTGCGGCACATTCAGCCGGTCATCCATATAGGATTCCACCAGGGCGTTCATGAACTCATAGGTAACGGGAGCGGCAGCCTCCATCCTGCCCCTGTCGTTGATGGGATGCAGTTCGAGGTAATACGTCCCGCTCCTATAGTTGTTCTCACGGTATTCATATGCGATCAGTGCCGCCTTGGGCACCATTATCTGTTTAAGTTTGCCAGTCAATTCATTCATATCGTTCATTTTAGAAGTTATCAGCTATATGTTTTGTAAAACGGTCCAGCCATTTGGAAAGCCTTTCCGGGTAGTCGCCCATTTGTAGGAGACAGTCCGTTTCCGGTGTCAGTAGCTTGTATGTGACCGGGGTAAGGGCATAAGTCTCCTGGTAGTCCGAGTTCATATACCCCTTTATACACTCTGCCAGTGCATCGCAGGTGGAATAGACCAGCATGACCTGGCTTTCCATTCCCACCGGGTAAAAATCGCGCTCCTCCTCATACGCCCAATCGTACAGGTAGTCTGTGAGGTCCGGGCTTTCCGGGGTAATCAGTGCCATGCCCTCCCTTATCAGTTCCAGCAGTTTTTGCTCCTTCCCCTTTTTTGCCCGGTAATTCCGTACTGCCTCTTCCAGAGAGTTACAGAACGGTTTTCCCGACATCCGTTTGAGAGCTTCTGCCCGTTTCCCGGACTGGTAGGAATCCGCCAGCCGCCTGTTCGCCCTGATCTCTTTCGGGGAGGCGTCGGAATCCCGGTTTTCCCAGTCTTCCAGTTCCTCTATGGCAAAATCATAGCAAAACGCCTCGGTGACATTGCAGACTCCGTGATGCCGGACGAATTGCCGGACGAACTCCCTGACAATGTTCCTCAATGATACGGGAAGCCGTTCCGTAAAGTCGATGGGAATCCAGAACAATGCGGGTTCCGGCCAGTCGTGGTATCGGAACAGGCAGAAGTGGAGCCTTCCGTCTTTCTCTTCCAGATTGACACACTCCGGCACGTTCTCTTCCATAACCTTGTGCAGTTCGATGATTTTCAGACGGGGGCTGCCCCCTTTCCTGTATCGGAAAGGGAGCTTTATACCCATAAGTCCGGCATAGTTCAATGCCGATTGATAGAGATAATTGAAATTATCCGGTGTCGTGAGATTGACCAGGGAACCGTCATGTTCGTATTTATGCCAGAAATCCGGTGCGAAAGGAGTGATTCTGCCGGTCAGAAAAGCATTGTGCCTCCCGGTGGCGGCAGTATCCTTCTTTTTTGTCCCGAGATTCCTCTTCGGATGTCTGATGCGCCGATCGAGCGGATAATGAGTCCCGCCAGATTTTCCTTGGCTGATTCTGATAGCTGTCTGCATGGTTTGTCCTCCTTTTTCTTTCTCTTGCCCATACGCTTATCCTTTCACTCCGATGGTTGTCTTGAAGCGGTAGACCGCCTTGTCCTCCTCCCATTCCGGCCCGTGAACGGTCGCCGTTGTCAGTTCGGGATAGGTCATGGAGTAGAAGTCCATCACCTCGTTTACGGACAGGCTGCTGTCCGGATCGCTCAATACCAGTTCCTTGGAGTCCTTCTTGAATTTGAAAATTCTCTGTAATCCTTTGATTTCAAGTGCCATAATTTTTCTATTTTATAAGGTTCAACAATATACCATGTCCATTTGTGCCATGTCCGTCATGCGGCATTCCTTCGGGAAGTCCGGATATTCTGCGTACGGGTCTTCCCTGAGCATTTCCCGGTCATCCTCGCAGTCCTTGTCGAAGTTGTACATTACAGCCTCCTGCACCGGTGCATACTGTGACGGAGCCGGTTGCATCCATTGCTTTCCGTCTATCTGCGGTTGCGGCATCTGTACCGGTTGATGGAACTGGATACCTTGCGGTTGTGGAACCGGTTGCGGTTGTGGTGCAGGCTGCGCGTATTGTACGGGCTGCGTTTGCGGCTGTCCGGGATATACTGCCGGTTGAGGCGTTTGCGGTTGTGAGACGGGTTGCGGAACCGGAGACGGCTGCTCGGGCAAGAACATCGGGATTTGCTCTCCGCTCCGGTATTGCGGTGCCGGGGCTGCCGCCGGTTGCGATGCCGTTTGTTGTGGAGCCGGCTGCGGCTTGGGCATTGGCGGTTGTTCCATACCGAACAGGCTTCCCTCCGATGCCTTTTTCTGCACTTCCGCCATTTTATCGTCGATTTCCGCTTGCTTGTCCGGAAGTGCCAGCACCTTTGCCTGCTTGAGCCATGTCAACGCTTCGGAATAGCGTTTGCCGGTCATGGCATCCTCCGCCTTCTTAAGCAATTTTTCCATCTTTTCCCGTTTCTCGCGGACCTCTTTGGACTCTTTCTCCACCGCAGACCTGGCGGCTTTGCTTTGTGAGGCCGCCTGTTCCGCCTGCTTCTCGAACGTTTCCAGGTTGGTAAGGATGCCCTGCGCTTTCTGTAAAGGTGTGCCGACAGCCTGCAGGAAGCCTGCGTCCAGCTCTTCCGGCGTGCCGTTCAGGATGAGCGGAACGATGCGTTCCCCATCCTTTACTCCTGACCGTCTGGGAACAACGGCCACCGTCAGGTTGTTGTTTACTCGTCTGATGTTGATGCTCAGGTCTGTGCCTGCCGTAATCATTTGGTTGATTGCTTGAAAAAACATAATGGTAAAATTTAAAATGTTATACATGGGTTTCCTTGAAAAAATCCTTCAGGATTCTCTGCCTGTCCGGATTCGAGGCGATGCCTTTCAAGGGCTCCAGATAGTAGCCGATACGTTTCGGTCCGTCCGTCGTATCGGGAATCTGTCTTTTTACAGGTCTCACACGGTTTGTGGTGGGCCATGCAGCCGGCATGACCGGAGCCGACGGGGTAAATGTAAAAGTTCTCATATCTTCAGCATTTAATGATTATACAAGCATGCCCATGGCAATCAGGACAAGGATTGTTTTCAGGATGAAGGTGAATGTCCTGAAGATAAGACTGACCAGAGTTCCCGACAAAAGGAACAGGACGAGCAGATACACGGGAATGATACCTTTGCTGTAGAGCAGGCATATTCCTGCAAGCAGAACCAGTGAGACCACTTGTTTGCAGATGTTTTCGATGAGTTGCAGTTTCATGTCTTTAATTTTTTAAGAATGAATAAATAATCCCATCGGGATATGTTTTCCCGATTTTATAGGCCTCCGGCCCTTGGATTGCCTTTTTGCGCAAGGCTTGGCAAAAGAAAATACCGCAGCGAAGCGAGGATGATTTTCTTTTAGCCAACCAAGCCCCCAAGGGGGGCCGCCTTGTGGCAAAAACGAGGCAATCCAAGACCTTTGCCGCTTAAAAGCGGAAAACGTATCTTGCACATATAAAAAGAGAGGCACGGACCCTAGTCCGCACCTCTCTTGTACCCTGACATGCCGGCAACCGCTTACATGGAGCCATGTGGCCGGGCTTCTTCCGGATGGTTCCGGAATATCTCTCCGGTCACCTCATTTACCGTTTCCAGCACGCCGTCCAGAAACTCCTTCTGCGTGAGCTCCCCCCGCTCTATGCGTACCAGTTCCGTTTCCCAACCGGAGGTGAGGGAGGCTTCCGCCACTTTCATTCCACGTACCGTCTCATATAAAAGAAGGCCTTTGGGGGTCGGGATGATGTACCTGCCCGAATAGCGGATGTATTTGCGGTCCAGAAGCGTACGGATGATGTTCGTACGTGTGGATACGGTTCCCAGTCCGGCCTTGTCCATATAGTCCGTCAATTCCTCGTCCGTATAGGGGGAAACAGGCAGGGATTTCCTGTGTATGAGGCTGCATCCCGCCACCGGCAGCGTCTCCTCCCGCAAAAGTTCAGGTGGAACGGGGCAGAGGACACAGTTTTCTGAAACAAGGTGTTCCCTCTGGAAGACACCGAGCCATCCCGTTTCCAGGATACGGTATGTACGGATTCGGAACTTGCGTGCGGCGCATACCGTTTCAACCGTTGTGTATTCCACCTTACACGGTGGCATGAACGTTTCCAGCATCCTGCCGACAATGAGCGTGTAAACCAGCCTTTCCTCCCTGTCCAGCTCGCCGGGCTGTACGCCGGTGATGACAATGGCATGGTGCTCCGCCGTATCCTGTGTCCCGGTCATACCTTTCCTTGCCGTAAGGTTAACCATACCGGCATATTGGCGGAAATCCTTGCCGGACAGCAACTTTTCCATAACCGGAGGTAACATGTCATACACATCCCGGGGCAGCAGGCGGCTGGAAGTGCGCGGACAGGAGATCAGTTTTTTCTCGTACAGGCTCTGGGTGATTTCCTGTACCCGTATGGCCGTCAGGTTATGGTAACGGTTCGCATCTTTCTGAAGCTCGGTCAGGTTATAAAGGGCCGGCGCGCCGATTTCCTCTGTCCGGCTGCCGACAGCCGTGACACGTGCATACCCTGCCGCCTTGCAGTCCTCGTACAGTTCCAGGGCGTCCCGGCGGTTCCCCAAGTCTTCCACGTGGCGCATCTTCATTATTTTCCCGTTCTTGCAGAGGCTGATGAACACGGGCCAGCTGTCAGCGGGAATGTGGTTCTCCCTCTCCCGGTACCGTCCGCTTATGGCCGCCAGTACAGGGGTCTGCACCCTGCCCAGCGAATTGTTTCCGAAGCCTACCGCCTTGCAGACGGCATAGCTTGAATTGACCCCCAGAAGCCAGTCGGCCTTGTTGCGGCTGTCTGCCGCCAGGAACAAGTTGTCGAACAGGGCGCATGGGCGGAGGTTTTCCATGCCTCTGGTGATGGCCTCGTCCGTCAGGGATGAGATCCACAGGCGGAGGCAGGGTTGCTTGCATCCCAGAAAGCGGTAAAGATACCGGAACAGCATTTCCCCCTCACGGGAAGCGTCGGTTGCCGCAATGATGGTGTCGCACGCGTCGAACACCTTGGCTATCACCTTCAACTGGAGTACCGCATTGATATCGGGATTCCATCCCGTATCCGTCTTGACGTGCCTTACCGTCAGGAAAGGAGGGGGCAGCAGGGGGAAGTCCTCCCGCTCCACCCATGACGTACCGGAATCTTTCGGCATCGCCAGGGAAAGCATGTTGCCGTATGTCCATGTCACCATGTATCCGTTTCCGGTCATGTATCCGTTCTCTTTTCTGTCTGCTCCCAGAACTCTTGCTATCTCTCTGCCCACATTGGGCTTGTCAGTCACTATCGCTATCATATTCTTTTTCTTTTTGATGTTCCGTGCCGTTTCTGGCGGCACGGAACGTGGGTTAAACCTGTTGTTTCCCGGTTAAATTTCCGGTGTCTCCTTCTGACGGAGACCGTTTATTTCCATGACCGGTCTGCCGTTGCCGTCAGGTACCAGCTTCAGCGTGGCGTCCATCGTCAGGCTGATGACCGGTGTGCGGAGTTTCAACGGGGCGATTTCCGTTTCCTTGCCTTGCAGCAACAGTTCCATGTCACCGCTGGTTTCCAGTTGTTTTTTACTGATGCCGGCGGCCTCCAGACCGTTCCAGTCAATGTCTTCCGCCTTATAGATGTGGCGGACATTCTGATTCGTATTCATACGATTCGGGGATTTTAGGTTTGTGTAATTCGTTCTGTTTCCCTTTGGCCGGGTTATACCGCCTGTGAAGCGCCTTTCTTCTGTTCCTGCTGCTGCCCCTGTGCGGTCTCCGTCTGTGCGGCACGACGGGAAGTATCCCGGCGGATATCCGGATTCTCCTGGAAATATTGCAACTGTCCTGAATAGGGGTTGACTTTCAGGTAGGAGCTGAAGGACTGCCCGTTGTTTTTCAGCCCTTCGACAAGGATGGTCTTTCCATCCTGAAGGTTCGCCCTTTCCTGTGCCGTGAACACATGACCGTAAACCTCCGCCGGGATGCGTGGCGCCTGCTGCTCGTTGAACCCGTCCGGCGTGCGTGAATACATCGTCCTTCCGGTATTCATGTCCAGTTTGACAAACGAGGAGAATTCCTCTCCCGTACGTCCGATCATGTTTTCCAGATAGACCGCCTGTCCCTTGCGCAGGGTTTCCTTGTCCTCGGGTGTCAACTGCACATTGCATATTTCCTTGGGGATATAGATCTCCCCCGTTTCCGGGTTGTGGCGGGTGTAGTTCGGGCGTCCCGTTGTCTGGTCTATCGTGACAAATGAGGAGAATGTCCCGTTTCTGTTCTTGAACTTCATGTCCTCCACCAGGATGGTATGCCCCTCGCTGAGCATCTTTATCTGGGTGGGCGAGAGCGGCACGCCCCCGATGGAACGCTCGTTGAAAATCTGGTTTTTCGGGAAGATGAACTCCAGCCCCCTGCGCTCGGCGCTGTACTGGAGCGTGGCGTCGAACCCCTTTCCCGCCTTGGAGGTCATGCCCTCCACCTTGACGGGCTGTCCCTCCTTCAGCAACCTGATTTCCTCGTCCGTAAGCCTTACCCCGCTCACTTCCTGCGGGATGTAGACATGCTCCTGGCGGACAGCGACCAGCTCGTTGGTGTTCTTGTCGATGGAGATCAGGCAGGGGGTATATTCACTGCCACGCAGGTTGAGTTCCGCCACACGCCCCATGTTGCCGCTCTCACGCAGGTTCTTCTTGTCCTCCTCGCTGAAGTTGAATCCGAAATAAGGGCGTTCCAACTGCGGCTCCTTGCGTATGCCGTGAATGGCCAGTCCCACCTGTCCATCCTGTTGCGGGATGAGTGAGAGCCTTGCATCCAGTTTGGCTGTCAGCAAACCGGAAAGATGGATTGTCAGGGGCACCAGCTTGTTGGTCTTGTAGCCCTTCAGCATGGAATCAAGGAGTCCCTGCTGTTCCAGCGAAGCCTTTGAGATTCCGACCTTTTCCAACTCCTCCCAGTTGACCATGTTCTCATTATACCGGTAATGCGGTCCTTGCGACTCCTGCGCTGCCTGTTGAGCCTGGGGCTGCTGCTGTTGCTGTGCCGCCTGCTGTACCTCGCTCTGTTGCAGGGGTTCCTGCGGTTGTGTCTCTTTGTCTGCCATAGCTGTTTTTTCTTTTTGGTTTACACTTTGTTCCTTCTTGTTTTCTCTCGGACGGATTTCGTAGCGTTTGAGGAACTCCTTCACTGCGTCCGTCTTTTTCCCTTCCGCCAGGTCCTTGATGGCCTGCTTGTTCATCTTGTAGTCGTGGAAGGTCATGCGGAGCAGGCGGAAATGGGTAGGTTCCTTGAGCTGGCTCCAGAAATTCTTGATGAAGTTTTCGAGTATGCTCGAGTTCTTGTCGAATTTCAGGAATGAGTTCTCATTCTTCTCGTCCGCCGGAACCGTCTTGACCTTCCCGTCCTTGTCGATCTCGCTGACTACTTGTACACCGGCTTTCGGGTCGCTCTTGTTATGGACCAGCATCAGTTCGGTGATTTGTTCCACCGGAAGTGCATCATTCTTAGCCCTCGGTTTTCGGGTCCGTTTAGGCTTTTCGTTCAGGTTCTTTTCCTGTGCCATACATTTTCCTTTTAGGGGTTAATAAATTGCTTTGACGCTTCAAATGTATAGGCTAAATTTGAATAAAACGCTGATTTTCAAAAAGGTGTCATCAGATGTCATCAAATGTCATCATATGTCTGAAAAAGTGGTTTTCAGATGAGGGTGGAATGTCGGCGAACAGGGGGAAAGCCGGGCAAAAAGAAATATGCGACAAGAAAAAAGAGAAGCGGTATGTATGGCAGGAGAAGGAGCAGGCGGAACAAACAATGCGGAACCATGCAGAGCGGAGGGAGCTGAAGCCCCCTGTCTTCTCATGGCTTCTTTTATTTTTGCGAAAAGATTCTTGTGAGACCTATACCCCAGACGGTACATGTGGGATTTCGTGGGGTATGAGATATGCCTTCCTCAATATCCGATATTTTTTATCCATGCGTCACGTCGGTCGCAGTTTGCCCCTGTAATCGTTTCTCAAATCGAATTTGGATTGCCGCCGCATTCTTTTTCGTGAAAATTTTCCACGGCGAAGCCGCAAGGAAAATTTTCACGAAAAAAGTGTAGGAAATGCGGCTGGCAAGACTAATTCGATTTTCCTTTGATGAAGGGGGAAACTGTTCTGGCAATATCCATCCGCCTGTCCTTTTAACATATTATTTGCTAATACCATGTATGCTCATTTTTTTATAAAGGGTGGGGCGGCTTATTCCCAGCAACGCCGCCGCTTGTGTCAGGTTTCCTTTGGATATGGATATTGCCGTCTTGATTTGTTCAATGTTCCTTTTCTCGTCTTTCTGCAAACATTTGTCTATCTTTTTTTTCTTGGCAGAATTCGGAGCATCCGTTTCCGTCTGTTTCAACCGTAAAAAATCGGGAGTTATCAAATTTCCTTTGCATATCAATACCGCCGCATAAACAACCTGTTTCAACTGCCTGACATTTCCCGGCCAGCTATACCCCAACAGCATTTCTTTTGCCGGTCCGTCAAAACCCACCACCTCTTTCCGGAGTTCCGCACAAGACTGTTCCCTGAAAAAATCCGCCAGGGGAAGTATGTCTTCCAAACAATTTTGCAGCGCAGGTACGGTAATCGTAAAGTCATGGAAACGATACAACAAGTCTTTGCGGAAACGTTTCTCGGCCACCGCCTGGAACAAGTCCTCGTTGGTTGCCGCGATGATACGCACATCCATCCGCCTGTCCTGTTTCCCGCCCACCGGACGATAGCTCCGTTCCTCCATGGCACGCAACAACATCCGTTGTGTCTCTATTGAGAGATTCTCCACTTCGTCCATGAACAAGGTGCCTCCCTGCGCTTCCAGGAAATACCCCGCCTTTTCCTCGGTAGCCCCTGTGAAGGCTCCCTTGACATGGCCGAAAAAGGCGGAAGCGGCCAGATCTTTGGACAAACTGCCACAGTCAACCTTAATATACGGTTTGTTGGCTCTGAGACTCCTCCTGTGTATCTTATTTGCCAGATGTTCTTTTCCGGTTCCCGTGTTCCCCAGTATCAACACTGTCATGTCTGTTGGTGCAACCAGGTGGATATATTGGTTCAATTCGCAAAAAGAGGCACTCCTGCGTTCGTAAATCACTTTGGAAAAAGTATCGTTTGCCGCTTTTATCTTTCTTATGGCGGGTAACAGCTTGTCTTCAACCAGTGGTTTGAGGATAAAATCCTCCGCACCTAATTTCATGGCATGGACGGCAGAATGTATCTCCTCATAGTTGGTCATCATTATGAACGGATGCATGTACCCGTTATCCCTCATCCATTTCAACAAGGCGGTACTTTCCCCGTCCGGCAGCCTTAAATCCGCCAATACCATATCATCCTCATGGATGGAACCCCTAATCATTTTTTTTGCCTGTGCCAGCCCGTGTGCCTTCATTGTCTTAAAGTCCGCCTTTTGCAAAAGACTACAGATATAGTCACAGAACAAGATATTATCCTCAATAACAATCACTTTCATAGATTTTCTTTGCCTGTTGTGCCAAATAAATTATTTCTTTTCCTTTATCCAATACTTTTTGAACAGTCCGTTTCAATTCTTCAACCGAAAGCTCCCCGGAACCCTGAAGCAGCGCAAACAATTCACGTAGCGGTTTACCGGCATGAATAATCTCCCATGAGCATGTCAGATGGTGTACCCACTCCTTCAGTGCCTCGTGATCATTCTTTTCCGCACTCTCAGCCACCGCTTCCATATCCTTTGCGGTTTCCTCAATCAAGGTATCAAGCATCGCCTTTTTGTCTCCATGCTCCAACAGAGTATGGAAATCAATTTGTTCCAACTGCCTTTCGTTTCCTAAGCATTCTGCGCATACCTGCAACAATTCCTCAGCCGAAAACGGTTTTTTCAAACAAGCCGAAAACCCCGCCTCACGCAGGTCTTCCGCCTTGCAGCTCCCCGAAGCGGTTGCCGCTATGACCGGAATGCTCCTTGAATTTCCCACTTTTGCCATGCGCAGGAGTTTCAGCACCTCAAACCCGTTCATCTGTGGCATTTTCAAATCCGTAATCAACAGGTCATAGCTTTGGCAACGTACATGTTCCATCAAGTCACGTGTATTCTCACATACCGTACAAGTGACTCCATGATGCGCGAACATTTCCCTGATCGCAGCCAACAAGACGGTGTCATTGTCCAATACCAGAACCGTAAACGGCTGTATGGGAATCCTGTCCTTGTCGTTGCCGTTCACACTTTCCTCTGCCACAGGCAAGGGCAAGTAGACAGTAAAACGGCTGCCTACACCTTTCCGGCTTGTCAGCTCTATCCTGCCTTCCAGCAACTCGACCAGGCTTTTGACTATTGAAAGCCCAAGGCCGACCCCTTCTTCCGCAATCGCGTTGGGAAGCCGTTCGAATGCCGTAAAAATACGCGCCTGCTCCTCGTCATCCATACCGGTTCCGGTATCTTCCACCGTAAGCGCCAATATCCCTTTTTCAAATCGCGTACGTAATGTCACCGTTCCCTGTTCTGTAAATTTAATCGCATTTGACAACAGGTTGCTCCCTATCTGGATTATTCTTTTTTTATCCCCGACAACAACCGCATCCCCGGCACTTTCCATGTTTAAGGACAAGTTCTTTCCTGCCGCCAACGGCAGGAAATCCGTTTCCAATACCTCCATGACAGAGCATAACCTGAACGGGGCGGGACTGGCTTTTTCCTTGCCGCTTTCCAAACGGAAAAATCCCAGCAGGGCATTCAGCATGGAAGCCATATATTCTGCCACCTGCCGTATATTTTGGTTATACTCCTTACGTTTCAACGTCCTCCTCTCCGTGGCAAGCAATTCCGCATAGCTGCTGATGGTGGCAAGCGGAGAACGTAAATCGTGCGTCACCGCCAGCATGATTTTTTTTCTTGCTTCAATCAGCTTCTTGTTTTCAACGACAGTCTGCCTCAACTGCCGGACCGTATCCTCCAATCTTCTTTTATAGCGGTTTATGCGTATCATATACCTGTGTATAACCAGATAAGACCCTACTAATAACAGTATCATGAATGCCGTCAAACCAATGACTACGGCAAATGATTGTTTTTCAGCCTTTGCAATCCTATCTTCCCGTTTCTTCAGCTCTGTTCTTGCCGCCTTGTCCATGTGTACAATCATCTGCTGTAGCTGCTTGTTCAACATTCTGTTCTTTCCGGCTAAATAGTTCGTCTGCTCAGCCAGTTCCCGGGTATATGCCTGATGTTCGCCCACTACCTTTTGGTTGAGTGCATAAAGCATGGAAGCCGTGGAGGGGGAATCCGCCTTATCACGTTTTCTGAACAGCCTCTTCAGCAATCCCCCCTTTTTATTGGTTTCCCGTTCACTTTGTCTGGCAATAACCGGAATTTGTGCCGCAATTTCCTGACTGACCTCTTCCTGTTTATGCACCAGAGATATGATTTTTTGCATATACAGTTCCTTGTCTTTCCATAAAGTACGGATACTGTCCATGTGGGAGTTGGGATTGCTGTTGTTAAATTCATATAACAAGCTGTCAATATGCTGTTTCCGTTTGCGGAATGTAAGAAAATCCTGCTCGTTCCATTCCATGAAGGTTTCACACAATAAAGAAAGGCTAAGCATTTCCACATATATATCATTCATGTCATGTTTCTGACGGTTGATTCCCCGGACTTCCACTTCCCGGACCTTCATCTCTTTCCATTCATGGATACCGGCGTATACAATACAGCTTATGATTATAATTTTGGTGATGTACCCGACCGCTATTGGGGCGAGAAGAGGTTGCGAACATAAAGATTGTCCCAACAATTTATTCCAGCTTTTCAATTATCTACTTCCTTTTCTGATTAGTTATACTCAATTAAAAATCCTTTGCAAAATAAACCGACCAGTCGGTTTGTTTTGCAAAGGTAAGTTTTTTCCAAGAATAATGAAAGGAGAATTTGTTTCAGCAAATGATATTTAACAGCTTATCTGCCTAAAGACCAATGTTGTGGCTCAAAAAAAGGAAAGAAATACAAACGTTGAGATTACATTTTTAAGAACATACCCAAAAACGTCTTACCGATGGAGGTGTTCAATATCTGCCTGCTGAATTCCGCAGTATCGTTTACACACATCTTATGGTTGCAAGCCATATTTGAAAGGAAGTCCTGTTCCTTGGCAAAAAGTTCCTGGTACATTTGAGAAAAATCGTCCATATACTCGTGGGCGGAAGATACAAACTGCATATAATGCATCAAGCCATTACCATTCAATTGTTCAGGAAAACTGTTTATCACCCGTTCTATCGGATTCCGGTACAGCCTTAGAAACTCATCCCAATTTTTTTCTACTGCTGAGTCTATTTCGGTTGGAAGTTGGGATGCAGGAAAAAAACACATTTTCACAACCGCATCCACCAACAGTCTTTTGGAAGGAAAATAATGAATGACGGCCCCCTTGGATTTATGCACGGCAAACGCCACATCACAAAATGAAGTTTGTTTCATACCTTTCGCGATGAATAACCTATACGCCTCCTTAATAATCCTTTGTTTCAAGTTCGGGTTCATCTTACAGCTATATTACAGAAGAAATAGCACAGATGCAATCAACAACCCAAACGTGGCAGTGGAATGCCTAGAGATGAAGCTGACGCACCTGTGCTATATATCTTAATATAGCGCAAGCTGTCATATTCCATCTTATCTCTTTGAAATTTTCCACTTTTCGTTTGAAAGATGATATATGATACTATACTATGTCGTTTTTATCTGCGCAAAAATACGCTATTTATCGTTTATTTCCAAACTTAAACCACACTTAATAATACAGTTCCATAAGAAAAACGCCCGCTTTCAGGAACAAGCAGCAATATTTTTTCTCCAGATGTAAGTTCGTGCGTCTTCCAGAACTCATCCAAAATTGCGAATATAGCTGCTGAAGCGATATTGCCGACCTTTGGCAAATTCGTGAACCATTTGCCCTCATCAATTCCGATTCCCGTTTGTTTCAACTCATTTATTATTTTGTCATAAAAGAACATGGAAGAAACATGAGGCAGTACATAAGAAATCGTATCCGGTGATACTTTGTGTTTCTCTAAACAATATTTGATATGTTTTGCCCAATATGGTACAGCCTTTTGTTCCAATAATTTAATATCTTGTTTTACTGTAAAGAGTGAACGATCTACAAAATCTTGAGAATTAAATGCTTTCCAACTTTTTAATTCTCCATTTTCTGTTTTTTCTGCCCCCATAAACATACATGTTGGTAATTCATTCGCAAATGAGGTCATTTCCACCCATTCAACCTTTAAAGCCTTTTCATTACCAGGATTGTCTTGAAGCAATACAGCGCTGGCCCCATCACTCAACATGAAACGTAGAAAATCTTTCTCCAATGCCATGTATGGCTTTATTCCAAGATTAGCGCATTTCTCATACTCTAAATCATAGTTTTTGGATAGCAAGCCAGCTGATGCCAATTCTGAACAGCTACAAACAGCATTCTGTTTTTCACCAGATAAAATACTCCAATAAGCGATTTTAAATGCTTGAATGCATGACAAACAAATACCGGCTGATGAATATATTTCCATTGGCTTGTTTTTTAGCAAGCCATGTACCATAGAGGCGTGTGAGGGTAATATCTGATCCGGACTAGCAGTTGCGCACGCTAACAAATCCAAATCCTGCATTGGAAGAGGATGTTTCGCCAACAGACTATATATAGATTGTGCCGCCAAGTCTGCATTAGTATGTGTCATAGTCTGATTAGTATCAATGGCATAGAAGCGTTGCTTTATACCATTCTGTCTAAGCACAATGTTTTTGACACGAGAGTGTGAACCGGAAATTAAGCCCAAATACTCCTCTATTTGGTCATTGCCTATAGGAGAGTTGGGGAAGTAAACTGCTGTTGTTGTTATAAAAACTTCTTTCTGCATTTAAATTATATTTTTATTAAATTATAAATGAATATAAATTGCTTTTTTAGCTCTGGTATATTTAATCCGTTTTCTAGGGCATCATTATAAGATTGCCCAAAGAAAAGATATTTAAACTGTTTGGCAAGATACCTGCAATCATATTGTTTATTTATTTCTCCCTCATTCTGAGCCTGTTTCAATATTCTTTCCCACAACAACAATTCTTTTTGTGTTATTATTGTTGTTTCTTTTGTGAAATTAGGATAAAATTTTTCAGCTTGTAGAATTAAGTTCATATATGCTCGTGTTCCATTAGTTTTAGCTTCCGGCAAGATGAACTGAGTTAAATAATTCATAGTACGCTCAACATTAACAATATAGTGTTCTATAAATTCATATAAAGACATGGCCTTTGAAGTTTGCAGTTTGTTGTCAACATCCTGCTTTCGGAGTATATATTGATCTATCACATCAATAAACAATTCTTGTTTTGTAGGATAGTGATATGACATACATCCTCTCGACAAATTGAGGCTTTTCTCTATATCTTTTAAGGGGACCATGCTATAATCTTTTGTCAGAAACTGTTTGAAAGCAGTCTCCCTTATTAAAGCTTTTGTTTCTGAACCTTTTGTTCCTTTCATGATATTCTTTTTTTTGCATCATACAAAAGTAGTTCTTTTTAAAAGAATATGCATTTTGTTTTAGTATTATTAAATATGCCTTTTTTATATGAGTCAAAGCCTTTTATGCATTTACGGCACACCGATTTGCAACACCTTTTTATCTTTTGTTTCCTATGCGATATATTATTTTTCACTATATTTGTTTTCAAATAAGCCGATTAGTCGGTTTGTTTAACATAGGGGAACCCAAACAGAAAGTGGAATTTCAAACAGAGATGTTCCCCTGTGTTTTTCATTCCATATTCCGATAATTCATCCATATTCCATTTATTGCACTCAAAAAAAATACCGACTGGACGGTATTTTTTTGAGTGCAAAAGTATAAATATCCCCAACAAAAACAAAGGGAAAAGCCAATTATGCATCCTATCGGCAAAAAAATACCGGTAAAATGTACATTATTCGCTTTTCCCTATGAGGAACAATATGCAGTTGTCTTATCTCGAAACCATCTTTATATTAACCTGTACCCCCTGAGAGTTTAAAACACGAACCGGTGTCTTTTCTCCGGCTTTCAAATAGAACAAAAGATAATCTTTCGCACGCTGGGACTCGAAGAGACCTTTTTCACGGTATTCGGCAATCCACTTTTGGATCATCGGAATCTGCCAGCGGTTCATCAAGATATAGTAACCGAAATAATACTCCAAATCGCTCAAGAAAATATTGAGTTTCAGGTAATCCCACCAGAACTGCTCTTTCCTTTTGCTTTTGGCGTTGAGTATGACGACCTGATGCCCATAAGTGTCACGGGGATTTTCCCAATCCTGTTGGGAGACAAACACATCGGGAACCACATTGTCGGCATGGTCTTTTGCCGGAATGAAGTGAGACAAGGATTCGATGGAATCCTTTATCTTTTCATATAAGGATGGTTCGTACTCTTTGTTGTACAGTATAACATCCCGCAAACGGGTGGAAGTGAGATGGGTCACCACGGAACGTCCTATCATACAGTGATCCGGAACAGTCATTACCGATGCCAGCCTTTTCATGAATCTGATTTCCGCTTTTGCCTGTTCTTCCTTATCCGATTTTTTGAAAGGATAATCTGACCAGGCAATCTTCCGCATTCCCCGATGCAGGCCCGTGAGCTGCAAGCCCGCATAAGCGCAGAAAATGGAAGCACGAATAATCTTGAAGATAGGGGTACGGTCACCCTCGTGTGCCACGTAAGGCAGGTTTTCCACTCCAAAAAGCATTTCATTTTCCGCTATCAAGTCGGCAGAGATTGTCTTGCCTTCTTCCAGCCGTCCCTTAATCTTGAAATTACGTTTTTGATATCCCCAAGTGTGAACAGGCCGCGTAGCTATCAGCGTCACACAATAATTGCCATTTTGCGGCGTGAAATCTACATTTTGCGGCGTTGCATTGAGCATCAGTTCGTTCAGCAACTTAATCTTTTGGGTATAGTCCATAAACAATTGGTTTTAAGTGAAACATTTTGTTAACAGTGCAAATGTAGGCATCAAGTTTCGTACCGGAGTTCCGTTTTTCGCCGAAAATCACTGCAACCTCAATAATATATTCTATTTTCATTCGAGCAAACACTTTCCGTTCGGCAACAAACCGATTAACGGGTCTGTTTTTGCAAATATATCTTTTTCCCTTCAAACAAGAGGAAAATGCAGGATTTATTTTTCAGAAAACAATACATAAACAGGCTACGCAATCAATCCGCAATAAAAAGGGAGCATAAAAGAACGGTGGCAAAGGATACCAGAATCCGACGGGAGACTATAAGAACGAGATTTCCGTATCCGGCAATACATCGGAAATATTTTCAACCGGATTGATGGAAATTTTAGCAGCATGTAACCAAGACAACTTTTGCTTTAGTTTTTGCATCCAAATACTCATACGGACCTTATGTCCTTTTTCATCTGCCACATCCAGTTCTATACAGGCAATGACGACTATCTTTTTCTGCCTGTCAAGCAGCAACCGGTTAATCCGGGTGAAAAAATCTTCATCGTTGGTTGAGAAACGTGCCGCATTGGTTGCCGTAGCAATCGTGTCCCTGACTTTGACTGCAATCCTGCGCATCAACTCATCGCCTTTTGCCTGAAAAACCTCCTGAGTCTCCGCATCGTGCGTATGCCCCCTGTAATTCTTCACCTCGACCAGGAACAGCTGTCTGTTATCGTGAATGCCCAAGAAGTCCACCGCCTTGGTAGGTTGCAAGGCATTGCTTACCTTTTTGTGTGCCAAATGTTCATCATACTTGACAACAGCCCATTGGGGAGAACTAAACTTGAAGCTTATACCGCTTTCCTGAAAATCACTCATATCTGCTGATGAATTGTTGTTCCAAATCGTAAAATGCCGCATATTCCTCCAATATCGGATTGTTCTGTATGCCTGCCAAGGTTTCGCTTTCCTCTACCATGATTCCCTTATCTTCTTTTTTCAAGCCGAAGAACTTGACGGATATGTTCGTGTGCTCCTTGTATTCGGAATAGAGAGAAAGCGTATGTGTAAGCAGGTAGTCGTGAGTGGCGACGAAAATCTGCAAGCCGCATTCCTGAAGCACGCGGATAAACTTTGCCACGACTTTCACAAGAGCCGGATTCAGGTTGGCTTCGGGCTCGTCCCAGAACAGGATGGTGTCCGCATTGATTTCCCCATTCAGTATGAGGTACAAGATGGAAGCCAGCTTGCGGAGTCCTTCGGCTACCAAGTGCGCTTCCATGTTCCCTTTTTCTGTCTGTATATAGAAACGTCCGTTCATCTGCAAGACCTTGAACTGCAATTCCTGCTCCAGCAACTCGATGGCCGGTTTCAACGGATTGTCTTCCGACTCACGCAATATGGGGAGTGACAACGCGTGTGCCAGGTTGATATACGTTTGGTCAAATGAGATTTCACGTTTACTGCTCAAACCGATAAAGCCTTCGAACAAAGAGAACATCTCACGTGGGGGAATATAGATAAAGTGGCGGTCGTCCCACTTTTCGTCCGTTTCTAATTTTACAGTTGTTTTGGATGCGGATGAGAAGCTGTATTGCAACAGTTTGCCGTCTATCGTGACTGTAATGTTTGCCCTGCCTGAAGGCACTCCCTTGTTGACCAGGTTGCCTATGACATCCGGCTTGAAATAAAATATCATGTCTTCCGCCAAGATATACTCAAACTGTTCCTTGGAAGCTGAGTTCTTGCCGAGGAAGTCATGGCGTGCCTGCAAAGTTGCCGCCAAGCATTTGAGAACGTGCGTCTTGCCCGTACCATTCTTGCCAATAAGGACGTTTATCCCTTTGGTGAAATCAAACCGGGTATTTGCAAAGCCTGTAAAATCAGTTAATAATATGCTGTTAATCATTGAATATGTTTCATTTATACTAAGTAACTACAAAGGTAATTTAAAAAACGGAAGCGACAAACCCGGTTTTAAAAAAGTTATGATTATTAGCCTTATGTTTTAGAACTATCAATGATTTGCTGACAGCACCGGAAGCCCGTATTGGCGGAGGGAAACTTGATTTCAGTCTTATTGATGATACTCATGGATTTTCCCTTATTGACGATGAGAACCGAAACGAGTTTATTGGTTCATTCCAAAAAATAGAGGAATTGGATTGGGATGCCATAGCAACGGACAAAGGGCTGGATTACAAAATGTATAATTAAGAATAAAAAAATCAAGCGTTATTTTTCAGATGACCTATGGAAGAAAGGCGTTAAGAAATTCAGAATTACTCAGCGGAACAGGTGTTTTGGTTATGTGGATAATGGCGTTTTTTATGTGTTGAGGTTTGATTTGGATCATGAGTTGAGTGATGTGGGGGTAATGCTTTGTACAGTCTTGGTGTATTTTTAGTAGAAATAGAAAGCTGTCCAAAAACTCATATCCTGTTTATCTGCATTATGCTATGTTTTAGATAAGAGTTCTTGTACAGCTTGATTATACCTTTTCTATTTTAAGTCCTTTTACTAATTAACAAACAATCGCAAATTTATAAAGATTGGTATCTTGCTTACCTCCATATACTTTCAGAGGAAATTTAAGAATTACCAATCCTAATACTCATAACCGGCAGATTATAAATCCGCAGGGATGGAGAAATTTAATTCGTTTCTTTGTACTAGCATAAGTTTTAAATATTGGATATTTGTTGATTTTTAAATCAAATATAATAATACTCACGGCTTATGCTATTTTATTAGCAAACTATTTTGCAATTACAAACATAGGAACTAATATAAAGTTCGCATCTATTTCGTGTCCCATGTTTATTTTGTACAGAATAGGAATGAATCGGTCTGTCTGTTTTGAAAACATATCCTTTTTGCACCCAAAACGGAAATAGGAGTGGCGTTTTTTAAAAGATTGTTTTCCAAACCTTATCGTTTGAAAACTTTTACTGAACATAGACCACTCCCTATTAGGCTTACATCTCCTATTGATAGTGTTAGAATTCCGTATCATAATGGGATTATAAATCCACCGGAATGGGTACCAACGTCTTGATTCGCAGAATTCAATTATACAGAGTTATTTTCTCATAAATTCTAACTTTCATTTTATTATTTGTATATCTATCCTATTTAGAATGTTAGAGTGAATTGCATCTATTGACGCATTGCTACATTTTTCAATTGTCAATTTAATTAGTTGTGGTAGTTGTTCAATAGTTAAAATATCTTCTAGATATTTGTTTCTTGCAAGATATAATATTTCAATTGGTAGATATTCAATCCCTTTTAATTCTTTAATTTTTGAACAATATATATGTAGTGCATTTAACTTCTTTAGTTTTTTTAATTGTTGTAGATTATTGTTAGCAAATTTTACCAAAACAAGACTTGTCAAAGAAAGGGCATTCTCGAATAAAATTCCCCTCCAATATTCACATCCCAAATGAATGATATTAGGGAATTTAGAGATGTCTATTGTAAATTTTTGTTTTTGTTGGATATATATTTTCTTTATATTTTTTAGAGAATAGATTGAATTTAAATTTGAGATATTTTCCCAAATGCCAACAAATGATATTACTTGCAAATACTCGGAAAGTTTTTCTATGTTAATAAAGTCAATCAATATATCATTGGACATATTGACAAACTGAATTTGAGATATTTTTATTTGTCTAGCAAATTCTATACCTTCTAGAAAATCATCTGCATATATTGTTAGATATTTTCCATCAATATTTTCTCGTATATTTTTATCTAATGACATTTTATTCCTTTTAATTGTTTAAATTCAGCTTCAAAATCATCTGCTTTTTTCATTATATCATCGTATAATGCTCTGTTTTTCTGATATGCATCTGTTAACATCTTTTCTCCTGGGGAATTGATTTGGTTTAGAAAATCTATGCTTGTGACAGCTTGATTTCGCCTCATAAGTGCTGCTTCAACCATGAGACCTGTATTATTATTACCATAATCAATATGTAGTCCTTTTGTGACATTTGTGTATCCACCAACTCTAATATCCATAGACTGGTACATTCTACTTTTGGGTCCTTTCCCTATATACCACTTCTTGCCATCTGTAAACATATAAGTTCCTGTAAATCCGAAAATATCAACACCAATATTGGTATCATATATATATCCATAAAATGTCGGATTAGAACTATATAGTCTTATGGGATCTTGTGAAAAGTAACTACCAGTTTCAGGTGAATAGTATCTGAATCTATTATAATACAGTCCTGTTTCCTTATCCTCATATTGTCCTTGAAACCTGAAAGGGCAATCATTTAAAAAAAATCCTTCAAAATTTACGACTTTCCCATATATATCTAAAGTACATTCCCATGTTTTGTATCCTTTTTCATCATACATCTGTATAGGTGTACCCAAATAATCGGACACAATGGAATATTGCTTGCCATCCTGTATCTTTGCCGTAGGTACAAATGTACCTGCCTCGAACACCCAGGTAGTAATATCTTCTACCGGTTCTTTTGGAGGGATGTTTTCCTCTTCGTCCGATTGTAAGCCAATGGCTTTATAGCTCCATTCGTGTAAAGGTACGTTTCCGTTCCACACCCAGCGTGTGATCTTTCCGAAATACCGCTTGGCAGTGCGGCGCCCCAACGCATCATACCGGAACTCCACCGGTCTTCCGTCCGGGCGTATAACCTTCTTCAGCATCCCGTTGGAAGTCCACTCGTAGAACCATCCTGTACCTGTAGCCAGACAGCGGATGCCGCGCTCCTTCTCCATGCGCTTGTAGTCGAACTTTACGCCCGTTTCCTGCAACTGCTTGAACTCACGGAAAACGAGGTTCCCCTCGTCATCGTAATGATAGAAACAATCCGGGTCCTCCAAAAGTTTTCCTCCGGCACCGTACTTGCGGTCTTTCCTGTCCGGTGTCTCAAAGAGGTTGCCCACGAAGTCCGGCACACGGTAAATAACATCCGTTTCCGAACCTTGCATAGTCTCCTGCCGGATAAGGAAGTCGAAACGGTCGTAGTCGTACCGTGTGACAGTACCCGTCAACTCGTTCTCCTTGGAGAGCAGGCGGTTGGCGATGCCCCATTGGTAGCGGTAGGCACCTTTCTCTATGCCGCCTGACCGCACCGACTTGCGTATCTCCCTGCCGAAACAGTCGCGTTCCGTCCTGACAGTCACACCGCCGGAGAAACTTCGCTGCACCTCCAGCCCAGTATTGTCACGTACCCATGACGCCTGCCAGCTCTCGCCTGCTTGCATGGTCTGCAAGTTGCCTTCCCGGTCGTACGTATGACGGATGTCCGCTCCCAGGCTGCTGGTGATGCGGGTACAGTTGCCCTCGCTGTCGTACGTGCGGTTGACGATATATTCTCCCTGTTTTTCCTCTATAATCTGTCCCGTCTTCCTGTCGCGGGTGAACTCCAGCAGGTTCTCGCTGTTCTTCGCCTTGATGAGCATTCCGTCCTTGTCATACGTGTAAAGAGACACCTCTCCGTCATACTGTTCTTCCTTCAAGATATTGTCCAATCCATCGTACAGGTATTCCGTCCATTTTTCCCCGGGGCGGTTCACACGGGTAACACGTCCCGCACCATCGCGCTCGTACTCACGCCGCAAGCCGTCGAAACCTATTTCCGTAACGACTTGCCCCAGCCCGTCCAGCTCAAAGAAATAGTTGTCGCCTGCCTCGTTGCCGATGCGGCGGAGCTGCAACTCACTGTTGTAGCCGAACGTAATCCAGTGCCTGTCCTGCTCACGGCTTTTCAATACCCCCAACGCCCCGTAGGTAAACTTTACCTCACGGATGTTGTCCTTGGCATGTACCATGTTCCCCATGGCATCGTACTCAAACAGGTGCACATTGCCGTCCGGCTCTTCCAGCCGTATCAGGTTGTCCGCCCGGTCGTAGGCATAACGGGTGGCATTGCCTTTGACATCCACCGCCTGTACGAGCCTGCCCCTGCCGTCATATTCCCACCGACGGAACAGCCCGTTGGGGAACTGCAGCAGCTCCAAATCGTAACGTCCGTTGAATGTGAGCGTATAGACACGCCCCTGTCCGTCCGTTATGGTTCGCAACACGCCTCCCTCGTAGGCATATTTCACTGTTTCTCCGCCCAACGTGGTACGGCTGATGACCCGATCCTGTTCATCATAGTCCCATGAAAGCCTTTTGCCTCCCGGTGTGCGGAGTGAAACCAAGTTACGGTTTTTGTCATAGTCCAAGAAGGTGTCCTCCTCGTTTTCGTCCGTTATCCGCACCGGCCGGCCGAACTCGTTGTAGGCGGTCTTACGGGTATAGCCTTCGGGATTGACCGTGACCTCCAGCTCCTGAAAGCTGTTGTATTGATGACGGGTAATTCCTCCGTTGGCATCCACTATCTTATAGATGAGTTTGTCCTCACCGTAATAATATTCGGTTTCGGCACTTTCCCCGTTACGAATATGGGTATATCCCTTGCCGTAACGGATGAAATATTCCATCACGCCTCCATCACCCCATGTATGCACACAGCGGGCATTCTCCCCCTTACCTTCATATTCCCAATGGAAGGACATACCCCCTTGGTTGGTAAGCAGTACCAGCAGGTGCCCGCCGGAATAGACGAAATGCTTGCTGACATCCAGCGCATCGATGGTTTCCACCATGTCGCCCCGGTCGTCATAACGGTAGCGGACCAGCTTCACCTCCTCACCGTCCTGATTTACGGATACGCAGAGTACCCGTCCCGACTCGTCGGTCTCTACTTTCAGGAATTCTCCCCGTGAGGATATGATTCCTGCCAGCCTTCCCCCCGAAGCATATTCGAAGCGGACCCGGAACCCATCCTTCGCAGAAATGCCTGACACCATGCGGTAGCCGAAACGGTTTTCAGGACCGTCAAAGCGGTATTGCAGTCCCCGGATGTCTGTAAGCTGATAACCCCGAGTGTCGAGCGTCCAGGACAACTGCTCCTTGCGGTCAAAATAGCAATCTCCGGGTTTCAGCACGGGCAGGAAAGACTCCCGTCCGTCAGCATGGCGGAACAGAAAGGCTCCTTCCTCCAATTGCCGTATTCCCAGATTGTAGCTATGATGCCAATTATACCCCAACGGACCGTCCACGGCGGCGTCGCTGTAATAGGTACGTTCCCAGACGATAGGGATGGGGCCGGGCAGCTCGAAATCCACGTTGGTGTGATATACCCTGCCTGTGGCAGCATCCACCGGTTCGCCGAATGTCTTGCATTTTATGGGCTGGAGGATGTCCGCCAGTTTGTTCATACCGTTCTTTCTCAGTCTGTCAATCAGGTTCTGGAATTGGTCACCTATCTTCTTCCACATTTTACCCAAGCCCTTCAGCCCGAACTTCATTGCCAACGCGAATATGTCAATGGTAGGCGGTCCGCCCACAAGCACAGGCTTGCCTACCGATGTGATGGTAGAGAGCATGGAAGTGGGAGCAAGCAAAGCCTTGCTCACCTTCTTGGGCTTTCCCTTGCGGGGAATTGTGGGTACTCCTACGATATTGCAGGAGAGCGCCGGATGTGTGAGGGTGGAACAGGGCGCACCGTCCACCAGGACTGTGGAACTACCCATCCACATTTCCGACTCGGACATTCCGCTGACCAACGGAGCCGGATGCAGCACGAACGCAGGCAGGTGCACAATGCCGATGCCCGCCTGCGCAATCCACTGGTTGTGTACCTTTACCGACGGGGCCATGCTCTTGAGGATGCTGCATGCCACTCCCGCCACTCCGCCGATCACAGGCGGAATAGCCGCCGCTATGCCTGCCATGATGTCCGCCATAAGGTCGTACACCTTACCCACGTGAGGTACAGGCATGATGGGGGAGGGAGGGGTGACGGTAGGATGCATGTCTATCCCTATGGACAGATCGCCGAACTTGGCGACAGGCATACCCGGCATGGAAGGAAGCATTCCGCCCAAACCAGCCTGAATCTCGTCCAAAGCCGCCTTGGAGTCTGCAAAAAGGTCGGCAAAGCCCCGTCTGACACTACTATCGCCGGTAGCGTCAGCTATATTCTTGAACACATCTGACATGGTGAGAAATTTTTAGAATGTAAAAAAGAAAACAGCCGGAGTCACCAACCGGAACACTCCGGCCGTCTAAGAAAGGACTTTATCTATGCATCCTGCGCATAATCGCTGTTCCAGTCGTTCTCGTCATCCCCTTTTGTACCTTCCAGCTTGATGACAAAACTCTTTGCCGGGAAATAAGGAGTCAGGTGAATGTCGAGGAAAATGCGGTCTTTCTGCTTCGGGTCACGCTCGAAACGAAGAATCTTGAACTTCTCAATCAAGCGTCCGGGTCCCTGTATGCTGTCCAAGAACTTGCTGATCTGACCACGCAAATCCCTTTCCGCCTTGCTGTTCCAGTTTTCAAAGGCACGGCGGTTGAGGAAGTCCATCAGCACTTTCGTCACCCAGTCGAACACACGGACCACGGAATAGGTCTGCAATCCCAGATTATCCCCATTGAACAGAGTCTTGGCAGAGAAAGCCATCACCTTGCCGTACTCCTTCACCATCGGAATCAGGCCAATCTTCTCGATTTCAGAGATCTCACTCTTTTTCAGGTTGAATGCAACCCCGTCCACCTCACTCATGGAACCGTACTTCTTTCCGGCGGTAACCTGTGCCATTACCGTCTTGTACACACTGCCCGCCAACGCCGCAGAAGGAGGAATCAACAAATCTTCCGTTTCGCCCAGTTCCGCATAACGTCCGCGTCCCACCAGGTAATTGCAGGTCATACATACATTAGACTTGTACACATCGCCTCCCGAAAGGTTGGAGTCAAAGAACATTTCTATAACGTCATCCGGCTTTTCCAAATCAGCGAAATCGGTGTAAATCATCACCTTGTTGTCATGTGCTATCTTTGCCCATTTTTCAATCACCTTGTTGGAACCCAAATACCCGGGAATAACCAAAAGAGAGTAGTTGGTACGCAAGTCCAACCGGTCATAGTTCGCACGAAGCTCGTTCGCAATGGCATCAATGAAGAAAGAATTGTCCAAATCGGTAAGCTGGTCCATCGAAGCGTTCACGATGGAGATGTTCTTGATCTTGTCGGAATCCGTATTCTTGTAGAAGAGCATGACCGTGCGGTAAGACTTCTCCAACTGCTTGACCTCCTCTACCGCCTTCAACTGGTTTTGGGAAAGCAGACCGGATACCGCCGCCGATTTCTTCTGGCACAATTCCACCATCTCGCCGATGGATTTGTTACCCTCCAGCATATCCAGCCACATTTCCAGCCGTTTTTTCAGTTCCTTGCGCTCACCCGTCCGTTCAGGATCGGAAAGGAATATGTTCCGCCGCGCCTTACGTTCCGGGTTCAGGTTCTGTATGCCGTCCACGGAAGATTCCAGGACATTAAAACCTCCAAACTTAGCCAGAACCTGCAATTCTGCATTCAGATTTCTGGACTGCTCCACAGCCTGTTGCTGCTGTACGGCAGCTTCTCTTTGTGTATTCTGTTCGCTCATAACTATCATTCATTAGCAGGATTAGACTTCTCGTTGTTCTTCAAATCGTCCAAAATGGCGGAAATCGCATTGACGAAAGCCCCGCGTGTCTCCGGATTTTCCAGTACCCGTTGCAACACCTTGTTGGAGCGCAATGACTTCTCCATCCTGTCCGCAAACTGTTTCTCCGCATTCAGCCCGGACAAGAAAGGACTCTGTTCCGTCATCTTCTTGACAGAAAAATCGCCGACATTTTGAAAACGGAAATTTTCCTCTACGGGAGCCCCCTCCGCATCCGAGAACTCGATATCTATTTCCGGCCGGAAATGTGCAAACACTTCGTCGATGTTGGTCAAGCCTGCGATCACTTCGGGAGCCACCGGTTCGTCTTTTGTCAACTGTTCCACCAATAACGTTCGGTTTTGTGGAATTTCCGCAATACCTTCGGAAGCGTCAATCTTCACCTCGTTTCCGCCGATTCCATAATTTCCAAGGTCCATACTTATTCAATTTTAAATTAAAAATATATGTTAATTAAATCTCTGTCAATTGAAAATCCCCCCTTTTCTTCTGGCCTTCGCCAACTGCATGTCCGGATTGTCCACCAATTCCTTCCAGTCGTCCCCGAGCCACTCCCGGAGCTGTCCTTCCAAAATCGAGACATCAAGCGGGGAACGAACCTGTCTTCCTGTGTGAAGAGCCAGATGTGCCGCGTAAGTGAACGTGGAACTCCGCCTGATTTCCCCGGAAAGGTAACTCCCCCCGGACAGGGCGAGCAAAAAATATTCGAAAGCCTGTTCCATCTTCCCATCTTCGTAGCGCAGGAAACCACACATGCGGTAGCCTTCCATGACATAATAAGGGTCTTTTTGCGTGATGGCTTTCCGTGCCATCCCTTCATACAAGGCAACCGCCTCCTCCCGTCTTTTCCCGGCCGTCAGAATCGCCGCTTTCATGGATACGGCCATTTTCCAATAACTGTATCCTGCCGCTTCGCCACTTTCCATCGCCTTCTCCGCCTCTTTGATGGTCGCATCGCTGTACTTC
Organism: Bacteroides sp. 4_1_36; assembly: GCF_003466325.1. Lineage (NCBI taxonomy): Bacteria > Pseudomonadati > Bacteroidota > Bacteroidia > Bacteroidales > Bacteroidaceae > Bacteroides > Bacteroides sp. 4_1_36. The sequence continues at coordinate 35,890 of NZ_QSOX01000018.1, forward strand.
ATGCTATGCCTGTATTCCCGGATCGCGTAACACGCCTCAGACGCTATGAACAGAGCGGAAGTCCGGATATTCGTATCCTTCATTTCTTTGGAAATATCCAATAGTTTTCGGATTTCCCTGTCCAATAATTTCCAATCCTGCTTTTGTGTACAATCCATGACAACCGTCACCTGCTGCTTGAACCGGTTTTCAGGCGCAATCAGGTCATTACCGCTATCCGACCGTGCCATCCGGTTATGCAATGCCGCCGCCATATCGAACCGGGGGCGTATGCAAACCACCTCCCGGGACTCGTCCAGCCTGACATTCCTGTTCCCTTTCAAATCAATGGTTGTCATCCGGATTCCCTGCGGGACGCCCTCTTTCAGCACATTGCCGAACCATCCTGTCCGGGAGCACCCCCTTTCCTGTTCCGGAGGAAAGTACAGACAGAAAAAGGCATCATCCAACCGGGAGATACATGCTTTGAAACGCAACATCTCTCTCCACAAGTTGCCCGCCGTATGTTCAACCGACACATCGGGGGTATATTCTTCCTTCAACAGCCCGTCGTGCCGCAGAGCCCTGAGAATATCATACTTCTCCTCAACCTTTTCCGAGAACCAGCCCGCATATTCCTGCCAGAGCTGTTCGGCGTATTCCTCGTCATCCCCCTTATACGGAGTATCAAAACGAAAGAATATATCGTCGAACCGTCCTACCGGAGAACGTTCTATTTCCAAAAACCTGTCCACCAGGTCCACATCATTCTGACCGACAATCCATACAGACAGTTTCCAGTCCCTGTTACCGGCTATGTCCGCCCAGTAATCGACCGCTTTGTAATATTCCTGTATAACAGATGCAGATGCTCCCATAACCAACCGGATTACGAATTGATTTTTACCATTCCTCCCGAAACCGCCACATCCGCCGTGCCTTCTATTACGAGGTTCGTACCGTTGAGCGTCCCAGTCCGGGTGGTCAGGTCATATTCTTTGGCCGCTTCCATTTTTATATTGGTACCGCTTCCACTGATTATATTCTTCTCGCTGCTGAGTACCATGTTCTCGTTGCCGGACAACAACGTCACGCTTTTCCTGCCTTCAATGGAAATGGTATCCGCCTGCAAGCCTATCGACTTTTCGTCCATTATGATGACCGATTCATCCTCGTTGGTAATGGTAACGCTTTTTTTCGCCATGACGGTAATGGCATCCGTGCCGTCCAGCAGAATCAGCTGCTTTCCCGTCCGGTCAGTAATGACGATACTTCCCGTCTCATCATCGAAAACGATGGCGTTACCGCTGCGTGTGATGATGCTTTTGGTCTTGTTGTTCTCATCGCCACCTTTTCCCGAAGCGGAATGGAACATGGCTCCCGTTACATAAGGGCGATCCGGATTGCCGTGCTCATAGCCGACCATGACCTGGTCTCCGACTTCCGGGACAAATACCCATCCGCGATTTTTGGGAACCGCATCGCTTACTCCCGCATTCGGACTCTGCACCCTGATCCAATTGGTTGTCTTATCATTCTTCTGCCAGTCGAAAGCCACTTTCACGCGTCCCTGCCCCTTCTCATCATCGTTCTTCCTTACCGTAGCCAGTTCCGGCAACGCCAGCGGAAGCCTCACATCGGGGACAGGGATATGTACCGTACCGTCCGGAATACCGACGAAGGAGTTCGTATAGTGTCCGTCACGGCGTACCTCGTGCACGACTTCGACAATGCGGAACTTTCCTAAAGGAGACAGACCCATCCTGTCAGGGAAAGAGACATCAATGATTTCGCCGATCCTGATCCGGCAAGTCTTTCCTATGCCCTTTATATTCAATAGATTGGCTCCGGATTCGTTTCTGACGACTTTCATCTGCTCGTCCAATCCAGCCTTGTCCGTTATATGAGGATTGGCTGCCGAGGTTGTTTTTGCGGCGTATGCCTTTTCGGAGCAACCGTGTGCAATGGACTGAAGATCGTTCATACCATCCGGTTTGGCGGGCGTATCTGCATTATGCTGTTTGTTCTCCTGCGCTACATAATCGTATCTTGCAGATTTTCCCGGTATCAGGTTGGCAACCAAACGCACTTCTTCCAGATCCATGTCGTAAACGATTTTCTCCGTATTGTCCTTCTCCGGCTTTCCGAAATACACTTTTGTCCCATCATAATAGAACCACTCCCCATAGAGTGCCGAGAGGCGGTTCATGAAGTCAAAGACACTCTCATTATACTGCGCCATATAAGGTATAGGCGTCGCATACTTGGGGTTGGAAACCAGGTTGACCTTTCCATATTCCTGTGTCGCCTCCTTTATTATGGTGGAAAGGGACTGGTCCATCCATGAGTCGAGTGTCCTGTTGTTCTCATAGAGTATCGTAGGGCTTGCTCCATGAATGGCCACTCCGCCTGTCTCACCCATGCTTCCAACCATTTCCACCCGAGTGATGACACCCTCGAAATCATAACTTTCACCCGTCTGCTTGTGGGCAAACGAAATGCTGGCGGTCTCCCCGATGTAACCGATGAATTTTTCCGGGGTTTGTTGGAACGTATTGTTAGGCGACAGATAATTCACCACCACGGTAAAGGTGTGATGCCGGTTAAAACCCTGACGGAGACACAATGAAACGAACTTCTGCTCTTCTCCTTTCACGGTCACTTTAGTAGCCACCAAATTCAGAAAACTTGCTCCCATACTATCTTAAACTATGAATTTCAATTATTAAACCGACCAGTCGGTATGTTTTTTGGTGCCGAAATAACCGGAATTGGTATATTCCGGCACCTTAAAACTTTGATTAGGAAACAACCGTTAGTTGTTTTCCGGCCAATCCTGTGTAAACGTAGCCTCGTCCATTTTCACGGTCTGTGCGGAAATGGCGAACTTGACTGTCATCGGATAGGCGTTAGCCACATTCAGTGCCTCCTCATACTCTACCACGTAACCGTTTTCGAACACCAGTTCCTTCATTTTGGCATCCTCATCCGCTTTCTTGAAGACGATGTTTCCGTTTACAGGCTGGTACTGCTTGAACATTTTATCCAGCACAATGGTATCGGGAGTCGATTCGACTTCCACATAGATTGTGCCACCATAAATGTCAGATGCCGGACGACCTTTGGGGTCCACATCACGATTGAACTTGACTCTCCAGTTCAATACATCAAACTCTCTTGAGTCCGAGAACTTAAATGACGCTTTAAATGCCATAGTCTCAAAGTTTTAAATTAAACAATAAATTGATTTTGAAATATCCGGTCAGAGGCGGTCTGTTGTTACCCTGTCTTTGTCCTTCAATTTCTGCGCCCAATATATGGCATTTTCTGAAAACTACAAAGAACTTTCGAGGATTTTTTCTTGTTTTTGTTGGAAACATGCTCACAAGCATAAAAAAACAATGGTCAAAAATAGCTGGATTATTTTTTTTGCCTTATATTTGCAATGTTCTCCTGCGCAATTTTTAAATCTTAATGATTATGGATACAGGAGTTGGTTTCATTAATCTTGATGATTCTGTAAAAATTGCGCTTAACATAGCACTTGCAGTGGCTCGTGAAAATGCGAACGAGTGTTATACTCCCTCGCATTTGTTGAAGGCTCTACTTCATAAGGATGTAGGGCTACGAGATTTTATAATAAGTATAGGTAAGGATTTAGGCTATCTGGAGGAGTGGGCGGACGTGTACATCGAGCAATGCCCGAAATCCACCCGGTTGTCCGAGATCAAGCCATCGGAGCAGATAGACTCCGTTTTCCGAGCCGCCGATGACGCACGAATCCAGTTCGGGCTGTTCGACATCAATCCCATCTGCGTGCTATTGGCACTGACAAAGCCCGGTGTCGCTTTTTCCAGTGACCAGCTCAGGTCTTTCCCCATTCTGGAAAAGGATATCCATTCCATATATATAGGTAACGGACAGCCGGTATGTTCTCATGCCGCCACGGCGGATGCCTATGTTCCGGCCTCCGCCTCGTCCTCTTTTCTGGCAAAGTATTGCGTGGACCTTACCGCGGCTGCGGCAAACAGGCTGCATCCGGTCATCAACCGCGACCGTGAAAACCGTATGGTCATGGAGATACTGGGAAGCCGGAGCAAGTCCAATGTTCTGATAGTCGGCGATGCCGGTGTGGGAAAAACAGCACTGGTTTACGGGTTAGCCTGGGATATTGTCAACCATAAGGTGCCTTCGTTCCTGGCTGAAGCCCGTGTCTTCGAGTTAGACAACGCCTCCCTGATTGCCGGAGCCACCTATAAAGGAGAGATTGAGGACCGCCTGAAAAATATCCTGAAAGAATTGCGGAATATCGACAATGCCATCCTGTTTATTGACGAAATCCACGTACTGCTGGACAACCGGCAAGGAAATTCCGGTGCGGGGAATGTATTGAAACCCGAACTGTCGCACGGCGACCTGACGGTCATCGGCGCCACCACCATTGACGAATACCGCAAGATCATTGAGCCGGACCATGCTTTCAGCCGCCGTTTCGAAACCGTGCAGATAAGCGAGCCGGACATAAAGTCCGCCATCCAAATGCTGCACTCCGTGCAGAAACAATATGTGGACTACCATCAGGTAAGAATCTGCGACGATGCCGTAGCCGAATGTGTACGTCTTGCCAAGCGGTACGTGAAAGACCGCCGTCTGCCGGACTCCGCCATCGGTCTGCTGGATATGACGCTTTCCGCCATCAAGATGGTCAATGAAACAGGGAAAAAGGACACGGAGACTTTGCTGTCCGGATTGGATGAGATAGAAAAGGAAGAGAAAGAGCCCCATGAAAAGACGGAAGAGCTGAAAACGCTGCTTTTCCTAATGCACAACAAATTAAGCCCTATCCTTTTAGGCGTCATCCCTGACGAGGCGGATATCCATGAATTACAGGAGTATGAAGAACTCGCCGCTTATCTGCGAAACGCATTGAACGCCATCCTTCAATTTGCCGAAAAGAAAATAGAGGAGGTAGGCATCTACGAGGTGGCCGCCGTTGTCGCCAGCAAGACAGGCATTCCTATCGGCAAGATACAATCACAGGAGAAAGAACGGCTACTCAATATGGAAGAGTATCTGCGGCGACGCGTCGTCGGACAGGACCAGGCTTTGAAAACGCTGACGGACGCCATCCTTGAATCCCGTAGCGGCATGAACAAACCGGGACAGCCCATCGGCTCCTTCTTCCTGTTGGGACCGACCGGTACCGGCAAGACCGAACTCGCCAAAGCACTGGCGGAAGCCCTGTTCAATGACGAGAAATCCATGATTCGCTTTGACATGTCCGAATTCAAGGAGGAACATTCCGCAGCCCTGCTTTACGGAGCACCTCCGGGATATGTGGGCTATGAGGAAGGCGGTATGTTAGTCAATAAAATACGCCAACAGCCATACGCCGTAGTCCTCTTTGACGAGATAGAGAAAGCGCATCCGTCCGTATATGACATTTTCCTGCAAATCATGGACGAGGGGAAGCTGCATGACCGTTTAGGCAAAGAGGGGGATTTCTCCAACTCCATCGTGCTGTTTACCTCCAACGTGGGCAGTGAATGGCTGACCAGGCAACTTGAATCCGGGAATGTTCCGCCCACCACCCAGATCATGGAGGTAATGGGACAGTATTTCCGACCGGAGTTTCTGGCACGCCTGTCTGAAATCGTTCCGTTCTCCCCCATCCGTGAAGAGATACTCCTAAAAATATTCGATATACAGTTCAACGGAGTCAGAAAACTTCTGGACAAGCAGGGTATCGGCATCACCATCAGCGATGATGCCCGGAAAATGCTCGCCCACAAAGGCTTCACTCCCAAATACGGTGCCCGCCAAGTTGCCGGGGTCATCCGTAACTACCTGCGCAGACCGATTTCACGGCTTATCATCAACGAGAAGTTGGGCAAAGGAAAAAGTCTGGAGGTAGGTCTGGACGAACAGAATGAATTAACCTGGAATATTCACCAATAATCAAGTATCGTATGTTTGGATATACCGTATTCTTAAAGATAGGTAACCTGGCTGCCTCCTCACTGACCGACATGTACAAGGACAGCTACCAGCTCATCGGCTGCGAATTCGGATTTGCCCAAGGGATAGACATCAAAGGACAGGCACAGACCGAGGTAAAAGGCGGTACGTTCTATGTGACCTACCCTCATCTTCCCAACCGTGACATGATCCAGTGGATGCTGGATGCCCGTAAATACCAGAGCGGAGCCATCGTTGTCCATGACAACCAAGGCTCCACACTCGAAAAGATACTCTTTGAGAAAGCGACTTGTGTGGATATGGAAATCAGCTATATCCGGCAGGGCAAAAGCTATATTGCGACCAAACTGACCGTACAGGCACAGAAGCTGGCATTCGGTACAGAAGAATTTGAAAATCAGTGGGTGTTTTAAAAACAGCAGCGTTATGGGACTTTTTAATTTTCCGCAAGTGGACAGCAACGTGAATGTCATATTCAGCGTTGACGGCGACGAATATGCAGTGGAACAGTTCAAAATAGGTTTTCACCAGCCAGTAGATAACCTAAAGAACCAACCGGAAGGCGAAGTGCGAGGGGGACGAATCATGATAACCCTTTCGCAGACGGTGAAAAACAACATCTACGGATGGGCTGTTAAACCGTGGGTGAAAAAGAACGGGGCAGTGCTGTTCAAGACCGGTACGTCTGGGGTGATATTTGAGGTGGCGTTTACGAATGCGTACTGTATCAGTTTGAAACGTTCTATAGGGATAGGTATAGGTTTAAATACCAGTTTAATGCTATCTCCTCAAATAATCAATATGAATGGTATTGAATTTGATAATAACTGGGTAAAATAAAGAAATATGTCTAAAGAAAATGATAGTACGATAATTTATCCTGACTTGTTCTTGTTGAATAATAAGATAGGAAATTTTTATACAGGTCATGTACTTGGATTGGGATATGCTTTTGTACAACGCCTACCATATGATGTTGTACAAGGAAACGATTGCTATTCTAAAATAATTGATATTCAATGTGTTGATCAGTCAGAAGAGAGCAAAAATAAAGGATTTAATCTTGTCGCAGATAAATTAAAAAACAATATTCTAAAGAAAGATTCTTTAGGTAATTATTATGTTGTATATCAAGGCGAGAAGAAAACACTTCTTTCAAGTGATGATTTAAAGATTCATTTATACTCTCTTGGTAATGATACAATGGTAAATGTAGAAATATTGTCTTACAAATATAATGGTGAGTTGAAAGGATGTTGTTGTGAGAAAATAGAGCATACAGGTGAATTACAGTCTTTTGAATATAATTTTAGTACAAATATTACAGAAATAATATGGGGATTATCTGCTGCGAGTGGAGTGGTAGGTACCGCTGTAGGTCCTTTGAATGAGATGTTTGTAATGGAAAAAAATTTTTATGATAAATTCTTGAAAACGCCCCCTTATTTAGATCGTTTATATAGAGCAAGAGAATTTTCTGAGAATTTATCTCAATCCTTGAAAAATAACGGAATAAATGTATCTTCAGAAAAATTAAATGACAAATTAATACCTAATACATTAAAGACTATAAAAAAAGGTCTTTTATGGGCAAATAGTGCTTTAACAGCTTTTGATATTTTACACTCTCAACAGTTAAAAGTTTCCCATTTAGTTTCAATTTATATGCTAACATCAGCATTTCCTGTTTCTTGGGTACTTGGTGGAGTTGTTGTAGGTATAGATATATTACTTTATGCAAATACTGAAAAGTCTTTAGGTGATTGGATAGATCATTATGCTGGAAAAATTGGTTTGGGTGATGAAAATGGAATTATTTTAGGAAAAGGTAGGAAATATCATCAAGTGCAGAGACATTATGACGATGATTTTATCATAGTGCCAGATAATACCCGAGTGGTTAAATCTATAATGAATAATTTGTATGAAAAAGATTATTGACTATTTATTTTATAGATATTACATAATAAGTATTAAGAATGAGGAATTTCCTCGTTTTGGAGCAACATGCGTTCTATCTGAAATTGTTACAATTACTTATTTGTTTATTATATTAATACTATCATTTGTTTTAACAGGAGATTTTTTTTTACCAAATACATCTGAAGAAACAAGAATTATAATAGGGATAATAGGTTGTTTTCTTCCTTGGATTATAATATACCTTTTTTACAATAAGAAAAGAATTAATACCCTATTAGAAAAATATAAAGACAATGTTTACAATGTTAAATATTCAGATAAGACAGTGTTAAGTATTAGATATGTAATACCAACGGTTGGCCTTTTGTTGATGTTTTTTCTTTATCAATTTAAATAACAATAATTTATGAAAGAGTATAAAACATTAATCATTTATACAATTTCCAATGACCAATCAAAAAAGTCATTTGAAGAAGAACTGGAGAAATACGGATTGGAACGGGTAGGAACGCAAGACATCTTCGCCCTCCCTTTAGAGGAATACCGGACGAAGGTACAGGCATTCAAAGCCTACCTGCGGGCCTATGTACGCAAGCATCTGGACAGCCAAGACACAGTACTGTTCGTGGAGTCACGCATGAACGAGGAACGGACTCTGACCGCTATGCTGCAAACCAATCTGACGAGTGAAGAAGAATAAAAAAGTATAAGGATATGAGTGTACAATCGTATATCAAGTTCTGGACAGCCGAACCCTCGGAGCATGAAGAAGTGCAGGCATACGATCTGCTGGGCTACGAGTATGACTTCCGGAAACAGACCACCTATAGCGGGCAAGTAATCGGAAAGACATACGGCGGCAAAATACGGGTGAGTATTGCCGGATTTCCAACGGAGGAACTCTTGGAATGGATGTTCAATTCAAGAATCCTGAAGGACGGAGAGGTGATGAACACTTCCGGCCTGCCCGGTACTCCCAAAGAGATCATCCGTTTCAAGGGAGCAAAATGCCTTGAGTTCAACGTACATTCAACAACCAAAGAGAGCCGTACCTCACTATTCATCCACTTCCGGGAAATGGAGACCGGCGATTCGTGTCACTTAAACTTATAATCATGAACTGGTTCACTTCATTGTTCAAAAACAAAAAATCCTCAATGCCGGATGACCGCTACGTGATGCGGATGTCCGTCTGCCATGAGACATACAGCATTGAAGAGTTCGACCTGCAATTCAAGCGGAATACAGACCGTGACGGGTTGCCTGAAGGTGAGGCATACGGCGGATTCGTCACCTGTACCCTTACCGGTATGCCGGGTAACGAACTGTTGAGATGGGCCGCATACAGCGACTCCCGTGAGGACGGCGAAATACGGATTTATCAGAAGGACCAACCTGACCAACAGGCGGCATTTGCCTTGCGCTTTGTGGAAGGGAACTGCATCCGCCTGCAACGCAAGGTTGACCGTATATCCCATTCCGGCAGCATCGTCCTTCTGTTTGCGGCAAGGACGATGAGATTTACGAACGAAGAATTTGAAAACGAATGGCACTGACAAGCATGGAAACAAAGTTTTGCAAATTGCCCCTGGATTTTGGCGCCTTGCTCAGCGAGGATGTGGAAAACAGCCGTCTCGTATCCTGTTCGGAAATCGAGTCCATCGACCAGTTTATCGAGCTGCTTATCAGTACGGCTCCCGGCGAACATGCCTTTGACAAGGAGTTCGGCTGTGAGATCTTTTTCCTCGACTTTGAGAGCATCGTTTCACACACCCGTTGGGAAGGGCAATTCTCGGAATACATCACCAAGGCGATCACCCAGCATGAGAAGCGGCTTACGGGTGTGAATGTCCGGGTCATCATTGATGACACCACCCGGCAGGACAATGTGTTCGACGCTCCCGCCGTAAAGAAACGTGTACAGGTATATGTATATGGAACCTTGGTGCATACCGGAGAAAAACGCTGTTTCTATTATGTGATTTATTTAGGACCCATTTCAACCCGATAAGAGGCGTATGAGTACAGAAAAATACAATAAAGAGCAAATCAGAAACCGTATGCTGAAATACGCCGCGGCTTTCTGGGGAATAAAAAAGGCGGAGAACTTCGACCCGGTTGTCAAGCTCCTGCTGGAAGCCTTGTCCAACGAGGTATATATGTTGGGAGAGGATTTTACCGCCATCGAGACCAGGCTGCTGGAAAAGACCGCCCGAATCCTTACTCCGGGCATACTGACCTCACCCTTTCCCGCACACGGCATCGTACACGCCTATCCCATAGAGCCATGCTATCAGATAACCAGGGAGTCAGGCATGTATTACGAGAGCGATTCCCTTACCCGAAAACTATCGACCGGAAGCGTGTCGTTTTATCCTGCCTGCGATACCCTTCTGCACAAAGCCGATGTGAAATATATGGTCTGCGACGACCTTCTCTACCGGATAGCCCCAACCTTGGAAAAGACCATGATTGCCCGTACGGAAACAAGGATGCCTCCACGTACCGTCTGGTTAGGGGTGGCGGTGGATGAATCCATTTCCGACCTTGAGGACTTTTCCTTCTATCTGGATTTCCCAAACCTCATGGAGAGCTATGAATATCTGCTCCTGCTCCCCTGTACGGAATGGTCCGTAGAGGGGAAGCCGGTTGTGATGGAACGAGGCATCCATGAAAGGACAACCATACCGGAAGAGCCGACCCGTACCTTTTTCCAAAACTACGATGTGATGTCCGTCATAGACAGGGAAGTCATGGATATTTACAGCAAACATTTCTTGAAGGTATCGCAATCCTTTCCATTTGACAGTTCCTGGAAGAAAAACCTTCCGGACATCCTGCGCTCCTGCTTCAAAGAAGCCGTCCTTGAGAAAATGCAGGACAAGCTGGTCTGGGTGAAGATACAGTTTCCCGCCCATTTCACGCCGGAAGTCCTGGAAGAGCTGCATGCCGGCATCAATATCGTACCTGTCGAGAACAAGACACTGCATGAACAAACAACTCCCCTTGAGGACACCTTCAGGGTGGTGCCATTACGCACAGGCAACCATGAGTCCCTGCTGTCCGTACACAGCGTGAAAGACTCCGACGGGAAGACTTATCATGAACTTCTCTATCCCGAAAAGGATTCTACGGAAAGCAATGGAACCTACTCCATCCGCAAAGGCGGATGCGAACGTTTCGATTCCCGTTCCGCCAAGGAACTGCTCGGCTACCTGTCAGACCTGCTCGATGACGAGACCCATGCCTTCCATGCCGTTTCAAGCATCAAGCTACAGGCACTTACCACCCAGATGGAGCAACTGATGGCACAAATGAAGCAGACAGCCGACAGCATGAACGAGTCCAGGGAGACTCCCTATTATCTGATGATCGACCAGTTGTCCGGCAAGGGACAGATTACCGTCAAATACTGGACCACCAACTGCGAGGTGGGCAACCGGATACAGGCCGGTGTGAACCTGTCACCCAATGCCACCACTTATCTGGACTCGAAGACACTCGCGCTGGTCAGCACCACCTACGGTGGAAAACAAGCCCCCAAAAACAGGGAACAGATCGACATCTACAAATACGGTTTCATCTCGCACGGCCGAATCCTGACACAAAACGACATAGCCAGTTTCTGCAAGAAGGAACTCGGTGAGCTATTGGTGCGGACAGAAATCCGGAACGGAGTGGAGATCAGCCCGATGCCCCATGAAGGGCTGGTGCGTACCAAAGAGGTCCATCTGATTCTTGGAACGAAACTGGATGAGCCTTCGCAGGAAAAACAGATAAAAGACAACCTGCGTACCAAACTCTCGGCCTGTTCGCCGGACACATTCAACTACCGGATATTCATAGAATACAATAAAGCATAAATATCATACTTATGAACCCAGTTACCCAACATCTCATTTCATCGTACCTGCTGATGCCGCTGCTAACCGTGATTTTCGGAATCGCGGCCTATTTTATCGCACGCAAGAACAAACTGCTCAACAATAGAAAACTGATCGTATATCTGCTGTTGTGCGGCATGATTCTTGCCCTGCCCGCCCTGTGCGGGTTTATGGACTATAGCTTCATGCCCTATGTCTATATCCTGCTGGTTGTCCTGTACTGGACTGCCGGACATTATAACCGGTTCATCCTGCGCAAGGTATTCGCCTCGGGCAAGGAGATGCCATCATTCGGCATCCAATGCCTGCTGACGGTTACGGTCACGCTATTGGGAGCCGGACTGTTCTCCGTGGTCTTCAACCTCTGCAACGAACTCCAGTATGGAGTCTGGGCCTCCACCTGCCTGCTGCCTTTTGTATTCCCGCTCCTGTATACCCAAACGGTGAACAGCTATTTTGACATACCCATTGAAATCTATAAAGTCTGGAAGTATTCAGAGGAATATGACTCGGACACCCTGCGCATCAACCGCAAACGGAGCATCGTGATGGATGTGGAGATATTCCGCAAGGTGGACGATCCGGCATCGGAACGTATTACCGGCAAGGCATCCGAGGATGTTATCTTCGGACAATGGTTCCAGCGCATGATCGACGACTGCAACCTCAAATCGCCATCCTCTCCCATCGTGTACAAGAACGAGGGCGGTGCATATTACGAATGGGTATTCTATACCAAACCCTCCTTTTTCAAAAGGCGGTTCTATATAGACCCGGACCTCACGCTTGCCGACAACAGGCTGAAACAGCACGATGTAATCATTGCCAAGCGTGTGGCGAACGAACTTGTAAAGTATAATGAATTTTAAATAGAGACGTCATGATAGGAAAACAGAGCCAGAAGAAAAAATACCCGCTGGTAAACTGGGCGGACGGAATGCCTGTCAACAAAGGGCATTTCACGCAACAGGAAGACCACTTTACGGACCGGTTGTGCGAATACCAGTCATTTTATCTGAACCGCAACACCTACGGACTCCTGCCGTTCAGAAAAGGAGAATCCGTTTCCGGTGATTTCAGCATTACGGAACTTGTTACCGGCACTTTGGAAGTCCGTCTGAAACGTTGCCATGCCCTTACGGCCGGAGGCTACCTGATAGATTACGATGCCGGTGACGATGACGAGCTGACCGCCAGTTTCCATATCTCCACGGATGAAACGGAAGAAAAGGACCGGCGCTGGGATGTCATACTGATGGCAGACCCTTTCGAGCATCTGCCATCGGGCGTTCCGGACGAGAAAGAGATAAGCCCCCGCCAGCCCAATGCCCTGCCCAAATACGCATTGAGCGTGTTACCGACCGGACAGACAGACGGAAGCGAGTTAGGAAGACACTTCCTGCTGATCGGCCGCCTGCGTAAGAACGGGAACCGTTGCGAGGTGGACGGAAACTTCATCCCTCCATGCACGAGCATGTCCAGTCATCCGGACCTGAAAGGCTATTATACCAAATTCGGCCAGCTTGTCGATTCCATCGAGAAAGCCTCGTTTGACATCCTTGCCAAGGTGGAGAATGCGGAGAAACAAACCGACCTTGCCACCAACATCGGTATGCTGTGCCGCCATGTCATGCTGTTCATATCCGACATCTATTTCTCTTTCCGCAATGAGGGGCAGTATTACTCGCCGCTGCGCTTTTTGAACGTGTTCTCCACGTTGGCGCATCATCTGTATGTATGCCTGAGTTTTATGGACAAGGAAGAGAAAGAGGACTTGCTGAAATATTTCAACGAGTGGAACGGCATCACCCCAGGCGCTTACGAAGGTCTGCTGAGGGAAAACAGCGGTCTGCTGTACAACCACCACAATATCCGCCAGCTGATGGTTACGGCAGAACGTTTCCTATACCTGTTCAATGACTTGTGGACCACTCTCAGCCGTCTGGAGTATATCGGCAAGCACAAAGAGAACATCGTGGTCGCCGAACGTTCCAGACAACCGAAAGAGTCCAGCGAATCACGCTGGAACATCTTGGATTAATCCCTCATAAACGAACAGCCATGACAGAAGAAACAGATAAAATCGTATGTTTTGACGAACATCCCCATTCGTTCAACCTGCCGGATACGGACTTCAAGGCGGAAGTGGTTGCCAGCGGGCTGAAAGAAGCCGGATATGACGCGGAACGTACCCTCATTTCCAGAAAGGGGGATATACGGCGCGGATTCTCGAAAGACATTCATGACATCCACTCTGAATATTCCCATTACGACCTGACGGACTACCTGTATCTTTATGTGAACAGGCGGAGTCTTTATGACGCACTGCCCGAAGGCATATTCCACAAGAACCTTTACCAGTCCGAAAAGATATCGAAGGAGCAGGTGCTGGATGAAATCCGTGTCCACCGGGAAGAGGAGTTCTTCGCCCGCCGTTTCTTCAAGCCTTTTGAAATCTCCCTGGACCATATGCTGGTCACTTTCCAAAACAAGGAACGCCGCATAGACGAGATGAACGTGCATCCGGATTTCGTGAGTATCTTTTCCGGACAATGGCCCGTGCTGGAACTGCTGCCAACCCATTTGGCGGTCATGCTTGTCCATATGCTTGCCTATATGGAGCAGATTACGGCCAGTCCCTCCAAGATCGGCGAGTGCATGACCATCCTGACGGGTGTGCCCGTCCATCTCAGGAAAGGAGACAAGTGCGTGGTGGAAGCGGATACCGGCCTTATTCCCAAATTGGGAAGCTGTATCCTGGGAGACAATATGGTTCTGGGAAACAGTTTTGCCGACGGTACTTTCCGGATGCTGATGGAAATCGGCCCCCTGCCCGCCCGGCGGATGGAAAGTTTCTTCCCCGGTGCCATCGACTGCCAAATATTGAATGCGCTGGCGGAGCTGTTCCTCCCTTCGGACAAGGAGATACAGATCCGCTACATCATCCAACAGGAAGATGCCCGGTTCAGACTGGGGACCCCAGACGAACAAGGCGCCTATCTGGGCATCAGCACTTATTTATAAACACAAAAATTATTCTATATGAAACCGAAAAACAACACAGAAGTAAGGAAAGCCTATTTGAGGTTCGCAGGCTATCTGACGTGCTGCATCATCCTTGCGGTAACCATCTTTGCCTGTTTCCTGAAGACCTCCGGCATAGAAGTAAAGCGGATTACGGAACAGGCACTGGAGTATGACCACATCTATGCCAAGGAGCTGTCCCTGTCGAACAGCGTGGATTCCGTCTACCAGTACATGAAACTGATGAACACTTCCCCCCAGATCAACGACATGCTCCTACAAAGCGTTGTCAGTACACGCAAGATGAACCTGCTCAAATATGTCCAGGGCATGGATGCCAAGGATTGCAGGCTCTACAGGCAACTTTTGGGAAACATCAACATCTTCCTCGGAGTAAAGGACTCCATCCGTCTGCTGAATATCCAGGAAGAGATGGTGAAGAAAGACCTGATGCAATGTATTCAGGATAACTGGAAGACACGGCGTAACCTGAATGTCGGTCCCAACAACAATCATAAATAAAACTGTAAATTTATGGATAACAACAGAAAGACAATGAACAAACGGGAAATCTTCATGGGGCATGCCTATGTATTCCTGTTCTTTTTCCTGACGACCGTAGCGTGTTGTCTGGCGATATTCATGTGGAATTCGGATTTTAAGATATTTGAACAGAAAGAGTTCGTGAAAATCAAAATGAACCGCATTAAGGAATTCCAACAGGAGCAGGCGGAATGCCAGCTTCCGACAGACTCCCTGTTCCGTAAGATCGAGGCGTTTGAACCGGGCGTTTATGCCCAATATGAGGAGGACGATATCCATTATCTGATAAACAACTTGCGGAACACATACGAAAGAAACAACTGGGACAAGCGTTACAAGCTGTTCATGCATATTGCCGACTTTTATGCCATGTGGCTGTCCGACAAGAAACAGCTATGGAGCATCGAACAAAACATAAGCCTGTTCAAAGCCAATCTGGAAGAGTGCGAGATCGGCTTGCGGAAAAAAGAGGAAGACCTGCGCTCGGGCACTAAAAATGGAAAATGACATGGGAAAAATCTATACCAGAAAGATTCTGTTCGTAATCGCAGCCATGCTGCTATGCGTTCTTGTCGCCATACTGATCCGGCTGTTCTTTTCCAACCGTACCATACGGATGACACTGACCCCCATAGAGGTGGAAACCGGAGAAGCCGTCCATTACGCGGACAGCACCCGCAACGCACGTTCCTGGCTTTGGGAGTTCGGCAACGGGGACATATCACACGAACGAAGCGGAGAATATGTGTTCAAGGAACCCGGCCGCTACCAAGTACGCCTTCAGGTGGACGGAGGACTGGAAAGGAAACAGATCATCACAGTACACAAGAGCCGGGATGACTACGGAAGCGACGAACTTGTCAGGATGAAAGCACCTGCAACCGCCTTCCAGGGAGAAATCGTATCTTTCAAAGGATACGGTCCGTCGAAAGAATGGCGCTGGCAGTTCGGAGAGTCCGGAATTGTCGATTCGCGGGAGCAGAACCCGCTCTACGCCTATACAGAACCTGGCATATACGAGGTTCTGCTGACTACGGAGAATACCCAATATCCGGTCAGGCACACCATTGAAATCCTTCCCCAATATACGGAGAACGACTCGACGGACGTGCTTGTCATTATCGGTAATGACATCCGTGAACACTTGCAGGCCATCGTGGACGGCAAGCCGTTCAATACCCATTACAATTATATCCTGAAAAAATACCTTTGCGGAAATCCGGACATAGCGGTAACTGTCAACAACAGCAAGAAGAATGATTTCTATTCCTATTGCCAAGGACTGAAAATCATAGCACGCAGGAAAACCCTTATAGACGAGGTGTTCGTCGATATGGGAAACAACCTGAACAACGAATGTGTGATGCAGCTGATGGTAACTCAGCACGAACGCTTTTCCGAATCAAAAAAATAGAATGAGGCATGAAAAAGAACTATATATCGGCACTTGTTAAAGGAGGATGGATTTGCGGATGTATCGCCTGTATGATATCCTGCGGACCTGTACACCGTTTTACCCGGATAAAGAATGTCCCCCGTGAGTATATGCGGAACTATTCCGTGGAAGGAGTGAAGGTTCCACGCAGCCAGACACTGTTCAGGCATACCCCGTGGATCGTTTTTGCCCGTGAAGCCGGAACGACCTATCTGAGTCCGAGCGGAAAGAACGAGATGCAGGCGGTGGAATATATGGACGCGTTTTTAGTCATCAAACGAAAAGGTGACTGGCTCCGGCTGATCCGGTACGACCCCGCCATCCTGAAAAACGGGAGGCTGAAAGAGTGGAAGCAGGCCAAGTATTGCGGGTGGATCAACCAGAACGACCTGTTGCTGACCCGGAGCGGCTTTACCGATGTCGTTACGGGATTCAAGAACAAGCAGGTGGTCATGCTGACCGACACCCTGGCGTTTGCCGATCCCGATGCCTATTTTGCCAACGATTCCGTAAAGCTGTTTAAAAATCCCGACCTGACGCAAGAAGCGGGCAAAATCCCATTCTACGGTATCGTGTATCCTTATCAAACAGTTGCGGACAAAGGATGTGTCCTCGTGGCGAACAAACCGCAACTTGACGCAGACAGTATCGGGCAGACCGCCATCGGATGGATGGACGGGAGGTTGCTGACCGCTCCCGAACAGCAGCTCCATATAGACATAGCCTCGCTGCCGGACAGCACGCTTGTTTTCAAAGACCGGGAACGGAAGGACACCTTACATCTGTCATCCGATGAGATGCGACAAAAACTGCAATTCGCCGATAACCAACCCACCATCCGGTACAGCCCGGTGTTGTCCTACCGGCACAATGATACGGCGTTCTGTTTCAGAACGCATGTGCCGATGCCGGTCATAGACAAACGGGAGAGCTATGTGCTGAACGTCAACGGGCATCCGATATATTACGGCACATTCAAACACAAGATTGAGGAGGACCTGCGAAAAATAAATCTCATGTTCGTCCTTGAAGGGAAAGAGAGCACCATCCAGCGGTTTCCTGCCGTGGTGAATGCCATCCAGGGATTACAGTCGCAACTGGCAAATGACGAGAGCTTTTCTTTCAAGTTCGGCGCCGTGCTTACCTTCAACGAACCGGACAACCGGGAGGACCCTATCTGCAAGCTGACTCCCGACTACATGGAATTGCTTGACTTCCTTTCCGCCAAGGCACGCAATGCCGGGCAACTGAAACCCACATACGGGCGGTTCGGCAACTGGTCCGGCCTTCAAATCGGGGTGGAACAATTCAATAAATGTCCGGATGAGACCAATATTCTGGTTGTTATCGGAGACAAAGGATTCAACAGCGAGTGGGCGGACTCCACCTTGGTGAACAAATTGGTAAAGAACAACTGCCGTCTGCTTGGTTTCCAGCTCTATGGAGGAGAGCCGGACAACTTCAACAACTTCGTGCTGCAAATCGGGAACATGATAGACTGCTCGGCACCACGCATCAGCCGGAAGAAACGGGAGCTGATTGTATATCCCGAGCAAATCAGGAATGAAAGCGAATACGCGGAGGTGAACCATAATATCTATTGCCTGGATTTTCCCAACCGGAGCATGACGCAGGGATGGCTGGTGTTTCCGCAAAAGAACGAATCGCTGGAATTGGAAGGACTGACCGCCGCCGTGGACTCCATGCTGCTGCAAGTGAAGTTTGACAATACCCTGTTGAGCAACAGCCTGGCAAGGGCATTCGATGAAGTGGGTACACACCGATATAGGACGGACTCAACAATGACAGATTATTACCATATCCGCCAGCCGGATGTGCAACCCATATTGTCCGTACTTCCGGGTATCGAACCCGCCTGGAGCCTGCCTGCGCAACCTGTCGCATTGCCGGACTCGCTGTCCTCCACACTGGACTATTACCTGCTTGTCAATGAAGAGGAGTTCAAACGGTTGAGAAAATATGTGGAAGCACCCGCCAAACTGATTGTGGACTATAAATACGAGGCGGTCAAAAAGAAAAAGCGGGCGAAAGCGGATATTTGCGACTGTCCGGACGACTATCTACAGACAGACACCGAAGAATCGACCGTGCGCATCAAGACGGACAGCCTGAACGTGCCGGAATATGCCTCAACCCGACATGTAAGAAGAAAACTGGTCAGACATTTCCTTTCAGAGCGCAACAGGGACAGATATTGCAAGGTGGGGAGAAAGACTTTCCTGAGAATGCCCCTGTCAGAGGTATTGCAAAGGTTTACCTCCTGTCCGGCTGACTATCCTTTCTTTGAGGTTTACCGTGTCAAGGACTTGCGGAAAAAGAAAATGATTACGGATGTGGAACTGGACATGCTGATTGAATATTTCAAGGAAAAGAAAAAACTGCTGGACGAAGCCGCCGGCAAGTCATTCCAATCCAACGGGCAGACGTACTACTGGATCAGCCGTGATTTATTACCTTAGTCATTCACCTGAAACTGTATTATCATGATTTATGAAACTATTCTGAAAATAAGAGGAAGGGAGGTGCCGATACTCTATTATAACTATCGGTGCCACGTCCGGCACTATGATGACCCGAATCTGAGAAAAATCATGCAACTCCACATCCAAGTCTGCGAGGAAATCGGCAATCGGGAGTGTCTGCCGGTCGAGGGAGACCTGATCACGCTCGCGTTTGAGTGCAAGGGTGAAGAGCAGTTCTTCTATGACTGGCTGAACGAAGGAACCATGCACAACGGGGAAATCCATTTCATCTACAACGAAGTGGAGATTGCGGATATTTTCCGGTTCTGGGATTGCTATTGCGTGAAAATAGAGGAATACATGAGTGTCGGGAACGCTCCGATGATGATGGTGGCGTATTTGTCGCCGGGGATTATCAAGAGGAATAATCTGGAGGTGAGGGAGAAGGTTTGGAAGGTGTCGGATGTTTCTAATGGAAATGCTTCTTCTATACAAGAAGAAAATGATAAAAATGATTATATATCAGAAAAATCCTCATCTTCTGTAACAATTTTTATACTTTCTGTTATACATGTGAAACCTCCGTTTAAATTGAAAAGAAAATTCCAAAATAATCCTCATTATGAAAAAGAAATGAGGAGACAACTAAAAATGCAAGAAGATGGGATTAATAAACTGACAGTTTTTGAATGGTTAACTAATCGAAAGACATTTAAAGAAAAAGGACGTTCGTCTAGTCAAACTGCTCAAAATGATGCTCGAGATGCATATAAAAGACGTAAAATGTTTGATTATATGTTGTTATCAGCTGAAAATTTTAAATATGATGAAATTACAAAGAAAGTTGAAGATGGATTAAGTTCATTGGCAGCTTTGCATAATCCAGATCAAATTGCGGGTGGAAATTTTGATGATGTGACTGAAATGGGAGATAAAAGAATAAATTCATCTATTGGTTCTCAATGGGGTACTAAAGACAAGGGACGAGCCCAAAATTTGGAAGATGAATTACTAAAGGTATTAGAAGGTCCTCCTAAAATAGATGAAGAACAACAGAAATATATAAAGATGAATGTTATTTTTGCAGAAGATTTAGAAATCATAAAATAATAAAGTTATGTATGAAATGTTTTTATTTAATAGTGTTAATTCAAAGATAACACAGAATGTGAATGAAGAATTCATTTTGAAATATAGTGACTATAGCTGTGAACAATTAAATTCTTTGTGGAAAGAGGTTGGATTGGGTAGCTATTATAATGGACTTTTTAAAGTTATAGAACCTAATGATTTAAAAGATATAATAAATCAATGTTATATAATGGA
Source organism: Bacteroides sp. 4_1_36 (assembly GCF_003466325.1). NCBI lineage: Bacteria > Pseudomonadati > Bacteroidota > Bacteroidia > Bacteroidales > Bacteroidaceae > Bacteroides > Bacteroides sp. 4_1_36. The sequence continues at coordinate 56,466 of NZ_QSOX01000018.1, forward strand.
TGATGATGAATCCTTATTGCCTTTTATGTGTACTGCTTTTGGTGATGTTTTTGCTTATGTTAAGAATAAAAAATTTGGGAACTATGTAGTGTTTTTAAATATTAGATATGGGACATCTTTGATTATTCCTGACAATTTTGTAGCTATTTTTAATAAGGTAATTCCCAATCAAAGTTTTTTAAAAGGATGGTTTGATTTAGAAAACTATGCCTTTGTAAAAGAAAAAATTGGCGAAATAGATTTTGATGAATGTTATGGATATTTCCCTACATTATCAATGGGGGGCAATGAAAGTATAGATAATATTAGCATTGTAAAAATGATTCCTTATATTGATATGAATGTTCAAATGATAGATGTATTCGAACGAGCAGATAAATTGTAACTTGAAATAAAATATATATATTATATGAGCGAAAAGCAAAATATAAATCATTTTACTTTGTCATTCGTGTTCCTTTTATCTATTAGGCATAATTATGACTATGCAATGGATTATATGGAAAACGTAGCTCGGAACTTCACAAAGAAGTATCCCAGCTACCTCATCCATAAAAAAAGCGAAGAGAAGATAAAAGCCTTTTTGACTAATACAGTCAAAGTTAAAGTGGAGACCTTTGCCGATGCAGAAGCGAAGAACATAACCGTGACCGAAGTACGTGAGATAGCGGACTTGATAGCAGAATATGAGGGCATGGAAGGAGAACGAAACAGTTCTTCACCTTTTGGCAATCATCCTACGGATGCTCCCTCTTTGGGTAGTACCGGAGTGGAACTTGCCATGAGCGTGGATAACGGGGCTTCGGATATCCGTCCTGTCAATGTAGCCAAACCTACGGGTGTATCGGGGAAACCCAAGATAATGAAACGAAGTGTTATCCGTGTAACTATGGAGTTGGAAGTGCTGATGGAAACCAAACAATACCTGCATTTCTTGCAGGAACTGCCAGAGTTGTTCAGCCTGCATGAGTTTCCGAACCTACGTTGCAGAGTAACATGGATACAGAAACGGGTGAGCTATCAGGAATCTCCATTGCCTATTGAAGTGAAGGTTGTGGAAGACCGTAAATACCAACGCTGGTTTGTAACCTTTACGGTATTGATGGTGCTGTGCTTTATCGGGATTATCACCCTGTTCTTTTCCGTTCCGAACCTGTACAAGCAGGACATCCACTTCCTGCGGAACGATACGATTCATCAGGAGTTTTCCATCTCCAACAGCCGCATTGACTTGAAGGATGTAAGCCTGACGAACCATGGCGGGAAAGACACACTTGTCATCAAGGATAAAAAGATAATCATAGCCAAATAAAAAGCAATGGAAAATTCGATTCAGATACAAGGGATAAGAAACATGCTATCCCATAGCGGATGCCCGGAAGACCTGCTGGAGAGCTACCTGCAATTCCTGCAAACCGGAGGCCAACAGGTGCAGATTGTCAGAGGATAAGTCTTTATGATGTTTGAAAAGGAGGCGCAATACCGCAAGAGAAGGAATGAGGAGATGAAAGGAACCGTAACTTTCTGTAAAAATGACGGAGATAATGTCGGGGAATACAATACAGGAGTGTTTATCGGGATGGAATTTATCCAATGCTGTTTCAACTATGGGATTCCGGCACGGGTGCTGAATGTGCGGAGGGTGCATGGGGAAGTGGCGGAGGTAGTTGTGGGGTTTGGGAAGTAGGTGAAAGAACTGACGATGCTGCGTGTAATAGCAATATTGCTTAAAAGTTTTGTCTTAAATATTGTTATGATAGTGAATTGATTGTTGCTATTGGTACTAAAAGTGATGACTTTAGCCATATCAATAGAATAAATTAGTATATTTGCAATAGTATATATTTAATAGAATGATTGAGATGAAACGTTTATCAGAAGAACTTTTGGAATATTTTAGCAACACCCCAGAAGAACAATTACAAAAAGATTGGGAGGCTATACACAGCAAGTATGCTTATGGACCGGAAATCAATCAATTTATTGAAGAATGTGAAAAGAATGCCTTGCACAATGAAATTGTAGCCGGTATCTACGGAAGCCATCCAACATCCAGAGTGAATGTAGAATCCCCTATATCCCAGGATTTCGGGTCTGACTCATATTTGCCTATGGCAGTATAAAACACTAAAATACATCATAATGAAGCAAGCCGTTTTTTCGCTAAAAAATTACTCCGTAGTCAACGTAATGCTTGACTTGGAGAATATTCCACCCCAATGTATCTTCGATCTGAAAATAGAACCATCCGGCATCTATTTTCAGAGAGAAAGACAGTATGTATTGACTCTGGTATTCAAGGCTTCATATAAGAAAGAAAATACTGACTTTGAAGTTATAAACATCAAACTTAAAGCCGTCTTTTCTTTTGGGGACATGGTACAGGCTGACAACATCCCTCCTTATTTTTATGCGAACAGCATTGCTATCATTTTCCCTTATGTACGTGCCTTTGTAAGTACTATAACATTACAGGCAAACGTAGCTCCGATAATGATACCCACACTGAATGTATCGTTGTTGGAACATGAACTAAGGAGAAACACGGTCTTAAAGTAAGAAGCCTTCAATGAACAGAATCATATACCAGACCGTTGAAGACAGAGGGAACCCCGACTATGTGGAACAACATGGTCCGTTCATTTGTACGAATAAAAACGCATGGCTTGGAGAAGGCTATTATTTCTGGGATACAATTATAGAACTTGCCCATTGGTGGGGAAATCTTTGCTATAAGGACAGCGGATATATAATCAGCCAGTCTGCTTGTGATGACAAATTAGAAAAGGTATTTGATTTGGTTGGAAGACCAGAGCATCTGACAGAGATGAAAAGATGTTCGGAAATCATCACTGAAAAGTGGCACAAGACGACTGTTTACGTTCCTGAAATTATTGCGTACCTGAAACAATATACCCAGTTCTCGACTCGCTACAAAGCCATCAGAGCCAATCCTTTGAGTACTTTGCCGAATTCGTACAGCCAATCTTTTCTGTTCAAATTCAACAACCGGAACAAGGCATTCATAGATGTATGTCCTGCTATTCAATTTTGCTTTTTCGATAAAAGCCTGTTTACGGAAGACTACCTGATTGTCTATCCTGAAATGTATTGTCAAAATCCTGTCATATAGGCATTATCATACAAAGAAATGATAGTGTGAGGGAAGCTTTTATATCATTTCCCGCACACTTCATGGAGATTTAAGGGAAGATGAATCATTCTTTCTTCTTTGATGATTTTTCATCATCCAACCCCAATCGCTTGCATAACTCCGAATCTCTTTTGATACGGTCCATCTCTTCGTTGATGATAGCCTGTGCATCCGCCTTGATCTGGTCGTAGTTGCGCTGTATCTGCTGCATCATGATGTCATTGCCCTCCTTGTCCTTGAATTCGTTGATGATGGGGATTTTTTTGTAAGCCTTTTCCTCCGCACTTACCTTTGCATGATCCACGACGATTTCGGCATGGAAAATCTTTTGGTCTATCCTCTCACCGAAATTGTCGGACACGGCACCGACAAACATGCCCTGCGAGAGGGTGGCTATCTTGGAAGCCGGGATGAGGGAGTCCATCTGTGTATTGATGGATGTGGAGACATCCTGCCGGTTGATGGAAACCGACTGGCGCTGTTGCAATATCTTCCCGAAACGTTCGGAAAGCGTCTTTGCCGTTTCCCCAACCACCTGTCCGCTGAATATGTTCCCCACCGTGTTCTGCACCACTTTCGACTCCTTTTCACCATAGTCCCGGTTGAGCTGGGAGAAATCCTGAAATCCCAGGCAGACCGCCACCTTGTTGGAACGCGCCGTTGCAATCAGGTTGTCGAGTCCCCGGAAATAAATGGTGGGCAGCTCGTCTATGATGACCGCACTTTTGAGCTTTCCTTTCTTGTTGATCAGCTTCACGATGCGGGAGTTGTAGAGGCCGAGTGCCGCCGAATAGATGTTCTGCCTGTCGGGATTGTTGCCCACACACAGGATTTTAGGCTCCTCCGGATTGTTGATGTCCAAAGAGAAATCATTGCCTGTCATCACCCAATAAAGTTGTGGGGAAATCATGCGTGTAAGGGGGATTTTTGCGGAAGCGATCTGGCCCTGGAGCTGGTCCTGAGCTCCTGATTTCCAGGCATCCATAAAGGGGGAAAGGTAATTTTCCAGCTCCGGATAGGAGGTCAGAACGGTAAACAAGTCCGAATAAGGCTTGTTGAGCAGCTCCACCGCATGAGGGAAAGTACAGTACATTCCGTTCTTGTATATTTTGAGGTACCACACGATTGCCGCCAGCAGGATAATCGGCGACTCCACGAAGAAATCCCCCTGCTTTTCAATCCAAGTCTTGTTCAGGTTCAATAAGATGGTATAGCTTGCCTCGTACGCGTCGGAGATGTCCGTCATGAACTCCGGCGTGATGGGGTTGCAGCGGTGCGAGCGGCGGGGGTCATCGAAATTGATGACATAGAACCGGGGTCTGACCTTGTACTTGTCCATATTGTTCAGCAATGTGTTGTAGGCGATGGTGGAAAGGTCGTCGAACTTATAGTCGTAAAGGTAACAACTATACCCTTTGCCAATCATCTGGCGAATATAATTGTTCACCACCGCGTATGACTTGCCGGACCCCGGCGTACCCAGTACAATCGTGGCACGGAACGGGTTCACCACGTTGATCCATCCGTCATTGAGCCTTCCACGGTATTGGAATCTGGTCGGCAGATTGACAGAATACTCATTTTCCATCAGCTGTGTTTCCTGCCCGAAAGACTCGTTCTCATTGTTGAACACATCGGTCATCAGGTTGTTCTTGTAGAGCCGGCTCATCCATAACCCCGCCATCAGCAGACCGAGATAACCGGTGGTAAGCGTGCTTACATACATTATGGTACTTGCCGTATGTGGCAGCGGCAAATCCAGCAGCCACCAGTTCAGAAAAAAGAACGTACATCCGGCAACCAGTGCCGCATAGATTTTTGGCCAGGTGATTTTCTCTCCCTTGACCCCGTGCGTGCCCATACAGGAGATGGCCAGCAAAAGCACCGCCAACAACTTACTCCAGAGGATGTTGTCGAAAATGCCCGTGTGAATGTTGAAGTTTACCAGAATCTTGTCTATGACCGCAAGATTCAGATGCCATGCGGTCATGCTCGGATAGCAGTACACATAGACGTGCACCACCAAAAGAAAAATACTCACAGCCCTGCCGAATTCCATTATCTTAGCGAGAGCCCTCAAATCGTCTTCCTGTTGCATAAGGATTGTGTATAAAAAGGTTGATACTTGTTTTGTCTAAATGCCACGCTTGCGTCCGGCCTTCTTCTTTTTCTTCATGCGGCGTGCGAAGGCTTCCTCCTCGTAATCCCGCGGATTGGTTTCCATAGAAAGAATGCCTGCCGCCAGTTCGAGCGTGCTAGAGGATTCGTGACGGTGATGCTGCCAAAGCTCTGCAGCGGAATGTCCACCCCGTTCCTTTTCGGGTATGTTTTCCAACCATTTGAAATAGTCGTTGAACACATTGGCGGAAAACTCCTTGCCCATGCGTGAGCCGTTGAACACCTCCCGACGGTTGTGGTCAATAAAGGTGACACCATAGATACGTCCCCGCTCATTCTCGCGGAAAACCACATCAATACGCCTTTGCCCGAGCAGTTCCACAAACCGTTTCCGTGAATCCGCCTGCCGCAAGGCACGAACGATGTCCGCCTGTATGGAGGGTGCCCATTTCCCGTCCTTGAGGTCTTTCAGGTTCATCAGCATCCGCTTTTCCAACTGTTCATTTCCGAAGCGTTTCCCAAATCGGGAACTCTTGAACGGCGGGCTGACCACCTTGCCGGTATCATCCGTGGCCGAATAGACAATACCGGTATATGGTGTACCGTTGTATTCTCCCCTGACCTGTTTCGCCTCGATGTTGAGCGTGGAAAGCAGCGCATTGTATTCCCCGAAGGTTTGGAAATGGTAGCTTTCCAATACGGCTTTAAGGGTATTGCCTACCTGATGGCGGACATCCCCCAAGGAAGCGTCCACCTTCCTCAGCTCCGCTTTCGGATTCCGCCTTTCCGTGTCCGCTCCGTTGCGCAGGCCGAAATCCGTTTCCAGTTCCCGGCAGGCGGTCATGGAACGGCGGTGCTCGTAGGCATCGCTTATCTTTTTCCCCTGCTCGTCCACACAGACACTGACAATATGGATGTGGGTGTTGTGGGTATCGGCATGTTTGTAGGCGATGTAAGGCTGGTTCCCGTAGCCCATCTTCTGCATATACTGGTCCGCCAGTTCCACCAGCTGCCCATCGGTTAGCCGGTCTTCCGGTGCCGGAGAGAGCGAAATATGCAGGACGGGCTTCTCCGTGTTGCGGTTTGCCAGCAGGTAGTTCTCGAAAGAGAGCAACGCCAGGCGCATGTCCTCGCTTGGCAATCCAAGCCTGTCAGAAATCATACGGTTGCCCGAAAGAATCTCGGCGGTACCCGCCGCCACCTTGCCGTGGTTGTAGGCGAGCGCCCCGTAAAGGCTCATGCCGTGACTTATTTTTGCAACCATTTCCGCTCGTATTCCTGGGTCAGCGCCATGACTTTTTTACAGACAAGCATCAGTTCGATGCTCAGTTTCTCCAGCTTGTAGAGCAATGCCATCGCCCGTTTCTCCCCGAAATTGTTCTTCAAGGCACGGACGACCTGGTTGTAGTTGTTTCCGACAGCCTGAAACTGTTTGTGAAACTCGGTCAGTTTGATGTAATAGTCCATTGTAGCCTTGTCGATTCTCACGACTTTAATCTGTCCCGAAAAGATGGATTTCTTGATGAACAGCGTGCGGTCCCCGGCTCCCGAATCCGCCAGCAACTTTTCAAATCTTGTGTTCTCCTCGGCGTTCAGGCGGAAGCTGTACTTGCGGTCCGCCGGATCACTCTTGGGCTTTCTGCCCGTCCTTGTCCCTGTTGTTCTCTCCATGCACATGAGATTTTTGGTTTGTACTTTTTTCTCTTCCGGAATCCGCGACTTTGGAGCGGATTCCCCCGCCCCGGGAAGGGGCGGGCAAGTTGGTTCTTGTCGGACAAAAGACTTTTTGTCGGACAAGGACACAACTTGCTCTGTTCGCTTGAACAGAGAATCCTCCTTCGTCGGATTGCTGCGCGACGTTCACGGCGTGCTGTGGTCCGGCGAAGTCAGTTCCTTTCCATTGTCTGATTCCGGTTTTGCAAAATTAGACAGTGATAACCGATTGGTAAACAGCGTTTGATATGACATTTGATGACATCTGACGACATCTGATGTCAGGTAGGGGAAATGTTGGCGGAAGTTTCAAGAATAGCCGCTACTTTTGGCACAGTGCATGAGGGCATACATTGGAACATTGTCCTGTAAGGTGTATTGCTTGCCTGCCACAGGTGGTGCATGACGCGAATGCGGTATCATCCATGTATGCGCAATGCCATATATGCCGCATGGCAGTCCTGCATGACGGGACACATTGCATCCGTGCAATGCAGTATGGGGTACATTGAACTCCATATTGCATGAATGCAATGCACCTTATACGGCAACACCCTCCGGCAACCGGCATTACACTGATGCAATATGGTATGCAATGTATTCATGCAAACAGGCAAGCAATGCGTAATTGCCATATACCAACGGATGCATTGCCGTGTGATGAAACGAAAAAATCCAGACAGATATGAAACAAGTCATACACTCTAAATTCAAGCCTATGAAGAGAGAACCTTTATTTGTCGCTTTGAGCAACCAGAAAGGCGGTGTGGGAAAATCCACGTTCACCGTGTTGCTCGCCAGTTATTTCCATTACCTGAACGGATATAACGTACTTGTGGTGGATTGTGATTATCCACAGCACAGCATCAGTGCCATGCGGGACTGGGAAGTGGGGAACATTGAAAAGAACGTGCATCTGCAAAACCAGCTGGTGGAACAGTTCGGAACAAGCGGCAGGAAAGCCTACAGCATCCTGAACTCCACCCCGGAGGAAGCTAGGGAGACGGCCGGCCGCTTTCTCGAAAAGTCGGATCTGGACTATGACCTTGTCCTTTTTGATCTCCCCGGTACCGTGAATGTGCCCGGTGTCTTCCAGTCCGTGATCAATATGGACTATGTATTCACTCCGATTACACAGGAAAGGATGGTAATGCGGAGCAGCATGTCTTTTGTCCTTGCCATCAGGGAATACATGCACCGGCATGCGGACGTACCCTTGCGTGGCATCCATATGTTCTGGAACCGGATGGACAAACGGGTGTCCAAAGGGCTGTATAACGGCTATACCGAAATTTTCCGCTCTCTGAAACTGCCGGTGCTGGAGACCGTCATTCCCAGTGCGGAACGCTACAACAAAGATTCCGGGATGAAGGGGCCCCTGTTCCGCAGCACCTTGTTCCCTCCATCTCCCTCCGCAGTGAAAGGAAGCGGTCTGGACCTGTTGGTAGCGGAAATAGAAACCGTACTGAAACTTCAATAAAACAATTATGGCTACCAAAAGAAGAACGGATTACCAAGTGGACGAGGAGGCATTGAAACGCATGATGGCAGGAGATGTAACCGCTTTGGAAAAAACGGTTTCTCCGGAAGGGGAATCGGAAACAAAAAGTCAGGCTGGGCCTTCTCAGGAGAAACAGGAGAAGAAAAGCGGCCTTTCCAGACAGCAAATAAAGAAATCACCGGATGGAGTGGCTGATTCAGATGAATACCGGAGACGGTTTCTGAAAGTGAGACTGTCGGGAGCAAGAAGGCAGACCTATGTTAACGATGCATTATACAGGACTGTTGCCAAAGTATTGCCGGTCATTGCACCGGATATGTCCGTCCCGATGTTTTTAAGCAGTGTCCTGTCAGACCATCTGGAAAGGTACCAGGACATCATCAACGAGATATATAACCAGGAAGCCACACAAAAACCGATAGAATGGAAGAAATAGTTTATTTGTCAATACGGCTCGGCTGTACCGCTTATCTATTATATAAGGTATGGGAGCAGAAAAAGAGAATAGGTAAGATATGCGATCTGCTTTATACTCCCCGTAAAAAAACGGAAACGGAAAAGGACTACCGCCGGAATCCGGAAAGTGCGGCAGATGTGATGGGGGCCACCCGTTTTGTCTATCTGGATGAGAATGCCGGAAAGACCGTTGCCCCTTACATGAGCCAGCAGTTGGAAATGGGAAGCGACCTTATCGGCAAGGATGAGGATATTCCGGAAGATGAGGTGGAATGCAAACTGCCTTTGGAGGAGATGAGAATGCTGAAAGACGAACAGGAGGAGCTGGACAGCCGTTCTCCCGAGGCGGAAGCCATTGTTCCGGCAGTCACTCCTGCCGACCTGCTCAATGTAGGTGACGTGCTGCTTAATCTGGACGGTGCCGGTTCGGATGAGGACAAATCATACCGGGCCGCCATGACACTGCGTGCCATCCGGGAAACGGACATGTTCGAGCTGTTCTCCTCCCAGGTGGAGAACAAGAAACTGATAGAGGAGCTGATGGAAAGGTATGTGGATGAGGAAGGGAATGCTCTGCCTTTAAAAAAAGAGAGGAACGTTTCCAAACCTGTCGCAGACTGGAGGAAGCTGGTCTGAAAGTAATATGCTATTATGCCACAAAATTCCATATTGTTGAATATTATATATAGGATATTCATTATGTACCCAACTTTGTATTTTTCTATAATCTATGAAAAAGGTTGAAGTTTGTCTTTTGTTAAGGGTAATAGAAAGGAACAAACACTCAAAACATAGAAATCACGGGGACAACTCAGAAAATCGGATACTTCCTCACTGTTGCTTACGATTCAAAAGTAAAAGAATGAAATTATCCTGATTTGCTGACAGGAAAAACTATAACTCAATTTATTAAATGAAATTTCTTTATAAGAGACCTATAAACGACTATAAAAAAGTAAGGAGCTGCTTACCAAGCCAGCTCCTTACTTTTTCTAATGGATGAAAATCCGTTTCCCTGCTTCCTTTTGCACAATATTTTTGTCGTACTTTATGTGCATAACAAGATATCATAGAAAAAATCACATTTAAATTTAGTGTTCCATTACATGGTTTTGCATTGCTCCTTGTTCACAACTCTATCTCTGAATAACTTCATATTAGTAAAGTTTCGGGAAATATTTTGAACAAGTTCCAAGTAATTATCTCTGCCATCTTCCCATTTATGATAAAACGGCTTTATGGAAACACAGTTTTCATGTTCAAAGACGGTATTTAGTAATGTTCGGTCTGAATTTCCGCAAGAATGCCCCATTATCAAAACTTGAAAAGGTGCAGCTAAAAGAAATTCGAGCAAATCATGATAATGTCTTGTTTCTAAATATTTAACGGATTTGACATATCTAAGTAACTCATTGTCATTCATATCAAGAATAGACTGGTAACTTTTGTCAAGTTCATCCCCATAGCCAAAAATTATATTTTCAGGTTTTTCTAATTCGCCATGAATATAATTGTGGGTAATATTAAAGTTACCATACATCTTAGCTGTTTTTGTATAGTTGAAACTCAGCAACATGATACGTTTAGGGATAAGTTTATCGCGTTCTCCATAATTGTATTCAACATCTGCAAGGCTGGATATATTCAGCCCAATGTTATCCAGAGCTTTCTTTTTTCCTTCTGTTGAGAAATCAGCAGGATCAAAGAAGTCAATTATTGCATTTTGAAGGTCATTCCTTACATTGTCTGTTTCTATTGTATGGAGGTATTCAATTAATTTTTCTTGAAGGAATGCAAATTGTTCATTCAACTCACTGATTGTATAATTACAACCAGGGCTATCCATGCCAACTTTCAACAGTTGGTAATAGTCGTTTTCAATATCCACCCATCCTTTGGTTTCTATTGATTGCAGAATAGTTTTAAAAAAAGGGCAACATTCAATAGAGAAAATGTTTGGTTGGTCCTTGATATACTGAATAACTTCGCTTCCTGAGTATCTTTCTTTACAATAGATATCCTTAAAAAAACATGAGTTGTTGAAGACAAAAACATTCCAGCAATTAATGCCTACATTATCTTTGATAACCAAACGGCAAAGGCAATCTTCTGATACATTTGTAGTATTACCGGAAAAAGTATACACTCGTTGGTCCCAATACCAGTTGATAAAATCCATATAACTTGTTTTAAAGCCATGTGCCATGTCAAATCCGTTTCCTATGATAACAAGTCTATTCATTCGGTTGTAATGATGATGTTAGTGTTATTGACTTAAATTATAGAATAATCTCCTTGCTCTTCATTTACAAGAAGTGGCTTTAAAAGCGTTTCCACCGACTCAAAAGTATCTTGTTTTGAGAAGTGTATCTTTGGTTGTCCCCACCATCCTCTAATGAATTGCTGGTATTGGTATTGCAAGGTACGGCGAGGTGCCTGCGCCAAGCAGCTATTATAAAAGGAGTCCACAATGTCAGAATGGTAATTGGTCAATGAAAAGAAATACTGCCAAGTTTCTGATATTTCATTCGCGTTGAATCCGGGACGTTCAATTATTTCCACTGCATCCAATCTATGAGCACCATCATGTTTAGAGAATGCAGCTTTAAGTATTTCACTTGCCTCCTTATCAGAAGAAGGTGCGCTATACCCAAAGATTGTTACCTTGCCTGCTTTCGATATGTAGTACTTTGCAACACTCCATTGGTCACGGATAAAGCTGTCGCTGTTGTAATCCTTTTGTTCTACAGGATACAGCAAAGGAACAGCGTTGTATGGTTTGCCACACTTTCTGCAATAGTTTTGTATAAGACCAAAGGTCATACAGTCTTTGCACACACCAGCCCCCACATTTCCATGCAAGAACAGAATCTCTGGTCTGTTCCAGGTAATCTTTGCCACTCTGTTATATGCTTGGATAAGCAGACTATCCCAGTTGAAGGATACAATGCAGTCTTTTTCTGTGAGCGAAAGAATCAAAAGGTCGTAGATGGTCAAGAAAGATGGAAGCTGCACATTTGAAAAATATTCATAAAGTTTTTTTTCCATTGCTATCCGTGCGTTTTTACACTCATCACCACGTCTAAACAGCTCACTATATATATCTTCAAGATTCTTGCTTTTCGTTTCTAACATAAATCCTTCAAGGATTCTATCTAACCCGACCTGTTCAATGGCTTCATTCATCGTCGGGCAAGATTTTCCCATGACCGCTCTTGAAGCACCAGCTCCAACTATCACGACATGAGGGCGTTGGCAATACAAATCTTTAAGGTTTTTCTTCATACACTAACTGATTAAATATTTTGCCCATAAGCAATTGTTGCATCATGCTTTATTTTACGGCCTCATATTTTGTTCGCTTTGTTTCAGGCACAATAATTTCATTGTTCATACTTATAAGTATGAAAGTTATTGTTCTCTGTTTGGCTGTTCTTGAATATAAACAGATATATTACTTAAAAATGCCTTATCAAGGTGTGATATTGTTACTCTCTTTATACACTACTACATGATACACTATTTTTAACCTGTTTACATTGGCCATAAAACTGCGTTTGATATGCAAATATAGCTATTTTAATCCAATATCAATAATAGTCGTTTTTGACAAGAAATCAACTTTATGGAATTTGCTGGCTTTTGTATGGCAATTATATAAATGGTACAGAAAAACATGTAACCGTTTGAACAATCCATGTTTGTGCCAAAATCATCAATTAATCATGTATTATGCTTGAGGTAAGCGTCTCCGCAATGACGTAAAACAATGTTGAAAATCTCTGTAGAGACGCGCAAAAGCACTTGTTGGATGACATCTGATGACATCTGGTGACATCTGATGACACCTCTGAATCACAGCGTATTATCCCTTTTTATCTTCGCCGTCGAATTCAAATTTATGTCTTACCCAAACGATTCGACAATGAAGAGAAGAATCCTTTTTTCAGTGATGTGCGCGGCGATTGCCGCCGGTGCTTTCGCGCAGGGCCAAGGGCAGGGCCTTGCCGGTATCAACGAGGCGACCAGCCTCATGACCTCGTATTTCGATCCCGCCACCAAACTGTGCTATGCCATCGGTGCGGTGCTCGGCCTGGTGGGCGGCATCAAGACCTACGGCAAGTTCTCCAGCGGTGATCCCGACACCTCGAAAACCGCCGCCAGCTGGTTCTTTGCCTGCATCTTTCTGATTGTAGCCGCCACCATCCTGCGTTCCTTCTTCCTCTAAGCGGTATGGAGTATCCTGTAAACAAGGGGGCGGGCAATCCCGTCGAGTTCAAGGGGCTCAAGTCACAATACCTGTTCGTCTTCGCGGGCGGTCTGGTGACGGTGCTCCTGGCGGTGGTCATCCTTTACCTGGCAGGCGTGGACCAATGGATATGCATCCCTTTCGGGACCGTATCCGGCGGTCTGCTGGCATGGGCGGTGTTCCGGCTGAACGCCCGCTACGGCGAACACGGTCTTATGAAGCTGCTGGCGGAGAAACGCCATCCGCGCTACCTGATCCACCGCAAGAGAGTTTTCAGATTATTTGCAAAAAGAAAAAAACGACAATCATGAGAAATGTATTGAAAGCGGAAACGCTGGAACGCAAGTTCCCCCTGCTCTCGGTGGAGAACGGCTGCATCGTGAGCAAGGACGCCGACCTGACCGTGGCCTTCGAGGTGGAGCTTCCCGAGCTGTATACGGTGACGGCGGAAGAGTATGAGACCATGCACTCCACCTGGATAAAGGCCGCCAGGGTACTGCCCGAGCACAGCATCGTCTGCAAGCAGGACTGGTTCACGAAGGAGAGCTACCGTCCCCAAAACGGCGGGGAGGAACAGAGCTTCCTCTCGCGCAGCTATGAGCGGCACTTCAACGAGAGGCCGTACCTGAACCACCGCTGTTACCTGTATCTGACAAAGACCACCCGTGAGCGCAACCGCCGGCAAAGCGACTTCAGCACCCTCTGCCGGGGATTCCTGCTGCCCAGGGAGATTACCGACAAGGACATGGCGGCCCGTTTTCTGGAAGCGGTGGAGCAGTTCGAGCATATCGTGAACGACTCCGGCCATATCCGGCTGCGCCGCCTGGAAACGGAGGAGATTACCGGCACGAAGGAACGTCCCGGGCTGGTGGAGAAATACCTCTCCCTCTCGATGGAGGACGAAACCGCCGTGCTGCAGGACATCTGCCTCAAGCCCGGACGGATGCGTATCGGGGACAAGCGGCTCTGCCTGCACACACTTTCGGATACGGAAGACCTGCCGGGCAAGCTCTCCACCGACATGCGCTACGAGCGTATGTCCACCGACAGGAGCGACTGCCGCCTTTCCTTCGCCGCACCCGTGGGGCTGCTGCTCTCCTGCAACCACATCTACTCGCAGTACGTGTTCATCGACAACGCGCAGGAAATCCTGCAGATGATGGAGAAGAACTCGCGCAACATGCTCTCTCTGTCACGGTACAGCCGGAGCAATGCCGTGAACCAGGAATGGACGGAGATGTATCTGGACGAGGCGCATACCAAGGGAGTGCTTCCCGTCAGATGCCACTGCAATGTCATCGCCTGGGCGGAGGATGCGGAGGAGTTCCGCCGTATCAGGAACGACACGGGCAGCCAGCTTGCCATGATGGAATGCACCCCCCGTTACAACACCGTCGACACCCCGGTGCTTTACTGGGCGGGCATTCCGGGCAATGCGGGCGACTTTCCTGCCGAAGAGTCATTCTATACGTTCCTGGAGCAGGCGGTCTGCCTCTTTGCCGGGGAGACCAATTACAGAAGTTCTCCCAGTCCGTTCGGCATCCGCATGGCGGACCGGCAGAACGGCATTCCGGTGCACGTGGACATTTCCGATCTTCCGATGAAGCGCGGCATCATCACCAACCGCAACAAATTTATCCTGGGACCAAGCGGCAGCGGCAAGTCCTTTTTCACCAACCATCTGGTGCGCAACTATTACGAGCAGGGAGCGCATATCCTGCTGGTGGACACGGGCAACAGCTATCAGGGGTTGTGCCGGATGATCCACGACCGCACACGCGGCGGGGACGGCATCTACATCACGTATGAGGAGGACAATCCGATATCCTTCAACCCGTTCTACACCGATTCCGGACAGTTCGATGTGGAAAAGCGCGAGAGCATCAAGACTCTGATACTGACCTTGTGGAAACGGGAGGACGAGGCACCGAAACGTTCGGAAGAGGTGGCGCTCTCGGGAGCGGTGAACGCCTATATCCGTAAAATTACCGGGAATCGGGAGGCAAGGCCGGACTTCAACGGCTTCTACGAGTTCGTGGACGGTGACTACCGCCGGATGATAGCGGAAAAGAAGGTACGCGAGAAGGATTTCGACATCGACGGCTTCCTGAACGTGCTGGAGCCTTTCTACAAGGGTGGCGACTACGACTTCCTGCTGAACTCCGACAGGGAACTGGACCTGACAAACAGGCGGTTCATCGTGTTCGAGCTGGACAACATCAGCGGCAACAAGGTGCTGCTGCCTGTGGTGACGCTGATCATCATGGAGACCTTCATCGCCAAGATGCGCCGCCTGAAAGGAATCCGCAAGGTAATATTGATAGAGGAATGTTGGAAAGCCCTTATGTCCGCCAACATGAGCGGCTATATCCAATATTTGTTCAAGACCGTCCGGAAATATTTCGGTGAGGCCGTTGTGGTGACCCAGGAGGTGGACGACATCATCAGCTCCCCGATTGTGAAGGAGGCCATCATCAACAACTCCGACTGCAAGATCCTTCTGGACCAGCGGAAATACATGAACAAGTTCGAGCATATCCAGCGGCTGCTCGGCCTGACGGAGAAAGAGAAAAGCCAGATACTCTCCATCAACCAGGCGAACCATCCCGGACGTTTTTACCGTGAAGTCTGGATAGGGCTTGGCGGCACCCGTTC
Source organism: Bacteroides sp. 4_1_36 (assembly GCF_003466325.1). NCBI lineage: Bacteria > Pseudomonadati > Bacteroidota > Bacteroidia > Bacteroidales > Bacteroidaceae > Bacteroides > Bacteroides sp. 4_1_36. Next base: position 72,312 of record NZ_QSOX01000018.1, read on the forward strand.
GGCGGTCTATGCTACGGAAGTGAGCGCGGAAGAGTATTTCACGTTCACGACGGAAGAGTCCGAGAAACTGGAAGTGCAACGGCTTGCCGAGGAGCTGGACGGCAACCTGGAACTTGCCATCCGCCGGATGGCAGAGAGAAAACGAGAGGAACAAAGACAAGTATCAACCCCAAAAAGAGAACAATGAGAAACAAATCCCTTATGAGACTGGCGGTGTGCCTGATCGGTATGGCCGCCATGGTATTGCAAGGCTGCTCGGAGAGCGGCACCGACCGTGACAAGCTCTGCGGCTCGTGGAGCAGCGTGGAAGGCAAGCCGGACGTGCTAGTATATAAGGAAGGGGAAGCCTACAAGGTGACGGTGTTCGCCCGCAGCGGAAAGATGCGCCGTCTCAGGCCTCAGACCTACCTGCTGGTTGAGGAGAACGGGAACCTGTTCATCAACACGGGGCACCGCATCGACATCTCCTACAACGAGGCCGCCGACGTGCTGACCTTCTCCCCGAACGGTGACTATGTGCGGAAGGAGGAACGCCCATGAAAGCGAAGTCACTCCTGATCGGAACGGTACTCGCCCTGTGCGGCACCGGCGCCAATGCCCAGTGGGTGGTGACCGATCCCGGCAACCTTGCCCAAAGCATCATCAACATGTCGGACAACATCGCCCATACCTCGAAAACGGCGGTCAATACGGCCGACAGCTTTGCGGAGACGGTGAAGATTTACGAGCAGGCCAAGAAGTATTACGACCAGTTAAAGGCGGTGAACGACCTGATACAGGACGCCCGCAAGGTGCGCGACATCATCCTGATGGTGGGCGACGTGTCCGACATCTATGTAACGAACTTCGGCAAGATGATGAACGACGGGAACTTCTCGCCCCGCGAGCTGGACGCCATCGCCTTCGGCTACACCCGCCTGCTGGAGGAGAGCAACGGCGTGCTGCAGGATCTCAGGCAGGTCATCAACGTGAGCACGCTCTCCATGACCGACAAGGACCGCATGGACGTGGTGGACCGCTGCTACTATGAGATGCGCCGTTACCGCAACCTGGTGAGCTATTACACGAACAAGAACATCGCCGTGAGCTATCTCCGTGCCAGAAAGAAGAACGACCTGGACCGGGTGATGCGGCTTTACGGGAATGAAACCTCCAAATACTGGTAGCCATGATGCCGTTGTCGATAGATTTTGCCAACCTGCATACCATACTGGCGACCCTGTATGACGATATGCAGCCCCTTTGCAAGGACATGATGGACGTGGGAAAGGGACTTGCCGGGCTGGGTGCCCTGTTCTATGTCGCCGTCCGCGTGTGGCAGTCGATGGCCCGTGCCGAACCGATAGATGTCTATCCCCTGCTGCGTCCCTTCGCCATCGGCATCTGCATCCTGCTTTTCCCCACGCTGGTGCTCGGCACGCTGAACACCGTGCTCAGCCCGATAGTACAGGGTACGCACAAGATGCTTGAGGGGCAGACGCTGGATATGGAACAGTACAGGGCGCAGAAGGAGGAACTGGAAAGGGAGGCCATGCTGCGCAATCCCGAAACCGCCTACCTGGTGAGCGACGAGGAATTCGACCGTCAGCTGGACGAGCTGGGCTGGTCAACCATAGATACCGCCTCCCGCCTGGGCATGTACGTGGAGGTGGGGATGTACAATCTGGAGAAGAAAATCCGTGACGCCTTCCGCAGCCTGCTGGAACTGATATTCGCGGCGGCATCGCTGCTGATAGACACCGTGAGGACCTTTTTTCTTGTCGTGCTCTCCATACTGGGACCGGTGGCGTTCGCCTTCAGCGTATGGGACGGTTTCCAGTCCACGCTCGGGCAGTGGTTCACGAGGTACATATCCGTTTATCTCTGGCTTCCGGTCAGCGACCTGTTCAGCACCCTGCTCGCCAAACTCCAGGTGCTGATGCTCCAAAATGACATTCTGGAATTACAGAACAACCCCGACTACTCGATAGACAACTCAAATAGCGTCTATATCATATTCATGCTGATAGGGATTATCGGGTACTTCACCGTCCCGACGGTGGCGGGCTGGATCGTACAGGCGGGCGGAGCCGGAAACTTCAGCCGTAACCTGAACCGCACGGCCACGAAAGCGGGCGGTTTCGCTGCCGGGGCGGGCGGTGCCGTACTGGGGAATATCGGGGGAAGGCTGCGGGGCAAATAGGCTCTATGGCAACCCGTTTCCGTGAGTCGGGCAACTCAAAATGACAAGTCGGGCAACTCACGGTTCTGAGTCGGGCAACTTGGATTACCGGGTTGGGCGACTTGTCGGAAGGAGCCGCCCGGTCATACCGGAAACATTTATTTATTCATTCAAACCAATCATTCGCTAAATGGAATTCAAGTCATTGACCAACATTGAGAGCAGCTTCAGGCGTATCCGGTTGATGCTGGCTGTCTTTACCGGCTGCTGTGCGCTCATTACCGGCTATGCGTTGTGGAGCTCGTACCGTTTCGCCGAGAAGCAACGGGAAAAGATCTATGTGCTGGATAAGGGCAAGTCGCTGATGCTCGCCCTCTCGCAGGATCTTTCACAGAACCGCCCCGCCGAGGCGCGGGAACACGTCCGGCGTTTTCACGAACTGTTCTTCTCGCTCTCCCCGCAGAAGGACGCGATCGAGCACAATATAGGCCGTGCCCTGCAACTGGCGGACAAGAGCGCCTATCACTACTATGTGGACTTTGCCGAAAAGGGATATTACAACCGGCTGATTTCGGGCAACATCAACCAGGTGGTACACGTGGACAGCGTGGTGTGCGACTTTGCCGCCTATCCCTACAAGGCGCGTACATACGCCCGGCAGCTGATCATCCGTGAGAGCAACGTGACCGAGCGAAGCCTTGTCACCTCCTGTTCGCTCCAGAATACGGGGCGTTCGGACGACAATCCCAACGGGTTCATCATCGAGCAGTTCACCATACTGGAGAACAGGGATATAAGGAGTGTGGAACGATGAGAGGGAAACCTGCCGTCTTAAAACGTGCGGACAGCCGTATCCGGCTGTTCTGCCGCCGGCTGACCGGGAAGCAGCGCATTGTCTTGACAAGTGTCGTCTCGCTTCTGTTCACGGCAGCCTGTCTGTACTCGGTTGTCTCTTCCGTGTCCCGTTTGGGGGAACGGAAGGGCGACATGAAAACCGGGCATATCCGGCCCGTCATGTTACGGCCGGAAACAACAACCATTCATTCAAACATCCAGAAACATGAAAATGGACTTTCAGAAAATCAGGGAACGGCTGGGGCTGTCGAGTGACAAGCCGCTGACTCCCGAAGAGAAGCGCCGACGCGCGAGGTATATTGTCTATCCGCTCTTCTGCCTGCTGTGCGCCGGATTCCTCCTGCTGGTATTCAGCCCGTCGGAAAAGGAGAAGGCGGAAAAGGAAAAGGGCAAGGGATTCAACGTGGAGATGCCCTCGCCGAAAGATTCGGAAATGGAGGGCGACAAGGTAAGCGCCTACGAGCAGGAAGCACTGGCGAAAAAGGAAAAATGGCGCAGGGGAACCTTCCAGGAGATGTCCGAGCTGCTCAACAAGGACAGTCAGGATACTGCCGGCCTTACCGCAGGAAAAGCCAACACGGAACTTCCGCCGGAACCGGAAACGGGGAAATCCCCCGGCTCCGTCCATTCCTCCGCGGAAGCCTACCGGAATATGAACCGCTCGCTGGGTGCTGTATATACCCGGAATGAAAACCAACAAAATGCCGATCTGCTCCGCCGTATAGAGGAACTGGAAAAAGAAAAGAGACCGGCGGAAGGACAACCGGAAGGACAGACCCTGGAAGAAAAGATGGCACTGCTGGAAAAGTCTTACGAGCTGGCCGCCCGGTACAACGGGAAGCAGCCGGATGCCCCGGCTGCCGTGAATGGCCGGAGCGACCGGAAAGACAGGACAGCCGTCCGCCCGGTGAAACAGGTACAGAATCAGGTGGTGTCATCGCTTGCACAACCTATGGGCAATGAGGATTTCATCGCCGAATTTGCGGGAGAGAGGAATACCGGTTTCCACACCCCTATAGGCAGGACACTCCCTTCCGGCAGGAATACCATCGCCGCCTGTGTACACGGTACGCAGACCGTATCGGACGGGCAGGTGTTGCGCATCCGGTTGCTGGAGCCGATGGCGGTGGACGACCGGCTCATTCCCCAAGGGACGGTATTGACCGGCGGTACACGCATCCAGGGGGAGCGGATGGACATACTTGTAGAAACGGTGGAATACAAGGGCACGCTGTTTCCGGTGGAACTGGAGGTATATGATGCCGACGGACAGCAGGGAATCCTCGTGCCGAACTCGATGGAGTATGATGCGGCGCGTGAGATAGCCGCGGGTATGGGCACCTCAATGGGGAGCAGCATCAACATTTCGACGGATGCCGGGGCGCAGATTGCCTCGGACGTGGGCAAGGGGGTAATACAGGGCGTGTCGCAATATGTGGAAAAGAAAATGCGTGCGGTGAAAATCACCCTGAAAGCCGGACACCGGCTGTTGCTGCACTCTCCCGAAAAATGAAAAGAGAAAAGAAACCAACCATTTATTCACCAACCAATCAAGAACGCACATGAAGAAGATTCTGATGATGTTTGCCCTGATTATGGGCGCAGTGGCTGCATACGCGCAGCAAGGCAGCGGGGATTATTACGAGGGATTGAGCCGCAAGATCGGCTTCAGCCAAATGATTCCCCCGCATGGTCTGGAAATCACGTATGACAAGACCGTACATATAATTTTCCCCTCTCCCGTAAGATACGTGGATTTGGGTTCCCCCAACCTGATAGCGGGCAAGGCGGACGGTGCGGAAAACGTCATCCGTGTGAAGGCGACCCGGAAACATTTCCGCAATGAAACCAATATGAGCGTGATAACCGAGGACGGCAACTTTTACACATTCAACGTCAAGTATGCCGACGAGCCGTTGCTGCTGAACGTGGAGATGTGCGACTTCATCCATGACGGGGAGTCGGTTAACCGTCCGAACAATGCGATGGAAATCTACTTGCAGGAACTCGCCGGGGAGTCGCCCCGTCTGGTACGGCTGATCATGAAATCCGTGTATGGGCAGGACAAACGCAAGGTCAAGCACATCGGCAGCAAGCGGTTCGGGGTTCAATACCTGCTCAAGGGGCTTTACGCACACGGCGAGCTGCTCTATTTCCATACCGAGGTGAAGAACGCCACGCACGTGCCTTTCGATGTGGACTTCGTAACTTTCAAGATTGTAGACAAGAAAATCGTGAAGCGTACCGCCATGCAGGAGCAGGTCATCTATCCGCTGCGTGCCTTCAACTATGTGACCCGTGTGGACGGGAAGAAGAACGAGCGGACGGTGTTCGCCCTGCCCAAGTTCACCATCCCCGACGGCAAGAAGCTGGTCGTGGAGATGTACGAGAAACAGGGTGGCCGCCATCAGTCGTTTGAGGTGGAGAACGAAGACCTTGTACGCGCCGAGACTGTCAATGAACTGAAAGTAAGATGAGTGCCATGAAAAGAAACTTCATCTTCATTATCCTCCTGCTTGCCCTCTTTACGGGGCAGGCGGAAGCCCAGCGCCGGCTGCCGGGGATGAAAGCCGTCCGCTTTACCGCTGAAATGGCCGACGGCTTTTACAGCCGGGCAGACCGCCATGATGCGGGCTACGCCTTTTCGCTGGCTGTTGCCACTTACACAAAGAAAGGGAACCAGTGGGTGTTTGGCTGTGAGATGCTACAACGTAATAACCCTTACCGGAACACGTATGTCCCACTGTCGCAATATACAGGGGAAGGCGGTTATTATCATACAATCCTTTCCACATCCGGCAAGTCTTTCTTTCTGAACCTCGGCGCTTCCGCCTTGCTGGGCTACGAGGCCGTGAACAACGGAAACCGCCTGTTGGATGACGGAGCTTCCTTGCGCAAGTATGAGTCCTTCATCTATGGAGGCGCGGTGACACTGGAAGCGGAGGGATACCTGTCGGACAGGATAGCCCTGCTGATACGCCTGCGTGAACGTTTTGTATGGGGTGGCGCTTCCGGCCGCTGCCATTTCCAGTATGGAGCCGGAGTCAAATACATTTTCTAACCTTAAAAAGAACATATACCCATGAAAAGAAGAATCCTTGATTTTATGATGACAGCCTGTTGCATGGTATTTTCCTTTCTTGCCCTTGTCGCTTGTGACAATGAGCTGGATATCAGACAAGAATACCCGTTCACGGTGGAGTCCATGCCGGTGGCGGACGAAATCGTAAACGGTGAGACGGTGGAAATCCGTCTGGAAATCAAGCCGGAAGGAAACTTTTCCGGAACTGTCTATACGCTGAGGTATTTCCAGCCCGACGGAAAGGGCAGTCTGAAGATGGAGGACGGAACGGTACTGAAACCCAATGATCGTTATTTGCTGAACGAATGGAAATTCCGTCTTTACTATACCTCGCAGAGCGGCAAGGAATCACAGACCATAGACCTCTATTTTGAAGACAATTGGGGAAATCTGCAACAGTTGACATATGATTTCAATGGAAAGGATGCGGAGGAGGAAGACAATAATACGGAGGCCGCATGAAAAGAATACCGGTTATTATGATTTTTCTGTCACTTGTTCTGTATGGCAAGGCGGAAAATCCCCCGTCTGACAAGGATAAGGCGGTAGCCTGCATCAAGCGGTGGGAAGGCTGGCACCGGGGGAAAATGCCTTACATCGGTTACGGACACCGCCTGCTCCCCCATGAGAAGCTGACCGAGAACCTGAGTGAGGCACAGGCGGACTCACTTTTGAGATGCGACCTTGAACGGTGCCTGAACGTATTCCGTAAATATGGAAAAGACTCGCTTCTTTTAAGTCTGTTAGGCTTTAATGTAGGCTGTTACCGTCTGATCGGAAACGGCAAGATACCTAAAAGCAGACTGATTCAGAAACTGGACGATGGTAACCGGAATATTTACAGGGAATATATATCGTTCCGCTGTTATCGGGGGAAAGTCATTCCAGGCATAGAGAGAAGAAGAAAAGAGGAGTTTGAACTGTTCTATATGCCGTAGATTGAAATTATGCAAAGCCGTGAACGGACGCTTGCCATCGCCGTTCACGGCTTTAGTCTTAGCCACTCTTAATTTACCTTTACCCGGTTCATCAGCTGCCCCGATATTTCATGCAGTTCCCGGCAGCGTTCCGGCTGCTGTTCCCTTGCAAAGGCGGTGATTCCCTGTGTCAGTTTCCAGAGCGTGGCCCCGCCTGTCACTCCGTCGTCAGGATTGTTGTTCATCAGCAGTTTTTCCACCTCGCGTCCTTCGTTTTTCAACAAGGCTCCTTTCTGCACCAGATTCTTCAGTTCCTTGTCGAAATCCACGTCTATTTCCGATGCTCCTTGAATTTCGATGGCCTTCTGCATGATGGTGTCTTTGCTGTACAGTCCTTTGGTCAGGTCGGAAACAGCCGATACGGTGGTCTGCGTGTCCAGTTCGTAGGTCTTTTGGGAGAGGGACAGGGATTCCGGCAATCGGCCTCCAAGGTGTATCTGCCGCATGACGGACTCCCTGACCATCCCGTTCAGGCACGCCCCGTTGAGCAGGAACGACCGCATATCGACCGATCCGTTGCCATAGTCGGATGTGGAGAAGCGTGCTCCTGCGAAGATGATGACCGTTCCGTTCTTACGGGTGGGTATCTCTATCGGAGTGGGCAGGATTGTCTCACACCATACTTTCGTGTCGTTCATATAGGCATCGGACACGACCGCCCCCTGTCCTCCCGCCTCACGGATGAAAGCGGTCAGGATATCCACCGAGTTCAGCCGACGGTAGGAGTCTGACAATACGCCCCGGACTTCCATTCCTACCGCCCGTATCAGTACCCGTGTACGCTCGGTCCATCCCGAATGCTCGTTCAGGATGGTGGCGCACAACTGTTTCTGCCAAACATCTCCGGCGGAAAGCTCGCGCAGGTATTTGGCGGGAATGCCCATCTTCTCCGAAATCTGGCTTATGGCGTTGCCGTGTAGGTTGAAGTTCCCTTCGGGCATTGCCATCTGTACCCTTCCTTCCGCTTTGAAAGAGATAACGGGGCGTTCCTTGCTACGTTGGCTTACCCCGATGGGAGCGATGAAATCCTGCGCGATCCGTCCCTCACTGAGCAGACGGTTGATGGTGTCCATGACATCCCCCTGCCTGCCTTCTATCATTCGCCGTACCTTGTTGATGACTACCTGGTTGAGTCCCTGCTGTTTCTGTACCGGTGCAGTGGCCGGCATGACTGTTGCTTCCATATTTCTTGTTTTTAAAGTCGTTGATAAATTACAATTTGTTCTTATGGCTTGTCCTGCTTGTTTTAGTAAATTCAGATCTGTACTCTTCTGACAGACGGATATAATCCTTTTCGCTATATCCGGCCGTTCCGAACAGTTCATAATATCCGGGGAAGGGTTTTCTTTCCGTTTCCGGTATATGCGTGCTGGTTTCCTTATGGCAACAGATGATGTGCCGGACAAACCGGTAGCACTTGCAAAGATCCGCCAGGATGGTGTACTCGTTGTCCGTATGAGGTTCATAATATCCGCAGGAGAGATTGACGCAGGATACTTCCAGCCCGTTCCTTTTCAATGCCGCCACATCCGTAGCCAGCCCCTGTGCAGGCTTGTAACCGTACCTCCGGGGATCTACCGCTGAAATGAACTCATTGGAGCAGAGCCTCATTCCGTTGATTTGTGTCACCATGTCCCCGTTCCCTTTCCGGTCGCACTGGATGACGAAACGGCAGTCGGAAAAGAAGGACATGTCGGCATGGCCGCTGCCTATGCATCCTATCTCCTCCTGTACGAAGAAGGCGCATTTCACCGCCTTGAAATCCTCCAGGCATTTCAGGCAGATCCAGATGCCGTTCTTGTCATCCGCGCCGATTCCGGCCATCCGTTTACGCTTGCGGTCATAGCCGACAATCATCGAGTCCGCCACAAGATGGGCCGCATAGGTGCCTGTCTTGCGCCGGTGTACCTCGTCCATGTGCGCCACGACACAGGGGTAGCTTTTCCGGTTGCCTTTGACCGCGTAGATGTTTCCGTGCCGGTCTTGCCGGAAAGGAATCCCCATCCGCCTGAGTTCCCCGATGATGAACCCGGCCATCTTCCCCTCCTTGCCGGAGGGGGAGGAGATGTTGTAAAGAGCCATTAATTTTTCCATGATACTGACTTTTTAGGAGATGAACAACTTTTCGATTTGCAGGTACCGTCTGAACTCCGGTACGGGACGTCCCTTCTTGAAGAGGAAGGACGGATATTTCTTTCCCTTGTATTCCGCGGACGTGCCTTTCAGTACTTTTCCGAATACGGTGGATATATAGAACATGTCCTGACAATTCTTGCAGAATGCCGTATCCGGAAAGGAATGTATCTTTCCGCATTTGGGACATACATATTTTCTCCTGTTTGCGCGCCCTTCCGTGCTCCGGCAGGTGGCTATGCTCGTGTCGCCCTCCGTATTTCTCAGTTCCAGGTTACCGTCCGTCAGATGGAGGCTGTAGAACGTGTCGAGGTAAGGCACCCCTTTCTTGTGCCACCTGCAGGCGGGCACTTTCACCGTCAATGAGACCTGTATATTGTCTCCGGCCGCCCATTCCTGCCCCTCAATGGGATTCAGTACGGTGAAATCCGTTGTATGTGTATAATCGTTGTATCTGCGTCGCAACAGGATGCCCGCCTCCTGCGCCTGCTTGCGGATCAGTTCGGCGACGAATGCGTGTGAGGAATAGATGCGGTCCAGCAGGGAGGCGGCAATCGGTGTGTTTATTGATTTCCACAATGTTACCTCGTTCCATACGACAGCCCGTCCGAGTATGTTGTTGCTCTCGTCCCTTGCCACAAGGATTTTAGCGCCGGCGAAGTTGGTATAGAAGTCAGCGGCGTTGCGTGCCTTGTCCTCATACCGCATACAGGAACTGTGCAGGCTGGATGTGTCACTGTCGGAGATGGGGCTGTAGTTGCTTTCCAGATAGGCTTCCATGAAGTCGTTCATGCTTTCATGCAGCCTGACCGTGACTTTGCTGTCCAATGAGAGGGCGCTACAGAAATAATTGATTTCGTCGGGTGAGTACTTGGGCAGGTTCCTGAACAGTTCCACAAACGTGGAGGGTTCCAGGTCTGTCCGGTTCTCCGGGAACCAGGGTGCCTGCGGGTTGTTCCGGTCCGGGAAACTGGGATGGGCCAGATCCTTGCTGCAGGCCGTGAACACGATCCGGATTTTCTTGAACGTGCCTGCTTCCGTCCGCTTGCGCTTGGTGGAGAAGCAGTTGTAAGTACCGCGTATGATCTCTTCCACCGGTACGTTCTTTTTTACTTCCGAAAGGATGTCTTTGGCTATCACACTTCCGTTTTCCGCCGCATGCACCAGGCGGGATTTCAATTCATTGCTAACATTCAGTTTCATAATCATTCGTTTTATTGTTTATAAATTCTGCCATGTTTTTATGGCAATTGTTTCTTGTCCGGCTGCATTTGGCGCAATTTCTCTTTCCGCTTTCTGAGCAGGTCAACGGACATGTTCCTGCTTGTCCGATATTCCTCCTCGCTCATCCGGCGAATGGAAGGAATGCCCGTCTGGGTCAGTGTATGGTTTACCATCCAACCGTCCATGAAGTTTTCGGGGCAGAGGCTGTCATGGTGGATGACTTCCCCCACGCAGCCGTGAATGAGCATATTGCATATGGTCATCAGGCAACAGGTACGGTTGACATCTTCCGCGACAAGATAATTACCCAGGTGGCGTACATGATATGCCAGCAGGAGACGCCCACTTCCGCAGGTAGGGTCGTTTATCCTCTGCCCGGTCTTTTTTTCGTCCGTTTCCGTACACATTACCATCAGGTCGCAGATATGTACGGGAGTGAAGAACTGCCCTTGCGCCTGTTGTCCCTTTCTGGAACTGAGCGCCATGAAAAGGTCTCCTAACGCGTCATACCAGGATGCGGCCTCCAGCTGCTTCTGCATGAGCCGCACCCATTCCGCAAACATTTTCATGAATGCGGCATTCTGCTGCCGCTTGTACCTCCAGTCTTTCAGCGGAGGAGCGCCCGGTGAGAATCCGTGTATGACGTAACGCAGGAAATCTGTGAACACGTTCATCGGATCGTACCCGTTCAAGCCTGCAAACTCACAGATTGTCTTTTCAAGTGGCCGGACTTCTGGGGATGTCTCATAGCGTGTCATATTGTTCTGTTTTTTTATAGAAGGTTACTGTATGTCCGTTATGGTCTGTCCGTATCTTGACGGGGGAGACGCCAAGGAAAAAGAGGTGCGTTTCCGCTTTCAGCATGTTCCATTCCCATGTGGGAAGTTCCTTCCATTCCATACGGTATGCCCAGAGTATGAACAGACCGGGACGGAATCCGTTGAAAAGTTCTCCGTGCAGAATCCCGACCAGCCGCTCCAGTTCTTCCCGCGAGTAAAGGGTGAATGACTCATTCCGATAGATAAAGGCATCAGCCGGTTCAATATCCGGCTGACACTCGATGATGTATCTCGTCCATTCTTTTGTGGTGTACTTTCCGTACAGAGGATCGGGTTCCGTGTATTTCCATGCCCTGACGAATGTGTGGAAGAGGACGGCACCGTTCCTGTGCCTTCCGGTATGCCCCCACATCCGGAACTGTTTGCTGCGTATGCCATCGGGAAGCAGCAATTCCGGACCGGTTATAACCCAAGGACCTCCTTCCGTATTGTAACCGGTACACTTTTCATTTTCATGGCAGAAAGGTGTCTGTGGGAGAAGGCAAATATGGACTTCCCGGTCATCGCCCCTTTCAATGTGTGCCTGCGGATAATAGTCACCGCCACGGGTAGTATAAGTGACGACATCCCCTGCGGTCGGTAAACTGACTCTTTCCCTGTCCTCCCGCATCCTTGAAATCAGCCGGTTCACCTTCTCCACGTCGCACTCCTTTATGGAACAGGCACACCCTTCATGCCTGTTGAGCAGAGTCAGACTTTCCAAATCATAAAAATTACCGTACTTCATATTGAGATCGTTTTTGTTGGTACAATTTGACCTGGCGGGCAACCATATCACAGAACTTCTGTCCGTTCTCCTTCTCGCTTCTGAAATAGGCAATCATGTCCCAGAGATTCTGATTGAAGTAGCCGGTCCATTTTTCGTAGCAGTGACTTCCATAGACCTTTCCGAACGTTTCTTCGAAAAGTGCAGGAGTCAGCCCTTCATCTCCGTGGTGGTTGTATTGCCACAGGGAGACAAGCAGCAGCCGGTTATAATCCAGTGTTTCCATATCCGTTCTTTTTTAAGTAAAACATCGGCCTACATGGGTAGGCATTTTTATTTCTTGGTGTCTTTCCGGCCTGTTTGCCGGGGATTGCGGCAAGGCTTGGCGAAAGAAAATACCGGAGCGAAGCGAGGATGATTTTCTTTCAGCCAACCCAGCCCCTGAAAGGGGCCGCCTTGCGCAATCAGCCTGGCAAACGGCTATCTTTACAGCAAGAAATGAAAAAGCAGACCTCGGATTCTCTGTTCTGAAGTCTGCTTTTCGGTCATTGTCGAGTCTCATGTTTTTCAGGTATGTATCTGCCATCCGTGGAACGGCTGCAATGTTACGGCAAACGATCTGTCAGGTATTCCATGATAGAGCAGACCTCCCACGATACCTGTCCTTCCGTCGGGATAGCGCTGTGTAAAGCCGAACGAGTACGGGGCATGGTCGTAGTAGAGTGAGATTTCACAGGGACAGTCAGGGTTTTCTTCCCAGCTTTTCAACCGTTCCAGACATTTTTGGAGCGAGGTGTCACCGATGGATTCGGCATAGCGCCTTACATTCTCGAAATGTTCTTCATTCAGGATTTTCATGACTTTTGTATTTTTATCTGTTAAACACGTCCGGCTCCGGGAGCCGGTATTTTTATTTCTCGCCTGCCTGACAGTCCCGTGGCCGTACCCGCAAGGTTTGGCGAAAGAAAATACCGCAGCGAAGCGAGGATGATTTTCTTTCAGCCAACCCCGCAGGGGCCTGACCTTGTACGGGTACACAGGACACGGGACTACCTTTGCAGGGTGGGAAATAAAATATGCGGTTGTTCCTTGTTGCGGGATCTTGTATGGCTTCCGGAGATAATCTTCCTGATTTGTTCGCCATTGCCGGACAAATGGTGTATCTTTGCAGTTTCTAATTTCAGGATCATGGAAAACTATATAAAGAAAGCGGCGGATGCTTTCCTTGTGGAGCGTCCGTATGGTATGCGTGTGGATTACAGGAAGAAAGGGTTCGTGCTGTTTAACCGTAACCTGAACGTATTGGGTAATGCGGAGCATGCCCGTCTGGAAGAACTGCCTCTGGAGCGGTTCAATGTGGAGGAGATTCCGTTGGATGGTGAAATTGTGGAGGAACATGCGGGATTTACCGATGTATTCTTCTATACCAATCTGACCAATCCCTATGCCGGATATGCGCTGAATTTGCAAAAACTGAAAGCCTATAATCAGTTTATGTTTCCGCTGGCAATGGTGCTGAACCGTGAATTGTGAGGCCGGAAGATGGCAGCGGTAACAGCCGGATGGAGCAGGCCGTTACCGCCAGTTTTTATTATTTGCCCTCTCTTGTTGCTATAAATGCAAGATAATCGCCCGCAGCCTTATGGCATCCGGTAAAGTCCGGTGTCCGGCAGCCTTTGATTTTCCGGAAACTGACGGTGCCGTTTCTGTCAATGCCTCTTACATGCCTGTTGAATGTCCCTTTGGTTCTGATATGGATGTCAAAACCGTCCCTTCCGGTGATTTCAAGGAACATTCCTCCCGTGATTCGTTCCCCGTCCAGAAATTTCTGTTTCTGCTCATCGAGCAGCCGCTGGTGTTGCTCTTCCCGCGCTCTGCGCTCTTCCGCCTCTTTCTCCTCCTGTTCCCTGCGTTTCTGCTCCTGCCTCCTTTTGTATGCCTCACGGGCTTGCACCAGGGGGGTGGTGTCAAGTCCGAGAGTCTCGAACACGCGGACGGAGATCAACCTGACAAAGGCTCCTCTTTCCGCGCCCTGAAGCGTATCCGCGATCCAGTTCCTGCAATAGGCGGCAGTTTCGTCCCTGCGGTTTTCTCCGTTGAGGAACCGGCGTGAATACTGCCCGCTGGAGAAATAAACGTTTTCAATCCGGCAGACCACATGGAAACAGTCATCGTCCTCATTCCCATATTCGTTCTTTCTAGACAGGGAGAGATATACATTCTCGGCGTACGGCTCCAGTTCCATATAAGGAGCCACGACGGTATTCCCGTCAGACCTGTACTTGAATACTTTTGCTTTCATACTATCGTTCAGTTTGTCGGTTGTTGCATATTTCATCTATAATCTCTTTCCCGCTTCTTTCACCCTTCAGGAAGGCAAGAAAGCGCCTCAAAAAGAGCCGGGCACAGTCAGTTCCCAGCTGGGAGCTTTTACCGTCTTTGGTAGCGCATACCGCAAAACGCCCCAGTCCGAAACTGTCCTGTTGCGGTACGATGTGGTAAGACAAGTCCTCGCTTGCGTTGATGTGCAACCCACGACGGAAAACATAGAAAGTTTTCGGGATTCTTCTGTCGGTATCGATTTCCATACGTTTGTAACCGTGATGTTCCAATAACCGGACCAGTTCCCTGTTTGTCGGAATTGTATGTCCGATCCAGTCCGGCCAGCTTATATTTTCTATTGTGTGTCCGTAATTGTCATATAATATGTCGAACTGTTCCTGGTATTCATCGTAAAATTCCCCGTTCCCGTTGCACATTTTCTCCAAAGCGATGCCGTTTTTACGGACAAGGGCAAGGTCTCCCAGTCCGCACGCGATTTCATTGAGCAGCGTGCGTTCCTCATCCCTGTCCTTTGCCGTTCCGTAAATTCTAAGCCGGGAATACCGGTGTAGCGCCGAACGGGACGGCATATCCAGTTTTTCCCATATCCCATCGTTTCCTATAGCCTGTCTGGTGTTTTCCGGAAGTCCGTACCACCACTTGTCCAAATTGTTTGTATCCATAATTTCTGAATCAGATTGTTTTTAAATTCTGTTTTGAGTACCATGCCTGATACGCGGCGGCATACTCCTGACGTTCCCGTTCCAGGGAATTTCTCATCTCAGGGGTGTATCCGAGCAGGCGGATGTATCCTCCGTTATAGCCGGTGAGTTCGCACCTTATTCCGGCTTCCTCCAGTTTGTCGATGCGTTTTTGGGCCATTTTTGCGCTTGAATATTCCTTCGGCCAAAAATAGACTTCGCCCCGTGAGCCGAAACAGTCTTCCCCCAGAATTATTTCCCCGGCATACTTCCGGCTTTCGATGAAGCCGAAACGCGCTTTGCCCAATGCCCGGCGCATTGCCTTGTGTGCCGGACCTTCCGGATGCTTGAATACCTCCGGCTTGTCTTTGCTGCCGAGTTTGGGCGGTTCCACCTTGTACGGCTGTTTGTAACTTCCGATTCCGAGCGTCAGGTAAAAGTTGGTGTGAAAATAGTCCGTCATGGGGTCGCTGTCATCGAAATTGTACGACATGATGAAATCGCAGATATTCACCATTACATCCTTTGCCCTGTCCGTCAAGGATTTGTCTGAATGGATATGATGGTGGTTGACATCGCCTTGAACTTTTCCGGACTCTTTGGTGAACGCCTCGAAATCCGCTTTCATCAACCGGATATGGATGGAGTGGTAATTCTCCCGTCTGACAGAGAACTTGTATCCCGGATAGGTCTCCTTGAGCCATGCCCGTACCAGTCCCACGATTTCAGGAGCGTGCTGCCCCTTGTAATTGCGGCCTTTCCAGCGGTATTCGTTATACACATACTTGGTGTATTCCTTTGCCGTGGCTCCCGGATAGTCATATTCATATCCGGTTGAGGTCGAGGGAATATCCGGTTTTTCTTTCCAAGCCTCAAAAAGCCTTCCAAACTCGGTGTTCACCTGTTGCATGATTGCGGTGTCACCACCCTTGTCCGGGTGGTGCTCCAATGCCAGCCGGCGGTATTCTTTCTTCAAGTCCGCCAGAGAGTGTATGTTCTGAAAATAAGTCATAGCCATAAGTTTTTTATGCCCCTGCGAGGCGGTTGATAAAATATTCCCGGTAGTCAAGGTCAAGACCGAGGTTGAGACAGGCCGTTTCCATGTCATCTTCTCTCAGGTCGTCCGCCTCCTGCAATTCGCGCAGGTACCGGATTTCGGAGTCCAGGTATTCCTGTGCTTCCGTTTGACCGCAACCGCATGAGTTGCAGATCAGACTGATAATGTTTCCCTGCATGCTGTTTGATTTTTTATGTTTCTGTTCCTGTTTCTGAGGCCTCGTCCGTCGTATATCGAGACGGCCCGTTCCACCAAAAGCCTGCGGTTGTCTTCCGAAAGTTCCAGATAGAACCGTTCCGCCGCGCCGAATGTGCCCTTGTCTGTCGCCACGCACCATTTTTCCCAGAAATGCGGGTACATGCCGCCATACACGGTTTTGCATTCCTCCTCGCTCCAGGCGTTCCACATGTAGTAGAAGAAACTGGAGACGGTATTTTCCGCTTGATATTTCATGGTTCTTCTATTTGTGATTCTACATTGTTTGTTTCTCTCAGTTGATGCCACACAGCCTCATACATCTCATAAAGCCAGTCTATGTTCTTCGCGCCGAGTTCAAACGGGCTGTGACACTGCACCTCGTCACCGCTTTCTTTCTCTTCGGCAAGGACGGTCAGGCTGTCCGCCGTTACCCGGAGTCCTGTCACCCTGCATTCATATGGTTCTCCGTTCTTGCCAAACCATATCACCCAGACCGGATCATAATCCTCTTCCGGAAGACGAATTTCTTTCACGCAGTGAGCATGGAGCAACTGCCGTATCGCGTCGATGATGTCCCCCCGCAGTTCCTTGATCCTGCCGCTGAAATCAACGGCTTCTGACGGTAAACTTCCTTTTCCGCCTCTTTCCTGCAAGGAGAGAATCCGCGTGTCGGGATGGATACAGAAATCCCAGTCCAAAACTTCATCGTCATCGCGTGTCGTGTGGATATCGCCGCCCAAAACAAGACCGCAATCGTCATTTACCATTCTTTTTGCTTCATCGCGGTCTTCTGCCGCTACCGTGTAAGTGCCCTCGAAGGAATACCTTACTCTTATGTCATATCTTTTCATGATTCTTTCCATTTGATTGTTGATACCAGATTCATTGCCCGGAAGGATTACCGGATATTCAATATTGCGCTAAAGGCATGTGGGTCAAGCCTGTAAAACGTCGGAAGGTTAAGTGTGACCATCGGGTAGCTTACCCAGCCGCTCTGACGTCTATAACCTGTATCCTCAGCCAATTTGTTAGACAGAAGGAACTCCATGGCATCAGGATTGTTGTTGATGTCCACGAATGCCCTGTCAGGCAGTGAGAATGCCGCCTTATCTTCTAAGTTGACCGTCAGGACCGTGTATATCTCATGGGTCACGGGATCTTTCAGAGACAATGCCGGCCAGCCGTTATGGTACATTTCAATCACGATTGAGAGACGGCTTTCCTGATACAGGAAAGTCTCTTCCATGGACGGATGGTCGCATTTGACAATTTCAAAATCATCCTCCCCTTTGGTAAATGTCACCATCGGATAGGATACATCGACAAAACATTCCTCTTCCCGGTAGCAGAGATGTTCTTTTCCCTCTGAACGGATTATAGCCAATCGGGTGTTCATATTCGTAACTGGTTTTAAAATTATTGACTTGCAAGTTAATTGGCCGGCATTCACCTGCCTGTTTCTTTAAACGTGTGATTGTCACCGCCTGCGGACATTTGGGAGAGTTGCTGTCTCACCGCCTTGATTTTCCCAATCAGTTCGTCCTCCCTTCGGAATGAGGGGGTACATTTGGTACGCCTCATCCCGGCTCCCCAGGGGATGCCGCCGCATACTTTTCTCAGGCGTGCCTTTTCGCTTTCCAGGGCCGACTCCAGACGGGCCAGCCTGCGTCGCAACGATTCTTCGGTCACAGTTCTCATGATTTCATTGTTTTTTTAGTATGGTGACGGGTCGGAAAGACAGTCACCATACCGTCGTTATGTGTTACGTTATATTTTAGCTTTTTCCCTTTTGATGCCTCTCAGGACGTACAACAGGTGCAGGAACAGCTCCCTGTCGTAAATCCGGAAGAAGAACGGCTCGCCTGTTTCCCTGACCGTTCCGGTAAAAGACACGGACTCCCGGTTCACGGGATATTGGAGGAAGTTGCCGTTTGCCAGCAGGGTGTGCTTTTTCTTCATCACTTCGCCTAGGAACTTGTCCATATCGTCGTTTCCCTCATAGCCGGAGAAGTAGAGGAAATGATGACGGCGCAGGCTTCGCAGGATTTTGGCGGTTTCCAGCCTTACATCCCTGCCTGACGATTCGTCCGTTCCTCTCATCAGGTTGCAGATGAACTTCTTCTCGCCATTTATGTCAAGAAACAGATAAGGAACTATAATTATAGAGGCATGCCGTGCGTGGTCAGAGATGACCATCGGCTTTTCTTTCAGGATGTCTCCTTTGAAGGTAATGTTCCGGTAATGGTTGTCCATCTGCCGTTCCAGTTCCTTTCTTGGCGTGGTAACGGAGCGGAGTCCCGTGAAGTAGCGTCCGCCCGCCCGGAAGCAGAACCGGTAGATGTCCGCATGATAAGGCTCTCCCAGGAAAAAGAAATTCCGGGTATGGCGGATGGGGGGCAAGACATCCATGTAGTCGAAATATCTTTCTTCCGTAATCTCACTGAACGGGGCGCAGAGGGATTGCAGGTGGATGCGTATCATCTTGCGGACGGTATTTCCGGACACGGCTATGAGGTACGGGTTCTTTTCCCTGTCCCTCAGTTCCTCCAGTGTCTCATGATGGTAGTCGCCGTGTATTCCGTCAGACATGGTGGTCACGCAACTGCCGTCAAAACTGCGTGAATCGACTACGAATTTCAGTTTGTCGTTATTCATGGTTCAGATGTTTTGAAGGTTCAACACTCTCTTGGCGGCACTGAGGGCATTGGAGGTGAGCTGCCGTTGCCATGCCTTGTTTCTGGGTGACCAGCGGAATCCGGAGGATTTCAGTTCCTTGCGTCTGTTGTCTTCGGGAATCCTGTCAAACAGGATCTGAAGGCGGTCTTCCCCATAGTTCCATACAAGTGTCCCGCCCTCGAACGGCACTTCCTTGTTTTCCCGGCTTTGCACCGCTTTCAGCCTTTCGCGCATCCGTTCCGCAAGTTCCGGCAATTGGAAGAATTTGTTTCTCGGGGTGATGACGGGTTTCCTTACCCTTGCGTTATATTCGGAAATGAAGTCCACGGCCCTGCGGACGATTTCCACTTCCCCGTGATTGGCGAAGGTGGATACCTTGTTCAGGATGCTGCTGACGAACAGGGCACGGCTATAACCCCGGCATTGTCCGGTATCAATCCCGTGGATGGTGTCGGCGCTGCTCCTGATGTCGCGTTTGAGCGTCTGCCATGCCTTTTCCAGTTTTTCTTCCTCCGGTCGTGCGGCTTCCTTTTTCCGTCTGACGGCTTCAAGAACCTTTTGCCGCCAATTGCGGAACTCCTCGTAGCGGTTCTGATAGCTTCTGTCCGTATTCTCCTGCCTGTGGTAATCGAATCCGCCCCGTCCCGTCACCATCGGGTTGGCGCAGCGTGAGAGGGCCGAGAGCTGGGCGGACAGCTTTTGCCGGTAGGCGGCGATGTATGTATCCCGTTCCTCTTCCTGCATGATTTGCAGGTCGTTGTGCAGCTCCTCCCCGTAAATCATGATGTCCGTCTCGCCACGAATCTCCGGGTCGAAGGAGCTCCATGCGTATGCGTCGCAAGCCTGTTTCCACATATCCTCCAGATAGCCCGGATGTTTGAACGCTACGGCTTCCCAGTCTTTGAAGTCCCTGGAATGCAATTCATTGCGGTCTTCCGGATTTCCGTACAGGTGTACATAGTTGCCCGTTCCATGATGCTCCTTTCTGAAATGGAACGGTACGGGAGGATGGTCCGTACCCTTTTCCCGGATCATCGTGACCCGGTGTGCATTCTCTGCGGTAAGGCCCGTTACTTGTTCTTCCCGGACCTTTGCTGTTGTTGTTTCAGTCATAACCGTTGCCATTCATAAATTATTTCTACCAGTTCTTCGTCCGCCAGTTTTTGGATTTCCTCGTCCGAGCAATAGCAGGCGATTTCCTCGTCCAGCTTGAAAGCTGCCGGGTCAAGGCTTCCGATGCCGTCCAGCAGTTCCGGCACCAGGCTGTCTGCGACAACCGTATAGCTTCCGTCCCTGCCTTGCACCTCCCGTGCGGGATAGCTCCTTTCCCGATAAACCAACATTCTCATTTTCGGATTGGCACCCTGCTGTCCTTTGTGGACTTTGCCTGTCGTCTCTCTGTTCATACCTTCATTTTTTTTAGTTTGTTTGACATGATCGGCTCCGCGGAGCCGGTTTTTCGGTTTCTTACTTGCCGGACTGTCCTTTGCAGGGGATTGCGCAAGGCTTGGCAAAAGAAAATACCGCAGCGAAGCGAGGATGATTTTCTTTTAGCCAACCAGCCCCTGAAAGGGGCCGCCTTGCGCAATCAACCCGGCAAAGGGCTATATTTGCAGGTAAGAAATTGAAAGAATGGCAGTTATTCCTGATCTGTCCTGATACAAAAAAAGCCATCCTCCGGGGACGGCTTTAATGGTGTGTCGTACGTCTATTGCGCCAGACGTTCCTTCACATTGTTCATCGCCTCTTTCAGGCTGCTGTTCATGACCCGCGCATAATGCTGCGTCATGCGTGTGGAGGCATGTCCGAGCATGACGGACACGTCCTGCAAGGGTACATTGTTGGCGAGCGTGACGGTCGTCCCGAAAGTGTGCCTGGCCACGTGCGTGGTCAGGTTTTTCTTTATGCCGCAGAAATCGGCGATTTCCTTGAGGTAGCTGTTCATTTTCTGGTTGCACATGACAGGCAGGCAGCATCCTTTCTTTATGCAGACCGGATGTTCCCTGTATTTCTCCAATATGGCCAGTGGAACGGGCAGCAGCGGGATGTTGCTGATGGAAGACGCTTTTCTGCGGTGTTCCAACTTGACCCTTCCCTTCCTTATCCACCAGTCCCCGAGATTGTCCTGTACCAAGTTTTCACCACTCAGAGTGGCGACATCGGAGAACGCCAGACCGGTGAAACACGCGAAGACAAATATGTCCCTGACCAGCTCGAGCCGTGGGATGGTGAATTTCTTTTTCATTACGGTCTGCAACTCGTCGTAGGTCAGGAATACCGGATCGGTCTCGTCCTGCTCCATCTTGTAACCGTAAAAGGGATTCTTGCGCATCCATTCCTTTGCCAATGCCATGTTGGTGAATTTCTTGAAACATTTCATATAACGGACTATCGTGTTACGGCACAGTCCCCCCTCCGTTTTCAGGTAAATGTCAAACGCACGGATGAACTCCGGTGTCAGCTCATGGAAGGTGATATCCTCCTTGCCATAATAAGAGGGGATAAGCCGCTGCAATTTCTTCACCACGTTCTTGTACCGGTTGATCGTGACGGGAGAGTAGTCTATGCCTGCCAGTGTTTCCATTTCCCCGATGCCTTCCATCATGGTACCGAGCAGTGTACGCATTCCGGTGTCTTTCCCGAAGACACGTTTCAGGATCAGTTTCGGGGTAATCAGGGCCTGTTCCAATACCAGCTCCTTGTGTTTTTCCAAGGCGCGTGCGTGCAGTTCGGCAATATAGGCGTTCAGTGCCACTGATGCCCTGTCCCTGCCTTTACTGCATCCTTTGGCGGCGTTCCATAAGTTCAGGGGCACGCTTCTTTGGATACGTACATCGTCATAGTCTCCATTGATGGTTATCCGCATCAATACCGGTGCCTCACCGTTTTTCAACAATTTCGTTTTAAGCACGAAAAACAGAATGTTCATTGTTCCCTGTTTCATCACTTTTGTTTTTTGAGGTTTACATTCAATTGTTTCGTCAAAACCGGATGGCATGAGGACGTGGAGCGAAGTGTTAAATTCGGTGGCTTTTTTGGGGGACTTGTGGAAAAGCCATAAAAATCCCATTTTTCTCAAGTTCGAATTGCCTTTTGTATCCCGGGTTCGATTCCTTTTTTTTATCCCGATGGGAAATACCGAATTTTTAAACTTCTTTCACATTTTCAACTCCATCCGGTCATGTGTGCAAAATTACTTTTTCACACCGGAGATTGGAATTGTCAAATAGTTGAAAAACAATGAAGTATGATACATATTCAGTGGCTTTTTCAAAAGCCTTAAAAAAAGCCACTGAATTGGCGAAATCCAACTTCACAAATATGTAATGAAATGCGTAGTGAGGGTAAAAAAAGAACCCTTGAACTATCTCTAATTCAAGGGTTTTCTAAAATTGAAAAGCTTTTTGGTGGTGCCACCAGGAATCGAACCGGGGACACAAGGATTTTCAGTCCTTTGCTCTACCAACTGAGCTATGGCACCATGTTTATCTCTTTTGCGGTTGCAAAGGTAGTGAAACTTTTGGACTATGCAATAGCTTTCATAATAAAAAACGCTGATAATTGGCTATATGGCTAATTATCAGCGTTTATGATTTGAGAAAAAATACTGAAAAAGTTTTATAGTTATGCTTTTTCCGCTTCTTCTTCCTTCAAAGGATTCCATCCTTGTGCTTTGAGTTCAAACTCTTGACCGTCACGGGTAATTAGGGCGCAGCCTAATTCCGGTTTGGTGATATGGCCAATCAGCTTGACGCCTTCCATTTCGGCAACCTTTTCATGGTCGGCAATGGGGACGGTGAACAATAACTCATAATCCTCGCCTCCGTTCAGTGCACAAGTGCTCAGGTTCATATTGAATTCTTCTGCCATTACAGCCGTCTGATAGTCGATAGGAATATGTTCTTCGTAAACTCGGCAACCCACTTTGCTTTGGGTACAGATATGCAGTAATTCCGAAGAAAGTCCATCCGATATATCCATCATGGAGGTGGGTTGTATACCTTCTTCTGCCAGTTTCTGAATGATGTCACGGCGTGCTTCGGGCTTCAGTTGACGTTCCAGAAGATACTCCTTCCCCGAGAAGTCCGGTTGCAAGTCTTTGTCACCTCCTTTGAGCACCGCCTTTTCGCGTTCCAAAAGCTGTAGTCCCATGTAGGCGGCACCCAAGTCGCCGCTGACGCAAATCAGGTCGGTTTCGCGGGCACCATTGCGGTAGACCACTTTTCCTTTCTCACCCTCGCCTATGCAGGTGATGCTGATGGTAAGCCCAGTATAGGAAGCGGAGGTGTCTCCTCCCACGATGTCAACATCATATTCTTCGCAAGCCAAACGGATGCCGGCATAGAGTTCCTCCATGTCTTCTATACTGAAACGCTTGGATATGCCCAAGGAAACGGTAATCTGCTTCGGTGTGCCGTTCATGGCATAGATATCAGAGAAATTGACTACGGCCGATTTATACCCCAAATGCTTGAGCGGTACATACACAAGGTCGAAATGGACGCCTTCCATCAGCAAGTCGGTAGTAACGAGCACTTCCTTTTCGGCCGGGTAGGAGAGGACGGCGGCATCATCTCCGACACCATATCGGCTCGACTCGTTCTTTAGTTCAATGCCTTCGGTGAGGTGTCGGATGAGGCCGAATTCACCGAGGGTAGCTATTTCTGTTCTCATGCTTTCTTATGCTCTATTAATCAATTCACGCATAATCTCTGTCATTCTCGGTTGCGCCTCGTCCGCAGCTTTCTGCACTTCTTCGTGAGAGACTTCTACGATTTTACCTTCCACCCCCAGGTCTGTAATAACAGATACACCGAACACTTTGATTCCGCAATGATTTGCCACGATAACTTCCGGTACGGTGGACATGCCCACTGCATCGGCACCCAAAATGTGGAACATCTTGTATTCCGCAGGTGTTTCGAATGTGGGACCTTGCGTACCGATATAGACACCGTGCTGAACCTTGATGCCCTTTTCTGCCGCAATGGCGTCGGCCTTACGAATCAGCTCTTTGTCATAAGCTTCGCTCATATCCGGGAAGCGAGGACCGTAAGGTATGTTTTTGCCACGCAATGGATGTTCGGGGAAGTAGTTTATATGGTCGGTGATAATCATCAGGTCACCGATCGCAAAATCCGGATTTGTGCCGCCACTAGCATTGGAAACGAATAAGGTCTTGATACCCAGTTCGCGCATTACACGTACCGGGAAGGTTACTTCCTTCATGGAATAGCCCTCGTAAAAATGGAAACGTCCCTGCATCGCCATGATGTCTTTATGGCCCAGTTTGCCGAAGATAAGTTTTCCGCTGTGTCCCTCTACGGTAGAGACGGGGAAATTGGGGATTTCTTCGTACCTTATCTCATACTTTTCAGTGATTTCACCGGCAAGACTGCCGAGTCCGGTACCGAGGATGATTGCTGTCTCAGGCTGGGTGTGCATCTTTCCCTTCAGAAAGGCTGCTGTTTCTTGAATGCGCTCTAACATAGCCAATAATGTTTTGGTTAAATATATATTGTTGATTTTGTAAGATTTCTATTTCTATCGGCAGCACGTAAATGTACGGCTTTAGTGTTTCGTCCAGTGCGGGATGGAGTTTCAACCTTGCCGCATCTTTCTCCGTGGTGATTATCAGTCTTTTCCACTCTTCCAGGTGCTGGAATTGTTCCTTTATTTGCAATAAATCCTTGGGAGTAAAGTCATGATGGTCATCAAATGCCAGCAATTTGACGTGTGGCGTGTAAGATTCCACTTCTTTCTGCAAGGGGGCGGGGGAGGCGATGCCTGTCACCAGCAGTACTTGCTCGTCTCCGGTGAGGGAGGAGAGCACTTTCCGGCTGTTCGTTTTCTCGGGAAATAGCGGTGTCAACATTCCATAGCGGAATCTGGAGAAATACAGTTGTTGGTATGGATAGAGGTGGAGCCGTTTAGCTATGATGTTGAAGTCTATCGGCTTGATATCATCCGGACATTTGGTAACGATGACCATCTGTGCCCGGTTTTTACCGCTTGAAGGTTCGCGGAGTCTTCCGGCAGGGAGCAAGGCATCATCGCACAGTAACCGGTGAAAATCAGTTAGTAGAATGTTCAGCCCAGCTTTTACATGGCGATGTTGGAAGGCATCGTCCAGGATGATGGCTTCTACAGTGGGATTTTCCAGTTTCAGCAGTTGCTCAATGCCGTGGCAACGGTTTTCGTCTACCGCTACCCGTGCATTGGGGAATTTATTTTTAATTTGATACGGCTCGTCACCTATTTGGCGTACATTGCTCTTGTCATCGGCCAATACATAGCCTCGGCTTTTACGCTTGTAACCCCGACTGAGGGTGGCTACATTTACTCCGTTTTTTTGTAATAGCTTTATCAGATATTCGGTATGTGGCGTCTTGCCAGTTCCGCCCACAGCAAGATTGCCCACGCATATTACTGGAACGTCAAAACTCTTTGACCGGAGCCAGCCCCAGTCAAAGAGTTTATTTCGCAAGCATACCCCTATCCCATAAAGCCATGATAGGGGATATAGCCAATGATATATCTTGATAAAGTTTTCCTCCATTTATTGAATATTCAGTTCAAAGGGGACACGTGCTTGTATACGGTCACATTTGTCAAAATTCTCCAGGACGCTGAACTGCTGGTATATCTCGCCCATTGTGCCTTTCAGCATACGTGCTTTGATGTAGTTACCCGGATTGGTGTTCATCAGACTTTCAAAGAAACTTTCCTTTTTCGGATAGCTCATCACGGTATAGGCATCTACTCCGGCCTTTGCAATGGCAATGTCCAAAGCTTTGTCCAAACCACCCAATTCGTCGACTAGTCCTAGTTCCTTGGCCTTGCTTCCGGTCCATACACGGCCTTGGGCAATTTTATCCAGGTCTTCCTTGCTGATGCCTCGGCCATCGGAGCAGCGGGTGAGGAAGAGGTCATATCCGTTGTTCACATACATTTGCATCAGCCCTTTTTCCCCGTCATTCATCGGGCGTGTCAGCATGCCGAAGTCTGCGTATTTATTGGTTTTCACTACATCAAAATTTACCCCGATTTTATCAGTCAGCCCCTTTGCGTTGGGGAACATGCCGAAGATGCCGATAGAACCCGTCAGTGTGGTAGGCTCGGCCACGATGGTGTCTGCATTACAAGAAATGTAGTAACCTCCTGAAGCTGCATAGTCACCCATGGAAACAATGACTGGTTTCTCTTTCTTCAATTCGCTGACGGCATACCATATCTGTTCTGAACCATAGGCGCTTCCGCCCGGTGAGTTTACGCGTAATACTACAGCTTTTACATCTTCGTCATCTTTCAGCTTGCGCAGGTCTTTAATCACCTTTTTAGAGTCGATGCCTTCTTCGCTGGAGGCAGAAGATGAACCACCGTCAATTTCTCCATAGGCATAGTATACGGCAATCACATTTCCACTTTTGTCTTTGGGAACATTCTTCTTTACGTTAATCATGTCCTGCAAACCAAGTACGGGCATGCGGTCGTCTTTGTCGATGCCTACCATCGCTTTCAGGTAGTTGCGCACATCATTCTTATATATTAATGTATCGACCAGTCTGCATTGCACACTTTCTTCTGCGGGATAGAACATCAACATGCGGTCGGCAATGGCGTTCAGTGAGTCTACAGATATTTTGCGTGATTCTGCAACATCATTGGTCACTTGTCCCCAGATGGAGGTCAGGTAAGCGTCGATTTGTTCACGGTTGGCAGGGCTCATTTCGGTAGAGATGAAAGGCTCTACAGCCGATTTGTAGGTACCTACTTTGAATATCTGCATTTCTACTCCGATTTTGGCCAGCAAATCCTTGAAGAACATGGGGGTAGCGGCCAAGCCCCTCCACTCGACCATACCTTGCGGGTTCAGCAACACCTTGTCGGCTACACTTGACAGATAATAAAGACCTTGGGAATAGCTGTCACCATAAGTCACGATGAATTTTCCCGATTCCTTGAAATCCTTCAATGCATTGCGTATTTCTTCGCGTGAAGCAAATCCTGCACCCAGCGAAGTCGCTTCTATATAGATACCTTTAATGTCGTCATTCTCTTTTGCTTTTTTGATAGAAGAGAGGATATCATCCAGGCCATAAGTCTTATAATTGTCTCCCATAAGGGCATCGAACGGATTGTCTTGGCTGCGTTCAGCCAGTGCACCATTCAAATCCAGCATCATAATGGAGTTTTTGCGTACTTGCGTTTCTGACTCCGAAGATGATACCATGCTGAAAACCACCAGAATACTGATGAAAACTAAAACAACGACTGATACGATGATGCCGGTAATGGTGGCAAACGTAAATTTCAGAAAATCTTTCATTGCACTTTATTGTTTTTAGTATGCTAACTTTTAAAAGCTAACAAAGATAAATAATTAGGTTGATATTTACCCTATCTGTCGCTGAGTTTTTCGGTTTGTCACAGTATTGTGGGAGATTTCATTCTCTTTTCTTTTATCTTTGGAGTATTTCATTTCGTTCTTTATGGATAGTTAGTTTCTAAAATGCCAGATATAATTGCTATCTCTTTACTTTCTGAGTCTGTTTCTCTAAAAACTAATCTTTCCACAGCAATGTTCTTTTCTTACCACAGCTGTGGAAAG